>CAZQKT010000122.1:0-10375 GCA_964594055.1 uncultured Spirochaetales bacterium
ATGGAGCGGTTTCTGAAATAAGGTGAATACATCCGTATACTCTACAATATGTCCGGCATACATAACTGCGACATAATCGCTCATTTCAGCGATGACTCCGAGATCATGGGTTATCAACATAACAGCGGTATTAAATTGCTTTCTCATATCGTTTATCAGCTGAAGGATTTGGGCCTGTATTGTAACATCGAGTGCGGTAGTCGGCTCATCAGCAATAAGGAGTGCCGGATTACAAGATACCGCCATGGCAATCATCGCTCTCTGCCGCATGCCGCCAGACAACTCGTGCGGGTAGGAATCCATCCGCTTTTCCGCATCCGGTATACCTACTAATTTAAGCATTTGCAGAGCCTTGCCTCTGGCGTCCGGCTTAGATAATCCCTGATGTACCTGTATAGCTTCAATAATTTCATGGCCGATCGTAAAAACAGGATCGAGTGAAGTCATCGGTTCTTGAAATATCATGGAAATTTTTTTTCCTCTAATGTCCCGCATCTTGTGTTCTTTTAACTCGAGCAGATTTTGTTCTTCGAAGATGATTCTCCCACCAACAATTTTTCCGGGGGGATTAGGAACTAACCGCAAGATAGAAAGGGCAGTAACCGATTTCCCGCACCCCGATTCCCCAACAATCCCCAAAGTCTGCCCCCGGGACACAGAAAAATTGACGCTGTCAACCGCTTTGACAGTCCCGCTGTGTGTGAAAAAATGGGTTTGAAGTTCTTCTACTTTTAGTATAGGTTCCACTGTCATTCCATCTTACGTCTTGCTTTACGTTTTTAATCGAGGGTCTAATATATCACGCAGTCCGTCGCCTAAGAGATTCAAGCCCAATACTGAGAGTAATATGGCTACACCGGGGAATGTCGCAGCCCACCAGGCGCCGCTTACTATATACGAATAACTATTAGACAGCATAGCACCCCATTCGGGTGTCGGCGGCTGGGCTCCCAGCCCCAGGAATCCGAGTGCTGCGCAATCCAAAATAGCAGTGGCCAGCATGAGTGTACCATAGACAATGACCGGTGCTATGCTGTTCGGTATTACGTGTCGAAAAATGATGCGAACATTATTTGACCCCATTGCCTTCTGGAATTCGATATATTCCATTTCCTTGGTATACAGGACCGAACTGCGTATAATTCTTGCCATTTGGGGGGTATACACAATACCGATTGCGACCATTGCTTTGTCCAGCCCTTGTCCGATAACGGCAACGATAACAATGGCAAGCAGTAACGCCGGAAAGGCAAACATAATATCCACTATTCTCATGATGAGCGAATCCACCCATCCACCGAAGTATCCTGCAAGAACGCCGAGTATTATTCCGAAAACCATAGCGATTGCAACAGCGACAAAGCCCGCGCTTAAACTCACCCTCGTCCCATATATTAATCTGCTCAATACATCCCGGCCTAATCCATCGGTACCGAGAATATTCCCCGGAATATTTTCATCGCTCCAAAATCCCGGTGATAATTTATTTTCGAGAAGAGGCGGTGATGGATTCGGATCGTTTGGGGCCAATAATCCTGCAAAAATAGCGGCTATTACGAAACAAGTAAGAATTATCAATCCGAAAAAAGCGGATTTATTATCCATAAGCCGCTTAAACAGATGTGGTCCAAGGGACTTACCTATTAATTGACTGCTCTCTTCCTGTCTTGCTCGTTTTAATCTAATTGGTAATCGCATGTTAATCGTATTTTATCCTGGGGTCTATATATACATACAGCACATCTGCAATCAGATTTACAAAAACAAAGATCAAAGCAAAAAACATAACACACCCCTGCACGACAGGGTAATCTCTCATTCGTACCGCATTTACCACATATCGTCCAATTCCCGGCCATGAAAAAACCGTTTCAGTGAGGAGCGCCCCCGCTAAGAGCAGTCCGAAATTCAGTCCGATAACCGTAACAACCGGAATCATTGCGTTTCTTACTGCGTGTTTATAGATTACACCCCGCTCCGAAAGCCCCTTCGCCCGCTCGGTACGGATATAATCCTGTCTTAACACTTCGAGCATGCTGGATCGAGTGACCCGCGCGATTGTTGCTGTAGGAATGGTTGCTAAAGCAGCCGAGGGGAGAATAAGATGCCGGATCGTACTCCACAGTGCCCTTCCATTCAGGGAAATAATGCTGTCTAAGATATAAAAGCCCGTTATGTGATTAAACGGGATAAGCGTGTCGATTCTCCCGCTTATGGGAAGCCACCGGAGAACTACTCCGAAAATCATCATAAGCATAATCCCGAGCCAAAACACCGGCATGGAAACACCGAATAGAGCAAAACCCATGGTTGAATAATCGAGCAGTGAATATTGGCGGGATGCAGATATAATACCGGCGAGCGATCCGAAAACAATAGCAATGACCATGGCACAAAAAGCAAGCTCAACGGTACTCGGAAACCGGGCGAGTATCTCTGTTGTAACTGATTCATTCGAGACGATTGATTTGCCGAGATCTCCCTGTACCGCTTGAACCAGCCAGATTCCATACTGTACGGGGAGCGGTTTATCCAGCCCGTACTTCGCCCTGATTGCCTCGATAGTTTGAATCGATGCGTGCTCTCCGGCTATGGTGCGGGCGGGGTCTCCCGGTGCAATATGAATAAGAGCAAAAGCCAGAATTGAGGCCCCTAACAACACCGGAATGAGCATCAATAATCGTTTTAAAATATACCACTTCATAAAACAATTAACTCAAGTTAAAAAATGGGGGTGATGAAATACCACCCCCACTCATTTGAAAATTGTCGTTTTTTCTAAGCCTCTCTATTCTAGATGAACAGGATAGAAGAACTTCCTGGATGTAGGATGAAGCAGGTATCCTTTAACATTTTTGTGGAAAGCGAGGTTTTGTGTTGAATGGGCCAGATAGACCCAGCCCGCGTCTTCGTGAATGAGCTCCTGAGACCTTCTATAGTATTCTGCCCGTTTATTTCTGTCATATGTCTGGAGTGCCTTATTTAAATATTCCTGGTTTTCCTCATTGGTATAGAAGGCGTAATTTCCGGCACTTCCGATCGAAGCCGTATTCAGCCCATACAAAACATTCATGAAGTTGTCCGGATCACCGTTATCACCGGTCCATCCAAGGAGACACATCTGGTGCTTTCCGGATTCCGTTTCCTGGAGATACGTACCCCAGTCTACCTGATAGAAGTCAACTTTAATCCCTACAGCGCCTAAATAACTCTGGATCGCTTCGCCGATTTTGGGAGGATCGAACATATAAGGCCGGGAAACAGGCATTACATGCAGGGTGACCTCGAAACCATCAGGATAACCCGCCTCGGCAAGGAGTTGTTTCGCTTTCTGAGGATTATATGCATAATCCTCGATGCCGTCGTGATGACCGAGCATAAACGGCGGCATGCCGTTTACGGCAGGCACTGCCGTATCCAAATAGATGTTTTTTGCGATTGATTCTTTGTCAATAGCGTGATTGACCGCCTGGCGCACCTTTTTCTTGGTAAGCGGTTCGAGATAGCCGGGGGTTTTCTCGAGGTTTTCATTCGGATCTTTCCGGCCGTTCTTGTTGGCATCTACATATCCGTATCCGGTGTTCATGGCCATATACCCGATAGTCATACCGGGCTTGCTTTTCAAGACCAGTTCGTCATTGTTTTCAATTCTGTCGAAATCCGCCGGATTAGGATATTCGATCCCGTGAACTTCGCCCACTTCAAGAGCGAGGAGCCGCGCGGAAGGGTCCGGAATTACTCTGAAAATCAATCTGTCCAGTTCAGCAGGCTCTCTCCAGTAATTTTCATTCCTTTCAAGGGTGATATGATCGTCTTTTACCCATTCTACGAATTTAAAGGGACCGGTACCTACCGGATTTTTAAACGCATCTTCTTTGTGTTTTTCAGCATTGGTCGGACTGACGATAGCACACGTAAACATTGCCAGGCTGGTCATTATGGAAGCGTTGACCTTTTCCATAACGATTTTTACTTTGTATTCGCCTAATTTAACAACTTCTTGCACATCACCGAACATGTACCCCCAGTAGGCCCATTCACCATACTGATGATAAGGATGTTCCGGGTCATACTGTCTGGCAAAAGAGAAAACAACCGCGTCCGCATTAAAATCCGTTCCATCATGGAATTTTACCCCTTTACGAAGATCGAATACGATCTCTTTTCCATCATCGGATATTTCCCAAGAGGTCGCTAACGCCGGTTTAATTTTCGTCGAACCAGGTTCATACTCAACCAATCCCTCAAAAATGTTGTCCATTCTCTGGATTGATTCTCCGTCGGTTACATCTGCAGGATCCAGTCTCACGGCATCACCGGCACTTCCGAAAATAAGGGTCTGGCCCTCTTCCTGCTGCGCTGCTGCAAATACACCCGCAATGGCGAGGGTAGAAACCAACAGCATCAATACTACTTTCTTCATGAAATCCTCCTTTAGATTTGCATTAACATAATACTAACAGTATAAATTAAAGAATCAGATTGTCAATTGTGCTTTATTTAAAAAACTCCTTTTCTACTTCGCTTTTTCGTCGAATTCACTCAAATAAATCATATCGGCAAGAAGCGCTTCTTTGCCGGTTATGGTCAAGCCTTCTTCTTTTACTGCTGCGACTGCATCGTCGCGAGTCATGTCGGGGTCCTCGCTGCGGAGTACTACGTATCGTTTAATGCCCTCGAGGTTGGATTTGACAATAACGGCGAATATGTTCTGGTTCGCCGCCATCAGTAGTGCCTGCCGTAAGGTCGTTACACCGAGAGCAAGCTCGGTGTGGCTGCTTTGGAGGTCCTCATGCGATTTTACAAGAGCGTCGTGTTCCTCCCGAAGGGAGTCGTGCTTAACGGTAAGCCTGGACAGCTTTCCGTCGAGTTCTTGCAGCGCCTTTTCACTGCGCTCGACAAAGCTGTCATGGTCTTCTCGAAGGGCCGCATAACCATCCTCAAGTTTCCGATGATTATTCAAAAGCGTCCGGTAGTTTCTCCGCATCTCGAGGAACTCTCTCCACCGCTCTTCCGCTGCTTGGGAAATTTCGTTGGCATAGGAGCGTATCGCTTCCATTTCTTCGGAGAGGGAGGTGATCTGTTCGAAGAGGTATTCCGGGTCGGTGGTCCGGATGTAGGCAACAGGATTTTCTACAGCATGTTGCATCTTATCGAGAAGCTGTTCTTCGTTGAAATACTGGCCCCTCATTTTCACTACATAATTTTCGACAAGCATCCGGAAATCGTACTCGATATACTCTTCTATATAAAACTGCATTCCTGAAGGCAGATACGGCTTAAAATTTGTCCCGCCGAAAGAGAGACGGTTTGGAACGACATTCGCTTCGATTCTGTCCCCGACCAGCGAAATCCGGAGTCGGGCGATCTCCATGGAGCGCCAGGAATACAGCGTATCTTTTATCCGCACGATACTCCGGGCCTGCCGGGAAGAGATATCTGCGGAAGCCAGTATTTCGAAGCGACGCCCCGAAGCATCAGCCGCTTTGAAGAGAGTCACACCATCCTCGCTTTGCTCAGACCGGACCGTTATTCCGTAGTCAGCTAAATCGACACTGAAGACCGCCTGGACCGTGAGAATCAATACTATTGTACCTAACAGAATAACCTTTTTCATTTCTCTCTTCTCCTACTCGACCTGTATGAGAATCTTATCAAAGGGCTGGATTGTATATTCATCCGATTCTAACCCTACGAGCCGGGCCCGCAGTTTGCCCGATGGTGCTATCAGAAACTCGATTGTCCCGATTACATGATTGTCTTCTCGGAAAACGTAGCCGTAGTCGCCTTCTTTGACCGCATGAATTGAGGCCAAAAAGACGATGATGTCTTCTTTGTCCCGGGGATCGAGGACATAGCCGTTTTCCCTGCTGCCGGCAACCAGCGTCTCCAATGCGTACCGGTAATTACCGAGCTGTTCACGCTGGTCTTCGATAATCTCGTTCTTATCTTCAATGACCTCGGCCATCTCCTGCCAGATAGCATCATACCGGCGAAATACCAGCCAGTTTCTGTATTCGAGCTGGCGCAATGCGGATGGAACTGAGTTTTCAAAGGGAATGGTCTTTAGTTTTTCCATAATAAGAGCCATATCCTCGATGTTTCCGTACATCCGGTCGAAATCAGCTCTGGAAATAATGCCTTCTTCAGCCAGTACATCGCTGAAGTTGTTCAGATTTTCTTTTCCGATAATCGAAGGATCGACGGTAGCAGCTAGCAGTTTAGAAATTTCCCCGGAATCGAATACCGGATTATAGGTGAGTACAAGCCGGCGGACCTCATCAGCGTGCTGCCGCTTAAGTACTGCGATCTCTTCGGCGTGCAGGCGCTTTAAATCTGCAATTTCATCGGCATGCTGCTGTTCGAGCCGGTCAATTTCGTCGGCATGGTTCCGGTTTATTTGAGAGAGAAGAGATTCATAATGAGTTTCGAGTGAACTCACCTCTTCTTTCCACTGCCTCTCTACCTCGGCAAGTCTGGTTTCATAGTAGGTTACCGTCTCTTCCATTTCCAGTTCGAAGCGCCTCTGCTGATTGTTGAGTACTTCTTCCTGGTTTCTAGCTTGCTCTACCATTTTCGCATCATACGAGTCGATATTCTCCTGGATTTGCGCAATATCTGCTTCTTTTTCCTTAAAAAGCGGTTTATACCGCTCTTGAATGGAGGTGATTTGAGCATCTGCTTTGTCCCGGATAAGCTTTACTTGCCTGGCCGTTTCCGCCCGGGAGAGATTTCGCACATTGACCAGTTCGATTTGCCGGTCTGCTTCCCGGCGGACTTCGGTCACCTCCTGCTCCATACTCGTCTGTAGATCGGATAGTTCCCGTTTTGCTCCCTTCATCTGATTATCGAACTTCTTGGCCCTGTCCAAAACCTCTTTGAGGTTTACATCCTGAAAAGCCTCGATATTTACCGGGACCCGCTTCGACTCACGTTGAATGTAGAGCGTTACCAGAACAGCACCGGCTGTAAAAATTGCAATGAAGACAACGATTGAGATAAGGACAATCATGCTGCGGTTTTTTCTCGTTTTGGCAAACTCGCGATCGAGCTGAAATCCTTCACTGTCCAAACTGCGGGAAACCGTCTCGCGAAGGAAAAAACTCTTACTTTTTTCAACAAGGCCTTTTACTTTGTCTTCATTGTCCATATTCCGTTCCATCCTTGCGGAGACTTCCGATCTTTTGTTCTCTCCTTAAATACTTCCGCGGTGGCCAGACCGCACTTTTTAAATGCTCCATATGCCGATTTCCAATCACCTTCATAGTATGATTCGAGTCCGCTCTCAAACAGATCGATATCTTTTGTAAAGTCCTCATCAACTTTCTTTTTCTCAATAGGCCAATACACCTTTTTCCCGATTGTTTTCCCCTTTACCTGTACCTGGTCTAACTCCATAAATAGAAAATCATCCGAATGTTCCTCGATTTCTTGTTTGATATACTCCGAACAGATTACCGGCACTTTATAAACTCTGGTCAATCCCTCCAGTCTGGAGGCGGAGTTTACATTATCTCCGATAACCGTATTTGTCATCCGCTTACTCGAACCGATGTTCCCGTAAAAAACCTCCCCGCCGTCGAGACCGACCCCTACTTCGATCATGACCGCCTCATAGATACGTTCTTCCTCTTCAGTGAGACTGCCCCGCTGCTTAATGATCTCTTCTTTTCGGGCCGTCATCTCTTCCCGGAGAGCGGCGGAGACTTCCTGAATCTCATAGCCGGCCCTTACCGCCTGCAGCGATTTGTTTTCCTGCTGCGTATCGAGTGTGCCGAATACGGCGAGAATCGCGTCTCCGATGATCGAACCGATGACCCCTTCATGGTCCCTGATTCGGGTAATGGCCTGTTCGTAGTGCATATTGATGAGGTTTATTATCCCGGTCCCCAAGGTTTCGGTCATATTGGTAAACCCCTTGATGTCCGAAAACAGAATAGTCAGTTCCTTCGGCGCCCCCTCGAGCCGTACTTCACGTTCTTTATACGCCCGCTGCGCAACGTCCTTGGCTACGAACTTTCGGAAAATAGTCATTAAATTATTGATGGTATAGGCGAGGGCGTTGAAGGACATACCGAGGTAGGTCACATCGTCGTTGGGGGCCTTGGTCAGGTCGATCAGATCAATACTCTGACGCTCCTGCATCTGCATGAGACTGTTGGTAATATGGTTGACATAGCGGAGAATGTAACGCAGCAGAAATATGCCGATTCCGACACAGAGAATCGTAATAATGACAATGATGATGGATATGTTCTTGAAAATGTCCCAGGATTCCCGATAAAACTCCTGCAGTTCTTCGGAGCGCACCAGGTACATATCCCACTGGGTATTATATTTGTAAACCCCAAAATACTCTTCCCCGTTGTGGCGGTAGAGAAGGGAACCTTCCCGCCTGCCCTGCACAGGTGTCTTCATCTTCTCCAGTGCTTCCTTGTCCTGAAACGTCTCCATGTCGCCGGTTTTTGATGCGAAGAAAAAAATTGACCCGTCAGGACGGACACCGAAAGCGCTCGATTTTTCCCTGGTGAAGTTGTTCATCGCACTTTTCTTCATATTTGTAATAGTGGATTCCATGTCCTGATTGAACTCATAAATCTCATACTGATTGTTGCAGAAAACGTGCAGGTCCTTCAGATCTTTGACCAGCAACTGGTTCATCAAATCGAGAAGCTCGCCCCGGTTGAGCATGAGATTAATGAAATTCGAAGCAAAATTGGAAATCAACAGGAGCAAAATAAAGATAAGGATAATTTTCAATGCCAGGGGGACGACCCGCACACCTGCAACTTTTTGACCTAAAAGCCCGCTGCCATGTTTATTCATTGTTTTACTCATTACCTAAATAATTGCACACATAACCTCAAATTACCCTCATGGCGGATTATAGACCCGTTATTTATCAAAAAGCAAGAAAAAATCCTGTTTTTAATTATTTTCTTAATGTGATACACTGAGTGCCTGAAAACAACTTTACGTATTGGGGGATTACATGAATACGCACGATCTCAAAAAGATGGACAGAAGCCATCTCGTTTACAGCTGGAAGGCACAGGGCTCAGTTGACCCAATAATCATGGACAGGGCCGAAGGTATCTATATGTGGGACACCGATGGAAAACAGTACATCGATTTTTGTTCCGGACTGCTGTGTGTGAATATCGGACATTCCAATCAGCATGTCTTAGACGCTATGAAAAAACAGATGGAAAAATGTACCTATGTCGGGACCATGTTCGGGACCGAACCGAAGGCAAAATTGGGTGAAATGATCTCTGAGGTAACTCCGGGCGATCTCGACTACGTATTTTTTGCAAACGGGGGCGCAGAAGCGATAGAAAATGCAATCAAGGCGGCCAGGTGGTACACCGGACGGCACAAGATTTATTCACGCTGGAGGAGCTACCACGGCGCAACAGCAGGGGCCATCACCCTGACCGGGGACCCCAGACGGTGGCCGGCAGAACCGGGAATACCGGGTGTGCTAAAGTTTTTCGGGCCGTACCCGTACCGCTGCCCCTTCGGTTCGACATCGGAGGAAGAGTGCGGGGAGAAAACCTTGGAAGTGTTGAAGACCCAGATCATGCTCGACGGGCCGAAGACAATCGCAGCTATATTTATGGAGCCGATTGTGGGGACCAACGGCATTATCATTCCGCCGAAAAACTTTATGAAAGGGGTACGGCAGATCTGTGATGAAAACGGTATTTTACTTGTCATAGACGAAACGATGGCCGGCTGGGGCCGCGCGGGAAAATGGTTCGGCATCGAACATTACGGGGTAGTCCCCGATATCATGACGACTGCCAAAGGAATCACTTCCGGCTATGTTCAACTCGGTGCGATGATGTGGAGTAAGAAGATCTGGGAATACTTCCAGGACCATCCGTTCACGGGCGGGCTTACCTACGCCGGACACGCGTTGGCCTGTGCTACGGGAATCGCCAATATCGAAGTGTACCGGAATGAAAACCTCATCGAGAAATCGGCAAAACGGGGAGAGTACCTCAACAAGAAGCTTCTCGAACTGAAGGACAAGCATCCTTCTGTCGGCGATGTCCGGTGCAAAGGGCTGTGGGCCTGCATCGAACTGACCTCCGACAAGAAGACGAAATCCCCGCTGGCGGGCTTTAACAACAGCAACCAGGACGTGGCCGGACCGCTTATGAAAAAGCTGTTCGAGCTGGGTCTTTACCTGTTCGCCAAGTGGGACTTTATCTTTATCGCCCCGCCGCTTATCATCACCGAAGAGCAGATCGACGAAGCGGTGAGCAAAATCGATACAGCTCTTGAGTACGCGGATTCGCTTATTACATAGATAAAAGCCCCGGAAGATCGCTCCTCCGGGGCATACTAGTTGCTTTTTACGGCAGAA
>CAZQKT010000123.1:0-10242 GCA_964594055.1 uncultured Spirochaetales bacterium
GGGCGGCATCGTAGAAGATCGTAATTCCTCGGTCTCTGCAAGCAGCGGCAATTTCTTTTACCGGTTCGGGAAACAGAAACAGACTCTTTCCGAAAATGATCACTTTTATCGGAAGGATTTTTATCAATTCGACAGTCCGGTCGATATCGATGTGATATCCGTCTTTGGTTATAGGGAAGTTGATAATGTTGTTTGTATACTTTCCCACCGAACCGACTCGGTGATGGCTTATATGCCCCCCGCCGGGAGTTGAGTTTACCATCACCAGGTCACCTGGATGGATATATCTGCTGAATGTTGCATCGTTGGCAATGGTCCCGCTGATTGGCCTGACATCGATATGCCTGCAGTGAAAGAGACTTTTCAGGTGTTTTTTTACCCTGGCTTCGATTTCATCGATAATTTCGGTACCTTGGTAATACCGTTCTCCGGGGTGGCCTTCGGCATACCGATGGGCAAAATCAGAACCCATCACCTTCCTGGCCCTAGTGCTCAATACATTTTCACTGGCAATGAGGTTGATCGTCTCAGATCGCCATTGGTTCTGTTGATTTACCAACTTTTCTATTTGATGTACATTTCTTTCATACATTATTTTTTCTGCCTCACAATGGTTCGGTTTCAAGTACCTTACTGAGATTGGCCCCAACCGTCAAGACGTGTCCTGCAGCGGTAGAAATTTGTCCTTTCCTTCTATAATATGGTGAGAGGAGCGCAACAATGTTCGAAGCACGAGGTTCATTAGCATGTATCAAACCGGAGCGGGTAAACAGGGTCGTTGTATTCGGAGACATCCATGGGGACCTTGACAGTTTCGAAGAAGGCCTTACCTATTGGGGCGATGATGATTTGCTCGTGCTTTTAGGCGATTATGCCGATCGGGGCCCTGAAGGGGTCGAGGTAATCGAGAAGACGGCCGATTTAATGAACAACTGCCCTGACAGGGTCATTGCCCTGCAGGGAAATCATGAAGTATACACCGAAGATGGGGACCCGACTTTTGCTCCGTGCACATTGATAGAAGAAGTCAGGCGAAAACGGGGGGCTTGGAAACACTACTGGCCTTTTTTAAGTAGTTTTTTCTCGAAGCTTTTTCTCTCTGCACTGTTCCCCGGACATTTTCTTTTTGTCCATGGAGGGATCCACAGTTCCATTACCGGGGTCCACAATCTCGAATCACCCCGGGGAGAGATGTTCCCGAGCTTTTTCTGGAGCGACCCCGGTGAGGAGCCGGGAGAGCGTTCTAACACCCGGGGGATCGGTACGGTATTCGGCCCCGATGTAAGTAAGAACGTCCTCGACTCGCTGGGAGTAGCAACCCTGCTCAGGAGCCATGAACCGAGGAAGGCCCGGAAGGGACCGGTTGCCCAGCACGAGGGACGAATTGTAACCACAAGTTCTACGACTATCTACGGCGGTAAAGCCTTTATCCTCACCATTGATTCGAACGAGCCACTCTCGGATCCTGAAAATCTGCAAAACGCAACCCGCTATCTCTGAAGTACCGGACTGGACAAACAAATACCGAATGTGCTACAAACCAGAGACTATGCAGAAACGTAAAGTTCTTATCTGTTATCTTATAATCATCATGAGCATCCTCGCTCCCGCAGCCCTTATGGCCACCGAACAAGGTATTAGAAAACGGCTCTCTTCAGAGGAGCTGAATCGTATCGAAGAGGGAGAGCTGGTGTTTAAGGAGAAGGAAGTTGAAGGGAGTGTGTGGTCGGAGCGTAAGGTTTATGCAGTAATTCCTGTGGAACCGGTGGAAGCAGCAGCCGTTTTTTCCGATTATGAATATCAAAAAGAGTACATTCCGGATATAGTAGAGGCGAAAGTAATCCGGCAGGACTCACCGACGGAGACCGTTGTCTCTTACATCATGAAAATGCCCTGGCCGGTTGTAAAAGAAGAGTTCACCAATACCCACATCATCAAAACATATCCTGAGTCCGGCGGCCAAGGATATGTGATCGCCTGGGAACAGCTCCACGGCGGTTCGGCGGAAAAAAGCAACGGTTCAGCACGTTTTGAACCGTATTGCGAAGGAACGTGTATATTTGAATATACCTCCTTCGTTCAGCCGAAATCGGCGTTTGCCGGCCTCGGGGGTATCGAAAAAAAGGGAAAAGAGAATCTGAAGAATTCGGTCAATGCCTTAATCGACGAGATCGTTGAAGTGCGCCGAAACAAAACCAACCTGTTGTTAGATCAGCTGCAGCGACTGCATGCAGCCCTCGATGGGACCTACGTCTACTAAACCTTTTCTACATGATACCGTAGGTATCGAACGCTTCGGCAGTACTCATCCCTCCGGCAATCGCTTTGGCTACGGTCTTCTCCCCGGTAGCTTTCTCGTACGCTTTACGGACAACATCATCTTCGATGGCCCGGGGAATAATGCATACACCATCTATGTCCCCGACGACGATATCTCCCGGCTGTATGGACACGCCCCCAATCTCGATGGGTACTCGGAAATCAATCACTTTACCCCTGGGGGCCTGGTCCTGGGCATACCTGCCCCTGGAGAAGGTGGGAAAGCCGAGATCGAGAATACCCCGGGTGTCTCTGGAAAAGCCGTTTACAACAGCCCCGGCAGCCCTGCAGTGGATGGCACGCATGCTCATGAGCTCGCCCCAGAAGGCGTACCGAAGAGACCCGCCTGTACAGATATATACTTCGTTTTTTTTGAGATCGTCGAGAGCTTCGAGCATCAGCCCGAACGGTCTTTTCGCGGTGCTGTCTGCATCGAAGATATCAGCCTCCAGTACGGTCATACATCTTCCCGCAACGAACATCTCTTTCCGCAGCGGCTGGATCTGCTGGGGGAGAAACTGGTGCCGGAACCCGAGGGTATCCATGACATCCCCCACGACTGCGGTGTAGAGATGGGTGCGTACCAGGTCAAATAGTTCATCGTCGTCTTTCCAGGTTAGGGCCATGATCCCCATCATATGGGGTTCTCCCGAATCTATCAATGACCGGCCTAAAAAAAGTGCAACAAGGTTTGAGGCACTACCAAAATTTTACATCGAGGTAATATCTTAGTATCTTTTATTTGGAGGTACACATATGTCATCACAACAAATACCACCACTGGCAGCAGCAGCTTTTTTAAAAAAGGGCTGGAATGCGATGGAAAAAGAGGAATTGGAGAAAAACCTGATGCAAGCCCTCATCGATGATCCCGAAATAGGGGATTCGACCAATATAACGGTAAATTTCGATCCGTTTGCCAATTCCAAAAAAGGTAAGATCGAGCTTCTCGGAAAAGTAGAATCGGAGCTCGATAAAAATCGGGCCGAAGAGATAGCAAAAGTAAATACCAAAGACGAGGTAGAAGTTCTCAATAATTTAAACGTAAAATAAACGGCCCCGCTAACGCGGCCGCTTTAACACAGCTTTAAAGAGGCGGTCGGTAAGACGTGCCGGGAGCAGTGCTAAAATATGCCGGGTAACATCGTTGTTTATCCGGTAGCGGATTCGAGGCCGCTTACTGTACAGTGCTTTGCGGATAACGGCGGCAACACTCAGCGGTTGGACCGCCTTTTTTTGCTCCCGTTCCACTAAATCTGCAATCTTTTTAAGGTACTGACTGAAATAGACCGAATTCGCTGCCGCTTCCATAAAGCATGGACGGTTGGAAAGCAGAAGAGCAGTTTCCACAGGACCGGGCTGGACGATGCTCACCTTGATATCGAGGAGCTGGAGTTCCCGCCGCAGCGCGTCAGAATACGCTTCTACCCCGTATTTAGTCATTGAGTAGAGACCGTTAAAACAGGCGGACAGCCGGGCAGTTTCTGAGCTCAAATTTACAATACGGCCGCGCTCCGCATACAATAGAGGAAAAAAATGTCGGTTGACCCGGTACATCCCGGTGAGGTTTGTCTCGAGTATTTTCGAGAAGACTTCCGCATCGGTTTCTACCAGGGGAGCTGTACAGAAAATACCTGCAATGTTGATGATGCCGTGAAGGCCGGCGCACCGGCTGCCCACCGTCTCCGCCGCAGAAAGTACACTCTCTTCACAGGCGACATCCATCATCACCGGAATTATCTCACCGGAGTGTTCCATCTCGGGTGTCGGCCCAGGATTAATATCACCTGCAAAAACCCGGTGTCCGTCGGCTGCGAGGAGTTCCGTTATAGCCCTGCCGATCCCGCCCGCAGCGCCCGTTACCAGATAGTTTCGTTTTTCCATTTATTACCCTGTGCCAGGCGAGTGTAGCATGTGGTTTGCACCTCGAACAAGCCGACGGCCGATAGTGATCGGCTTCGAAATTATATATTTTTCCCAAACCGCTTGCCTTCCTTTTCTCAAAGCGCTATTCTCTACTGATTATATAAAAATGGCGCTATGAACAGAGAACAATCAAAACAATCGACACTTAGCCGTCTCCTCAAAATCGCTTTTCCGATGGTCATCTCCCAGGCCTCGGATACGGTCATGCTCTTTGTAGACAGACTGATGCTCTCCCGCCTCGGAGAGTCGTATCTGGCCGCTTCTATGAGCGGGGGTCTTACCCAGTTTATGGTAAGCTCACTGTTTATCGGTACGGTAGGCTACGTGGCTGCGATTGTTGCCCAGTATTACGGGTCGGGGCAGAAAGAGAAATGTGCTGAATCGACATTTCAGGCAATTGTCTTGGCATTGATATGTTACCCCATTCTTCTCGCGATCTCTCCGCTGGTACGCCATTTTTTTATACTTACCGGTCAGACCGGCGTGCAGGTTGAATTGGGATATCTCTACTATCGGACGTTGATCTACGGTTCGGTGTTTATCGTCCTCCGGTTTGCTCTGGCCTCTTTCTTTTTAGGGATAGGGAGGACGACGGTTGTCATGATTGCCAACGGGATCGGCGTACTGGTAAACATCCCCCTAAACTACATTCTTATATTCGGTAAGTTCGGGTTTCCCGCCTTGGGACTGCAGGGAGCGGCCGTGGGGACCATCCTCGGCAACATGACCATTTTCATTATTCTACTCGCATTTTATCTGCGGGGGAAAAACCGGGCGGAGTTCGAAACCCACCGGGCCCTCAATTTTAGACCGAGGATTTTCAAGACGCTCTTGAAATTCGGTATTCCCGCGGGGTTCGAGATGTTTTTAGGGGTAACTGCGTTCAACCTGTTCGTACAGTTTATGCACTCTTACGGGACCCAGGTCGCTGCTGCCGTTACCATCACCTTCAATTGGGACATCGTCGCTTTTATTCCCATGCTGGGGATGGGCCACGCAACCACCGCACTGGTGGGCCAGAACATCGGTGCGCGCGATTATGATGAGGCACGGAAATCCGCCTTTACCGCATTGAAAGTGGCGTGGGTGTACTCCTTGAGCATGGTCTTTCTCTTTATTTTCGGGACGAAGTTTCTCGTGGGGATGTTCGTTACCGGGTTTGCCGGAGACACACAGGCGATTACTTCTCTGGCCACGGTCATGATCCGGCTGGCTGCTTTCTACACCTTGGCCGATTCCGCCCAGCTGGTGTTTGCCGGAGCTCTCCGCGGAGCAGGGGACACCCGATGGGTGATGCGGATGTCCGTGGCCATGCACTGGATGTTTGCCGTCATTGCAATCATCCTCATTACGGTGGTAAAGGTTGACCCGGTCATCGCCTGGGTCTCTTTTATAGCTTTTATCATGATTTTCGGTGTTGTGATGTTCATTCGATTTCGAAACGGAAAGTGGAAGAACATCCGGCTCATCGACCGGGGAGAGAAAGAAGCAATGCACTACCCGCTTACCGGCGCCTGCCAGGAGGTGTACGTGGAAGAACCGGCTGATGAGGTCGAAGAACTGCTGGATAAGGAATTGTGATCATAGACAAAGATGATCTCCCGCGGGTAGCCGAATATGTGGCTGCCCCAGATCGATTCGTACCCGAAACTCGGATTCCGGCTCATCGTACCAGACCTGCGAGGGCACGGAAGATCATCCCGGGTGGACAGTCTCGAGATATCGGACTGGTGCACGGTTCCACGCTCTGGAGAACGCCGGTGACCCGTCCAATCTGGTCAATACGGAAGCGTTCGACCGGGAGGTGGTGAAATTTCTGCGGGACGAAAATTTGCTTGACCAAACCTGAAATTGGGGATTAAGTACACACGAGGAGTACATACGATGCGTCAACCAAACAAAGATCAAAGTAATGCCCAAAGCAGCGACCGGGAGGTCTATTTTGTTCCCTATAAGCAGAAGGATGAACCGCCCCGCAGGGCCGGAGTGGTACGGGTGCCGTTTCCCGTTGAGGGGTTGGATGAAAAGCAGGTCCGTCTACTCCAGCATCTCTACCGGGCCTCGGACTGCATGAACTCTATATTCATCCATCAGGTAACCGACCGGACCGAGGGGCTGATCGATTTTATCCTCCGGCTTATCGAGGTCGCGGAGAAAGAGGTAAAGGACGAACAGCTTCTCACTGCGTTTCGTAACTATTACTTCATCCTCAGACTGCAAAACGGCCCCTGGTCACATCTCCCCCAAAAAAACCATCTCCTCGATGCTCCGGAGGATGTGGTACGCGCTGCAGCTCGATCGGCAGGTTTGGAAAAGGAGTTTGAAACGTATAAACCGCTTCTTTTTGAACTGGTCCCCGTTCCTCCCAAAGCCAATTTTTATCCTGCAGATATTACTGAAGAAGAGTTGGACGAGCTCGGTGAAGATGCTAAACGGGTCAATACGCTGATAAGGAGAAACTCGGACGGGGGCCTCACGGTCCAAAAAAATGAAGCGTATTACCGGGAAGCGTGCGGAGAAGCTGCAGGACACCTCCGAGAAGCCGCAGCCTTGACCGACGACCCCTGGTTCAAGCTCTATCTCGAGGCGAGGGTCGAAGAACTAACCAGCGGGACGGAAGAGGCGAGAAGAATAGCTGACGCACTGTGGATCAAGCATACAAATCCGATAGATATCATCATCTCCACCGCAATCGAACAGTACAATGACGGGTGGAAGAATGTCAAAGGAGCGGCATCAGCCGCGGTGATGATCACCAACCGTTCGATGAATTCCTTGATAGATACCCTTCTCGAGAAAGTACCGCAGCTGGAAAAAACCGCACCGTGGGAGCTGAAACGGGAGGAAATAGAGCCCGACACCCTGCCCAAACTGAAGTTTGTAGACGTTCTCACCTGGTCGGGTGATTACGTGACCAGCCCTATGACCGTACAGGCGCAGAGTCTCCCCAACGATGAATGGCTCAGTAAGAATATCGGTACGGTAAATATGGTGTTTACGAACACGACAAAGGCGGTCTACTCCTTGGGTACGGGCATGGTTGCCAAGGAGTTTCTGCCCGGCGAAATCATTGTAAAGTACGGGGAGAAGCTTGCCCGGGGGCACCAACTCCACGGCGCTCTCCATGAGATCGGACACACGACCGGAATGCTCGATGCGGACCATCCCAAGAATCCGCAGTATTATTTCGAGGATGAGTACAACTCCCTCGAAGAGACCCGGGCCGAACTGTTCGGCATGTGGGCGGCGGACCGGTTGGGAGAATGGGGGGTGCTCGACCCGGAAGTGGTGACCGCGTCCCATTACTCGATGCTTGCCTCGCTTATCAACACACTGAGTTTCATCCCGGACCAGGCCCACAATAAAGCGCGCAATATGATGTTTCATTTTTTTAAAGAAAACGGGGCGATTGTCGTGAAAGCGGGAAAGATAGGGGAAACCGGTTTTTCCCTCGATTGGGAAAACCTCGGACCAACAGTAGAAAAGATGCTTGCCCTCGTTGGCAACATCAAATCCGCCGGTGATAAAATGGCCGCAACGCGGCTGCGGAAGCAGTACTGCTTTGTCGATCCGCTCAAGGATGAAATCGAAGAGCGGACCAAACATATTCCGTTAGGCCGGGCCCTAATCTTCCCCGAGCTTAAAACCGGAAGTGGTAAAGGATTCGAATTGCAGTACCCGTCCGATTTTACCGAACAGAAGAAGTTTACATTAAATTGACACATTTATGTCTTTATGCTGATATGCGTTTATGAGAACAACTATAGATCTGCCGGATGATCCTGATAAAAGGCACAAGAAAGTGTCACTCCCTTTAGTACCTTCAAAACGGCCTGGTTCGATCTCTTTGAGTTCAGAAAAAATCGCCCGTATTCTCGAGTACGAGGACCTCGTTTCCCTCATCCTCACAACGTAACATCGGAGAGCACGATAGAGACGGCCGAGTAGAAAAGAAGCAGTCCGAGGACGATGTTGATAATCCGGTAATACCGCTCTTTTTTGAGAAGCAGTTTTATCGCATTCCCGCCGAGCGCCCACAACGAGTTCGACACGAACACGAGCACCGCTAAGGCGAGCGAGATGACGATGTGGAGGGAGATTTTCTCCATATTGGGATGGACAAACACGGTAAAGATGGTAAGCCCGTAGATGATCACTTTGGGATTGAGGACCTGCAGCACGATGCCGTCCGCCACTGTGGCCTTTCCTCCTTGAAACCCTTCATCGAACGATTTGGAAAGCATGATTCGGATTGCAAGAAAAACGATATAGCCGGCCCCGATATATTTGAGGTAGGGAAAAACTCGGGGCATATATGTACTCAGGACAGTAGAAAAGAGAGAAGTCATCACCATGATGCCGAGAAACCCGATGTTGATGCCGGCGATGAACTTAAGGGTCCTTACATACCCGTTTTTGAATCCGAACCCTGCCGAGCTGATGTTGTTCGGGCCGGGGGTGAGAGTGGTAACGACTGCAAACGAAATAAACGGCACTAACGGAAACGACATGATTTGATCCTAACCGGGAGTTCTGATTATCTTATACTAAAAGAAGATTCTATGTTTGATAATAGAAAAGATGCAGGAAAACAAGTCGGAGAAGCGTTGGAACGGTATAAAAACGAAAATCCTCTCATTTTAGGAATTCCGCGGGGAGGGGTGATGATAGCAGCAGAGGCGTCCCGTCAACTCGGGGTCCCGTTCTCGTTGATCATCGCCCGAAAGCTCCCTTTTCCGAGAAATCCCGAAGCAGGGTTCGGAGCAATTGCCGAAGACGGGAGCACATTTGTTCTAGAAGAAGCAGCCTCTGCGGTTAGGAGAGAAGAAATCGAAGAGATCAAGGCAAAACAAAAGGAAGAGATAAAACGAAGGGTCGAAAAACTTCGCGGCGGTAACCCCCTCCCCGACCTAAAGGGGAAAACAGTCATCCTCACCGACGACGGAATAGCGATGGGCTCGACCATGCGGGCCTCTATCGGTATGTGTCGTAACAAGGGTGCAGGCAAGGTGGTCATTGCCGTACCGGTCTGCTCGCCCCGGGTGCAGGATACCATGAAGTCCCTTGCCGATGATGTGGTCGTACTCGAATCACCTCCCGGATTCAGAGCGGTAGCGGAAGTGTACCGTCATTGGTACGATGTCTCGGACCGCGAGGTCCTCGATATCCTTTCCGAGTATTCACCCGATTACGCAGAGCAGTAGCCTGAACATACGTGTAACAACGTTTAAGGCACTAACTCCGGTTTTGCGGTAACGGCCATAACGGTACAGGCAGCCGAAGCAGCTGGAAACGGCGCAAAAACCGGCGGTGGGGCAGCAGGAAACCGGGATAACGCCTGCTTCCGGGAATGAAGAAGCCGGACAGGCCGAATCTGGAGATAGTGATTTTACTGAATATTAGAGCAGACTGAATTGAAAAAAAGCTCGAGAGCGTTTGAAGCTCTTTTAAGGAATTTGCCCTCGGCCTCAGGACGGTCGGGGGCTTTTTTATACATCTAAAACGACCAACCGAGGAGTATCGTAAAATAAAATCCGCCTAACCCGGCCGTATCGGTAAAGCTCGACCCTGAAGTGCCGGAAGTAGGATCGGAAGTGACTAAAAAGTCGTATCCGATAGCCGGTTCTATAAAAGCACCTTTCCCATCCGTGAAGGCGAGTTTATATCCCCCTTCGACTCTGATATAGGGGAATGCTTTCAGCGTAGCATCGGGCAAATTCGAGGCGAGCAGAGCTGCACCGCCGCTTACCCCCAAAAAAGGACCGTTTACTGCGCTCGACAAATATCCGCGAATCCCTGCGGTAATGACTGTAGCGTAAAAATCAATATAGTAGTAGCTGATTCCCATGTAGCCGGCGTTGAGTTTGAGACTGAGGTAGGGGAAGAGGGCCCCTTCGATATGTAATCCGATTCCCCAGCCGTTATTCAAGACCCCCCGTACCAGATAAAAAGGATCAAGTGCAATCGCAAACCGGGCGTTCTCCTCCCCCGGGGGAG
>CAZQKT010000124.1:0-10172 GCA_964594055.1 uncultured Spirochaetales bacterium
AGCCGGTGCCGAGGACGTTTCTGCAGAAGGTGAAATTATAGAAGTTCTTACCGGACCGGACGATTTCTCGAACGTTCTCGAAATTCTCCAGGAAAAAGGTTTTAAAGAAGAGACTGCCGAAGTTACAATGCTTCCTGAAAGCAGGATCGAACTCGATGAGGATACAACGAGAAAAGCACTGAAGCTCATCGAACAGCTCGAAGACCATGACGACGTTCAATCCGTTGCTACGAATCTCGATATACCTGATGATTTTGAATTTGAAGGAGAATGATTGTATTAGGTGTTGATCCAGGTCTTGCCCACACCGGCTACGGAATTGTCCTGGCGGTGAGAAATAAATTTACTCTTATCGATGCCGGGGAAATAACGACTTCGTCTTCACTTCCCGCCGGAAAACGGCTCGAAAAAATATACGCAGAACTTATAAAAATCATTCAAAAAAACAAACCTGATCAAGCGGGGGTCGAAAGTCTCTACTTTGCGAAAAACAGTTCAAGTGCAATCCCCGTAGCACAGGCGAGAGGTGTTGTTTTGTTAGCACTTACCCAATGCGGTGTTGTAACTTCGGAATATCCGCCTCAAGCAATAAAACAGGCCATTGTCGGCAACGGGAAGGCGGAAAAAAGGCAGGTACAGCAGCTGCTACAACTGCTGCTCGGATTACAGACAACACCGACTCCCGACCATGCGGCCGACGCCCTCGCAGCAGCTGTATGCCATTTTAACTCATCCCAGGTGAACGTGAAACATGTTTAATAGTATCGTCGGGAGGCTCACAGATAAGGGTCCTACATCTGTTTTCATCTTCACGGGTGGAATCGAGTGGATAATTCATACCACAACGTCATCGATCTCCGACCTTCCGGAGATCGGGCAAGACGTGAAGGTGTATCTGTATCTGCATCATCGTGAAGACTCTATGCAGCTGTACGGGTTTTCGACTGAAGTAGAAAGAACGATCTTCCTCGATCTAATTACAATTTCCGGAATAGGGCCGAAACAGGCACTTAAAATACTTTCAGGAAGCAATGTTGAAGAGTTTGCACAGACCATAGAGCGCGGAGATGTAGACCGGCTTTCTACGCTCCCCGGTTTAGGTAAGAAAACGGCCCAAAAAATTGTTCTTGCATTGAGTGGTAAACTGCAGTTACCGGGAGAATCGGAAGAAATTCAATTTCGTGAAATTGTTGAAGGTTTGATTGATATGGGGTTCGACAAGAAACGTGCAGTAACAGCGGTAAATGAAGCTGCGCAGGGCCTTTCTTCTACCAACTCTGCACCAGATTCATTTGAAAATGAGCTGTTCAAGCAGGCAATAATTATACTAAGTAGCTAGTAAGGAAATGGACAAGGATAAGCGATACTTAAAAAGCGAATATATCGATGAAGATGGTACTGAAAGTACCTTACGGCCGAAACTGCTCAAAGATTTCCAGGGCCAGAATGCCATAAAGGAGAACCTCTCGGTTTTTATCCGGGCAGCGCGGGAGCGAGAAGAAGCTCTTGATCATGTTTTTTTAAGCGGCCCCCCCGGACTGGGAAAAACAACGCTGGCCGGAATTATCGCCAACGAATTGGGTAAAGATTTTAAAATTACTTCCGCACCTGCCTTGGAAAAACCAAAGGACCTTGCAGGGCTTTTAACTACCATTTCCGAAGGGACTGTTTTTTTTATCGATGAAATTCACCGATTAAAACCTGCAATCGAAGAGATGCTCTATATCGCCATGGAAGATTTTGAACTCGATTGGATTATCGGGCAGGGTCCCTCAGCCAGGTCAATCCGCATACCTATTCCCCCGTTCACACTCATTGGGGCAACGACAAAGGCGGGCCAAGTGGCAA
Organism: uncultured Spirochaetales bacterium; assembly: GCA_964594055.1. Lineage (GTDB taxonomy): Bacteria > Spirochaetota > Spirochaetia > SPDA01 > CAZJBZ01 > CAZKZZ01. The sequence goes on from CAZQKT010000124.1 coordinate 1,849, forward strand.
GCCCCCTTTTCTCCAGGTTCGGTATTCCAGTGCGTATAAATTTTTATACCCAAAAAGAGATCGTTTCGATTATCAACCGCTCCGCCTCTATTCTGCACATCGACATTATGCATAGTGCTGCGGAATTAATCGCTCAGTGTTCCCGCGGAACACCGCGAGTAGCTAACCGTTTACTTCGCAGAACAAGAGATTTTGCCCAAGTTGATGGCGACGGAAAGATCGATCTGTCTATCGTAGAGAGCAGCCTCGAGAGATTAGAGATTGATAAATACGGTTTAGAGGGCCATGACCGCGAAATCCTAAAAGTAATAATCGAAAAATACAGAGGCGGACCGGTGGGAGCGGAAACATTGGCCATCTCCGTAGGTGAAGCAACTGAATCACTCGAAGATTTTTATGAACCGTTCCTTATTCAAAGCGGTTTTATCAAACGAACACAACGGGGCAGGGTGGTGACCCCGCTTGCATACAAATTACTGGGCATAAAACCGCAGGAAAATGAAGACCAGCGATTTCTTTTTTGAACTCCCGGAACAGCACATTGCTCAAAAACCCCCTGCACAAAGGGGCACATCACGGCTCCTCGTCTGTGAACCGAAAACCTGTTCATTACAACATGATACAGTAGAAAGTTTTCCGCGTTATCTCAGTGAAGGCAGTGTAGTCGTATTTAATAAGACCAGAGTACGAAAGGCACGCTTATTTGCTGCCTCAGAGTATGGCGGCAGGATCGAAGTGTTGCTTCTTGATCGGTTGGAGGAAACGACCTGGGAGGCCCTTATCGGAAAAGCAAAAAAACAGCGGAAGGGAAAAGTACTTTATTTTCCCGGTAACATCGAGGGTACCATAACCGGTTGTGAAGGTGCTTACCGTACCATCAGATTCTCTTACCCCGTTGATGACGAATATCTCGACCGCTACGGCGCCGTTCCGTTGCCTCCTTACATTAAACGTGAGGCCACAGCCGAGGATGAACACCGTTATCAAACGGTGTTTTCAAAAGATATCGGTTCCGTCGCCGCTCCAACTGCAGGACTGCATTTTACACCTCGAATAATTGAAGCAATCCAAAAACGAGGCATCGAAGTTGCCTTTATCAATTTACAGGTCGGATTTGGTACGTTTGCCCCCATCAGAAGTAAGCAGATCGAAGAACACACCATGCACCGAGAAACGTACGATATCCCGGAAGAAAGTGCTGCCGTTATTACGAGGGCAAGACATGAGAACAGGCCAATTACTGCAGTAGGGACGACAACGGCAAGGACCCTTGAATCCGCCTGGGAAAATAATACACTTCGGGCCGGGGCCGGCAGCACCGACCTCTATATTTATCCGGGATACACCTTTCGGGTAGTAGACCAGCTGTTTACCAATTTTCACACGCCAAAATCCAGTTTGCTGGTAATGGTCTCTGCGTTCGCCGGAAAGAACTGCATCGAGAAGGCGTATCGAGAAGCTATTAAAAAAAAATACCGCTTTTTTTCCTACGGAGACGCGATGTTCTTGACCTCACACCTGTAATCTTTCCCTGTAATCGTCGGCTAATAGGTATTCTCATCCATTTCTTCAAACGTCTGTTTCACCTCTCTGAGGCGGTCGAGGTGCGACCGGATAATACCGGAGTAATCAAGCTCACTCTGCCATATCCGGTAATTTTGGTCTTCCCAGTACTGTATTTCTTCAAGCGTTATATAGGAATGTCCGATTCGCGATGCCCACCGTTTTGCCTCCTCCCAGTAATAAAACGCCATGTTGTAGATTCTCTCCGCTTTTTCCAGACTTTTGATGTTCTCTTCTTTCCACGGTTCATTGAAAAAATACGCTACCTGTTTATCATACTTACTACCGAGACGCAGGTATAATTCTACCAGCTTTATGTTGACGTGCATTTTGAATAGATTGCGGTACCTTTCCCATTCCTGCTTGTTTTCGATTTTAGCCAGCGCATTGAGCGGATTACAGAAATCAGCTTTGAGTGCTTCCTCTAAATAGAAGATGTTTTCTTGGAGATCTTCAGGATATTGATAAAAATTGTAGTGGAAGAGGCGGTAGAACTGTTCTGCATAAAGAATTTTATAACCGTGAGAATAGTACGGTGCAATAAGAGCAGATACAAGGAAAACTAGTAAAAGGAGTAAGGACCGCTTCATACTTATTTTATCGGAAAAGGATTGACCGCACTCCAGATTTTTTCAGCTATCTTCTCCCGGTCTTCTTCACCTGAGATGCTATGTATGTTCATCTCGGTATTCTCAAACAGGCTCATCCCGTTTTTATACCAGGACAGTATTCGCTGTTGTTCGGCAATATCATCGTATAACTCCTTTTTTGTCCGTTTTTTTAACCGCTTTTGACATGTTTCAGGCGAAACATCGAGAAAGACGAGGTGTTCCGGGAGCGGAAAATCCTGATTGAGGGAGAATACAAAATCAAAACCACACTTCTCACTCTGGTAGGCAAGGGACGAGAACAGATATCGGTCTGAAACAACAATTTGTCCTGCTTCGATACGGTCACATATTCCCCCGGGTCTCCTGTAGAGATGTTCATTCCGGTCGGCAGCAAACAAATAGGCGAGAGTGCGGGGGTCTGTGCTGGTATCCCCTAAGAGAACCTGCCGGATAAATCGGCCGATTTCGTGTTCGGTAGGCTCACAGGTAGGATAAACCGCAATACCGGCTTCTTTTAACCGTTTTTCCAGTTCATGCAGCTGTGTGGTCGTTCCCGAACCGTCCAAACCTTCTAGTACAATAAATCGTTTTAACACTTTGTTTTTATTCACCGTCTTCTACTCACACTTTATTCATTTTTCGTAATTGAGTATAGTAAATTGAAAACACCGTGTCATGCGATACTATTATAGAGAAGGTTGCGTAAAGTAGGTGAGAAACCATCCCGCTTTTAAACATATCATCCAGCTCGTTATTCTCGTTATTCTCGTAGCAGCTACCTTTCTTTTTCTACAGCCCCTGCAGAAAAAAATCGCTCGGCGTGCCGAACAATTAAAAAACGAAATAATCATTCTTATTGAACGTGAATTAGGAAGGAATATCACATACAGTTCTATTTCACCGTCAATTTTTCGGTTTTTAGAAATACGGGAACTTACTATTTATAGTGAAGCGAATAACAGCGGAGAGAAACAGGAGCAGCCGATACTTTTTATCGAGAGACTGCGAGTACATTATCGGTTCAAAGATCTTTTTTCAGAAAATCCTGTTACGTCAATCAAGAGAATAAGCATCCGCAACTCAGCGGTATCTCTACAGTACGAAAAAGACAGTGACCTCATCGATCTCATCGAATCGATGTTCCAAGCTCCCGGGGAAAGTCTCGACCTGACGTTTTCAGGTAAAAATATCGATGTACATTTCTCTACTTCTAACGATATTATAAAACTGGACCGTCTTTTCATAAGCCTTAAAAATCAAGACTCGAGACTAAACGTTGAGATGCGGACAAAGGTTGATCTTCAGTTTGAAAAGAAACGGGCGGGATTTACCGCAATGAGCACCGAGTTACTTCTCGGCGGAGAGATCGGGGCGGATTTTACATGGTCCGATGTGCGTGTTACGCTGTCCGACTTTCGTTCAAATCTTTTTTCTCTCGATCAGCAGACATTCCAGATTGTGTTAAACCCTCACAGATGGGAAATCTGGAAAATCAAAGATACTCTACCCGTTAACATAAAACTTGAATATGCACCGAACCAAAATGAAATCTCCCTGGCCTTTGCCTGCCAAAACTTTGCACCACAAAATTTAATTGACCTCGAAGAGGATTGGAGTACATATAAGCCGTGGTTCTCTACCGAGGTTACAGGAGAAGGTACAGTCCGGTACAATACCGCCACTGCCGCCGTTTCATATAACGGAGACATCACTGCAGCAATTGACAATACCGTGGTCCCGTTCCCCTTTACTGTGACAAGTGTCTTTAACGGTACTACCGAACTGGTGAAATTCGACCGCCTGTACGCCGATTCTCCCTACGGGATTCTTGATTTCAAAGGGCGGCTCGATCTTAAAACCTTGTATCCTCAGGGGTCCGTTACCGTAAAAGATGTGCCGTTCCCTACGGGAAATACGCTCGAGGGTAAAGCACATCTATTCTCCCGGAATAAGCGGATCGTAGTACAGAGCAATTACATAAAAATTGGAAGTACGCTGATAGAACAGAGTACAATCTCTCTTTTACCGTATGCGAAGAGTGTAGATTTTACCCTTAGTGCTGAATTTCAAGATGTTGAGGCAAATCAGCTTTCCGTCGAAGGCAATATTGAGCTTTCACCGGAATTGTATATCCAAGCCGGACTCGTTGCAAAAAATACGAGATTACAAGACATTGATAATCTGTTTATACCTGATAACCTAATGCAACCTGATGAGCTGAAAGGTTTTTCGGATTTTCTCGTTGATGCACAACTGTTTTTCACTACCGATCTCAAACAATTTGCTTTTGCTTGTCCGGAACTCTATATACACGATTCTCAAAATAGTGAGCGGTTTCTTTCGCTCGGTGTAGCCGGAAATAATCAAAATGTCGAATTCCACGATATCGACTTTTCTTGGGATCAGTATCAGGCAGGCGGTTTTGTTACAAGCACATTCTTAGAGCAGGGAGCAGTACAATTTTCTACCTCGTTCCATTTCGAGGGATATCCATTTACTCTCGAGGGCATATACGATCCGAATGAAAGCCTAACCGTAAAAGGGAATTACGGGGTCCGTCTATCCGCCGTACGTTCAAAAGAGAGGTATTTCTTTTCTCTCGACACCGAGGCCCTCCCCCTCACGATTAATGAAACAGTATCTTCAGTGTCAATACATGCGTCGGGATATTTCCGTGACCGGAACGACTGGCAGCTGCTATTCGAAGAGAGCACCGTCTCCGATGTCCCTGTGTTCAACAGTCGGGAGAACAAGCTCGCATTTTCCGCGAGACTCTCCGCGTCGACTGCTCACGTGTATAATGTCAATTATCAGGATGAATACTCTACCCTCTACGGAAACGGAGAAATTCAGTATACATTAGCAAAGGACATCTCTACCTCAGGGTGGCTGCAGCTAAAGAGTGATAACAGTACGGAGTATTATAATGCGGTCTTCAATTACGGAGAAGAAACACTCGGGGGCAGAGTCGAGTTTGCAAACGCACCGATGGACAGGTTTCAGGAATTGCCGATTACCGGATTATTATCCGGAGAATTGGAAATAAACGGTGCACTTTCAGCCCCCAATATAGACACACACCTGTGGCTCGAAAACGGACAGCTCAACACCGACCCGTTCTACTTTGATATTGCAGGTTCCATCGGAGAGGACCGGACCGTTATCGAAAAGTTGGAAATAAAATACCTTTCGAATCGGGTTTATAACGGACAGGGGTCCTTTCTGTTTGAAAGCGGCGAGTACAATTTCAGTTCCGACTTTTCCACCAATTTTCAAAAGGAACAGATGCGAGGGTCTCTCGAGCTGACCGGTGAGACAGCCCCAATTACCGATAGAGAGGAACTTTCGCAGGTTTTCAACAACGATTTCATTGGATTTTTAGCACTAAAAGATATATTTTTAGGCAATAGGTCTCTTGATCCGTGGCGTCTTTCCTTTCGCCAGTACGATCAACAGTTTTCCTTTACCGGAGGACCGGAGAACTCAATGACGGGTGTTGTAGACAGGAACGGAAGTTTCTCATTGTCGATGATCGACCCGCTTCCTATTACTCTCGAAGCGGAAGGAACACTACAGGAAACAGACCTCGATTCCTCCCTGATTATCACCAAATTCGATTTTGAAGCACTCAATACCTTTTTAAACATTCCATTTTTTGATTTAAAAAAAGGAGTAGCCACAGGGGAGATGGCCATAACCGGAGCTATCAACGATCCGGATTTCAATGGAATACTTACCGTAGATAACGCTGTTGCAGAAAACCCGATTATACCTGTAGATCTCGGTCCATTTACAGCATCGCTTACCTTTGACGGCAAGGAGTTTTCCATACCGAGAGCAGTCGTACCGGTACAAACAGGGGAGGTTGCAGCAGAAGTTGATTTTATTATCGATCACTGGATACCGTCGATGTACAGCATTTCTCTCTCTACACTCGGTTCGAGCATCGTAGCTGTAAAAAACCAATTCGGTCGGATAAACGTTGATGGATTTGCCTCGGGAGAACTGCATATCGAAGGAGATTTCTCCGGTGCAAAGGTCACCGGGAATATTCGTGCCCATTCGACGACAATCACGCTCGGAGAGAAACTTCCCCCGAAAGACAAGCCCCGTTTTAGCCAAATTATCGATCTCTCCATCGTTTCGGGACGAAACGTCGAGTTTCTCTGGCCGAATGATGAATTTCCTATTCTCAGAACAAATATCGATACGGACGAATCACTCGAGGTGCAATTCGATAACACACAGCGTACCTTCAGTGTAAAAGGGGATATCGACATCAGAGGCGGCCAAATTTACTACTTCAGCAGGAGCTTTTTCCTACGCGAAGGCAGCATTACGTTCAATGAGCATCAGGACCGATTCGATCCGGTACTAAACGCCAGAGCTGAATTACGGGAAATTACATCGACCGGAGAGGATGTAAGTATTTTTCTCGTTGCGGACAATACACGCTTGAGCAATTTCACTCCCAAGTTCGAGTCCCAACCGCCGCTTGCCAATACGGAGATATTCGCACTCTTAGGGCAGAGCCTGGTAACCGAGTTGGGAGGAGAAGATATGCGGGTCAGCTCCGCGTTAGTACATACCGGCGGCTATATTTTCAGTCAGCTGCGGTTTATGCGTTCTTTCGAGGCAAAAATAAAACAATTGTTCAACCTCGATCTGTTCTCAATACGGACACAAATGATCGAAAATCTGCTCCTCGCCGGTGTTTTCCGGGAAGGTATGGGGCCTCAATATAGCGACCGGAATACGAATTTCGGCAGATATCTTGACAATACCACGGTATTCCTGGGAAAGTACCTCAATGAAGATATTTTCTTAGAAGCAATGGTCAGTCTCCGTGTCAACGATCCGACCTACGAAGAAAATTATTCGGACGAAGGCTTTACGATTGATACTGAGATCAGTGTGGAGTGGAAAACACCTCTTGCACTTCTCGAATTGACTTTTATGCCAAACTTACAAGATTTATTCGGAAAACCTCCTGGGGTCAGATTAGCACTTTCATGGGGATTTTCTTTTTAGACAGGAGATTATATGCGCTGGTACGTGCTTCCTATTCTTATAGTTTTTCTTATCGCACCGTTTACGCTTTTTGCCCAGGAGTCATCAGACTGGTATGTAGGTAAACCGATCAAAGACATTCGTTTTAAAGGTCTCGAACATGTTTCGGAAAATGAATTACGGGGAATTGTCGACCCCTACATTGGAAAAAATTTTACGGATGAACTGTTTTTAGAACTGCAGAGTAAACTCTACGCTCTCGACTTTTTTGAATTGTTTGTCCCCAATGCAATACCCGGAGATGAGGACTATAACTCCATCATTATTGAATTCGAAGTGACCGAACGTCCCATAATCGAAGAGATACAAATTGTCGGGAACTCTTCGTTAAGAAAACCGGAAATTCTTGACACAGTGCTTCTCAAAAAGGGAGATATGGTCAACAAAACCAAAGTGAAGCTGGATACCGAAGCCATCCGAGATCTCTATCTCGAACGCGGATTCCCCAATGTCGAAGTCGATGGTTCAATCGAACAGGATGAACAGACCAATACGGCAACCGTGACCTTTACGATCGACGAGGGAAAACAGACAAAAATTAAAAATATCGAGTTTTCCGGAAACTCTTTCGCTTCGGACGGCACGCTTCGCCGGGTCATGTCGACAAAAGCACAATCACTCTTTTCAACCGGTGTTTATCAGGAAAGCAAAATCGAAGAAGATATACAAAAGATTCAGCTCTACCATTGGGAAAAGGGCTATATCGATGCAGAGGTGGTCGATGTCGTTCGAACACCTGTCGAAGATACGAAAGACGAAACCAAGAATTTCATCAATTTGACACTCTATATCGATGAGGGAGAACAGTGGACTTACGGCGGAATCGAGTTCGAAGGAAATGTTTTATTCTCTACTGAAGAGTTGGAGGAGGTCGTACGTTTGGAAGAAGCCGATATTCTCGATAAAAAGAAGTTTGAAGCCGATTTTGCCCGTATTAATGATATTTATTATGACAACGGATACATCTATAATACGATAACCAAAGAAGAAATCCGTGATGAAGAAAACAACACCGTCTCATACGTTGTAACGATCGTAGAAAAGGGAAGAGCACACATCGAGAATATCACCATCCAGGGA
>CAZQKT010000125.1:0-10101 GCA_964594055.1 uncultured Spirochaetales bacterium
CGTATGCCCGGTGGTGTGAGAGGACGGTAGGCGTGAGCCTACCTCCTACTCGATTTTTTGGTGATGTAGAAGGAGAGATAGTAGTATGAAATCTACAGATCGGTTTTTTCTATTGTTCGCAGTGCTGATGTTGGGAGTTACACGGGTATTGTTTGCCGGTGGAGAAGATCGTTTCCATCAACTCCGGCCTCTCCGAAATTGTGGCGGCCTTAGGCTGCGCGGAGCGGACAGTAGGCAGATGCGGGAGGTGTTCGTTGTTGCGAAAAACTCTTCGAGCCCTAATTTGGAAAGAATTCTCCAGCTTGGGCCGGATTTGGTCTTGGCGGACCCCATGTTCGACGAGAGTAGTAGAGAAATGCTCAACAAACGGGGCATCCCTGTGTTGATAGAATCGACGAGTAATCCCGACACACTCCCTGAGCTGGTAATGAAATTGGGAAAGGTGCTCGGAGAAGAAAAGCGGGCCGAAGAAGTCATTCGTATTGTCGATGAGACAATAGAGGAAGTGCACGACTCCGTTGAAAAGGCCCAGTAGCAAAGGGATGGTCATCCCGTCGTTTTTTTGAGAACAGGAAGGTGTAAAGAAGTGCCTCTAAGGAAACCGGCCATCACCGGTTTATCGAACTTGCCGGAGGTGACAACATTGCGAAGGACGAGCCTGTCCGTTCTCCCGAGTTGAGCCCCGAATATATCGTGCGGTGGGTAAGCGGTGATGCAGGCCCCGATGCTCTCGAAAAAATGATTACAACCATTTACAACAGGCCGTTCCCTCCAGTCGGTTAAAGCAATACGGAATGAGAGCGTCCACATTATCAAATCGGACCTCTTTATAAGCCTTAGGTTTCCGGTAGGGGCCGCCTTTTTCTGTTCCCTTACCGCGGTCGGACTGGTCATTCTCATCTCTCGGGCCCGGGGGATGAAAGCGGAGACCCTCATCCTCGCAGGTATTGCCATCATGTACGGTTTCTCGGCCGGCACCTCGGTGCTTCAGTATCTTGCAACCCACGAACAGCTTGCCCGGATCGTGTTCTGGCTTATGGGAAGCCTCACCTCCGTCTCTTGGAGTGAAGTAGGGATATCCGCCCTGTTTCTGCTGGCAGGCTATCCGGTCCTCTTTGCTCTTTCCTGGCATATGAACATTATCAGTTCGGGAGAAGAGGTGGCCAAGAGTCTCGGGACCGACCCGAAACGGACCACGGCAATTACCATCATCACCTCTACTCTGGTAACCGCATGTGTGGTAAGTTTTACCGGAATCATCGGATTCGTGGGGCTTGTAGGCTCCCACATCGCCCGGTCTCTCCTCGGATATACCGAAATACCGATCGGAATCGTCACTTCACTTATCGGGGTCCCGTTTTTCGTCTCCATTCTGGCACGACGGAGGAGGGTGGGTAGCGTATGAAAAGAAATGTATCTTCGAAGATTTTTCTTTCAGACTCACCGGTGAGTTAAGCGGCGGCGAGCAGCAAAAAGTGGTCTTGGCCCGCACCTTAGCCCAACAGACCCCGGTCCTCCTCCTCGATGAGCCTACCAATCATTTAGACATCCGCTACCAGATCGAACTGTTCGAACTGCTGCACCGAAAAATCAGGGAGCAGGGCCTTTTGGCAATTATGGCAATCCACGACCTGCATCTCGCCCTCCGTTATACCGACCGGCTCCTCCTTTTAAAAGAAGGAGAGCTCCTTGCAGCGGGGACTCCCGAGTCGGTCGTGACCGAAGAGCACGGCGCCCGCGGTTTCGGCATGGAAGCGAAGATCGTAAAGGCGGACGGGCACCGGTTCGTCCTCCCGGTGGGTGCGGGGGTGAGAATGATAGGAACTGTCATTTCGGACGTTTGACGATTTTTCGCGTGAAAGCGAGGGTTTCCCCGCGGTCCGTCGGATATATCGGAGTTTTTTCTGTTTCAAGGTTCAACACATCGTTTTGGAGGGTACCTTCTTCTACATACCGTTCTCCGGCGTCGGGTGATCAAACTGTTGGTGACGCGCAAGCCCGAAACGACTGCAGCTCATTCGCCGCCGGCTGCACCTAAAAAAAAGATGCACAGCACTCTGTATATTTTTACTTACCATTATACTTATTTTATTAATTAATATCATACATAACCCACAGCACCTTCTTTTTGCGTTATTGTTTTTATGGGCTCCACCCCTCCGATCCCTGACGCAGAGGCTTCTTCATTTAACCGGATTGTGGAGGACCGGCAAGAATTGTCTTCTGATAACACCGGAACACGGCCCTCGAGTCCGTTAGGCCACTGTCTTGACTGATGCTCCTTTCTTGTCCCGGGACCGGACAGTCGGGGTATGTGCAAGGTCAATGAGCACACTCAAAACAGCTCCATCTGTTTGTCGTTCCGCGGGTTGATGTTCCTGAGACGGTCTTCGGGGATGTCGGCCCCGTCCATAATTTCTTTGGCCAATTCGAGCTTATCTAAGCGACGGCACATCCTTACCGCGTTCTTCCGGTCGCCGGCTTTCAAAAAACAACGTAAAGCGTGGTCGTACAGTTTACCTTCCCGGTAAGTTCTGCCCGCCTGTATATAGTTTTCTCCCCGTTCATACATCGTACCGGCCGATAGGTGGTCGCGGCGATAGAGATAGACACCGGCCGCCTGCTCGAACTTCTGCTTGTTCACAAAAAAGTCCACCGCCTTCTGAAAGTGTCGGCCGTTTTTCCGGAACAATTCCGTGTTATACTCGGTTCCCGACAGCTGCTCGAGGGCCAGGTCGAACTCCTCCCCTCCTTCCAAATACGCGAGGCATGCCGCAAGATTCGGGTCGTTCTCTTCCTCCGCCCGGCATTTCACCTCTTCTATGAACGACGTGATGTTTTGATCATACTCTTTCCCTTGGATACACTCTACAATATTGAAGATGACATTATACTGACGGATTTGCAGTACCAGGCGGAAGAAAAAGGGCGACAGTTCGAGGATGCGCGAATAGTAAAGCAGATACTTATCGAAAATGGTGCGGATGTTATTGAGAGTGTCGACATTCCCGTTGTCACAAGCATAGTCATATAATATTTCCAAAATAATATCGCTCATTTCCCAATTAAAACCATAACGAATTTCTTCTTTATACTCTTCGAGTAAATGAGCAATAAAACGATCGGAAACACGGACCTTTCCTCGTTTATTTAAGTAACGACCGGCCGATTCGAACAAGTACTCGTCCAGCAAATAACGGAGGGCCTCATCATCGTTGCCGATCCGAAGCGATGCCTCCACTATCCCGTCGGGAAAACGAATGACCTTATATCGCGCTAATGCATTCCTGTAGGCACCCTGCTTCATCTGTTTTTCCGCCTCGTCGAACAGGCGGTCCCCGAAAGCAGCAGCGGCGGCTGTCTATTGAGTATCTCCCGCTGTTGGGGAGTCAGGAAGAGGTGGATATCGAAGTCTTCATCCCCCGAATAGAGAAGGACCCGCTTCCACTCGGCTTCAGTCAATGTATACCATTTTTGGGGACCCGAATCTTCCGTGGATTGTTCATGAAAGTTCTCCTGGGTATGATATGTCTGCGGCAGCTCATCGATACCGAGCTCCTCATACTCCTCCGTAGCATCCGGTTCAAACTGCAGAAAAGGAGCATTATCGGGAATGACGGTCCGGGCGGTGCGGGAGATGTCGTCATGTTTTACGATCCCCCACACATACACACCTGTCATCTCCCCGATCGGACCGAGGGTGAATAAAAGCCGCTCTCCCCGCGAGACACGCGCTTCGAATAAGACTTTACTGCTCGGCCCTTTAAGCTTCTTGACAACCAGACCCGAATCCCAGAGACCGTTCTCGAGGAAATCGAATTTTTCACGGATGCGCTCCCGCTCTTTCCGTGTGAGCGTTAAAAGATGGTTTTTCAGCTCTTCGCTAATTAGAAGAAAAAATTGTCTACCGGGCATTTCCTTTACCATTATAGTTTAGATTCGATGAAGGGTGAAGATGAATATCAGTATTCAGTGGTTGCACCGATGGGTACAATAGAGCGCAAGGAGCGGGGGGGGGCAGAGTTTTCTGCACGATTTCGGGCCACAAAAATAATCTCTGTGGAATGAATCTGCGGCTGTGTAAAACAAGTCTGATGATGGCGCCGGCGGACCAACTGACCTTGAACCCCCGATGATGTTTCCCAGATAGGTCCCGATCAGGGTAATGACCGGAATGAGTGAGTTCTGCAGCGCTTTCCCGTTCGTCCACCCGTATGAATGCGTGCGGACGATTTCTCAGTGGCCGGATTTCTGGTAACCAACCGGGGGGCCCCGGAGGCTTGCCTCTCCCTGCCGTGCATCTTCCCTCTTACAGTACCTGGGGGTGTCCTCCGGTTTTTGCTTTCTTTTCCGACTAAAGACATCATTTAGGAGTATAATTCCTGCATCAATTTGCAATTTTATTCATATTTTGAATTTCCGTCTTGACATTTGATTGTTTGTAAGTTAGGATAGGCAAATAAAAGATGTAAAGGCAAATATTATTACAAGAGGAGAACTCTATATGAATAAAAGAAACATTTTTCCCGTTATAAAAGTCATCGTTATTTCCACCTTGTTACTGTTAGTGCTAACGGCATCGCTTTTTGCTAACGGAAAAGCTGAGTCGACCAAGACTCGGGAAGCACATTCTACGATAACCGTTGTCGATCAGACCGGGAGAGAAGTTAAAGTTGGACAACCGCTTGAGCGTATTGTTACCATCCCGATCCCGGCTGCAAGCATGTTGATCGCCATAGACGGAGGGGTCGATCGATTGGCCGGAATGCATCCAAAATCGAAATCGGCACTGGAAGAAGGAATACTCAAAGAGTTTTTCCCGGAAGCTCTGGAGGTAAGCAGTGAGGTGGTCGGAGACGGTTTTATGCCGAACATCGAAACGCTCATCGGTGTTGACCCGGATTTAGTATTTCAGTGGGGGATGTTGGGAGTAGACGTCGTCCGGCCGCTTGAAAACGCAGGTTTGAATACGGTCTTGCTTCTCTACGGATCCCAAGAACATCTGGAGGGGTGGATCAGCACCTTCGGTACCTTACTCGGGAAAAAGGAGAAAGCCGAGAGAATTTTACAATGGCACGATACGATTCTTCGAGAGATTAAGGAGAAGGCAGCATCTATTCCTGAAGATGAGAAACCGAGAGTGCTTTATTTCTTACGATGGCTGTCAGGGAAAAAAGTTGCTGCCGAGGGTACTTACAATGATTTCTACATCAATCTTGCCGGGGGGAAAAACCCTGCCGGAAATATGCAGTCATTCCCGGAGGTAAGTGAAGAACAAATTATTGCCTGGGACCCGGAAATCATTTTGCTCAACGGATTTGAATCCGACCTTACACCTGAGCACGTATATACCAATCCGAAGCTGGCTGGTGTGAGTGCGGTAAAGAACGGAAAAGTGTACAAAGTGCCGCTCGGCGGTTACCGATGGGACCCGCCTAATCAGGAATCACCGTTGATGTGGAAATGGCTGGCTATGACCTTCCACCCAGACCGGTTCTCTTGGGACCTCCGGGAAGAAATCCGTACAAATTATAAATGGATTTACGGTAAGGTCCCGACGGATGATCAATTGGATGGAATTCTCCGCATGGAGATGAATGCCGGCTCGGAAGGTTATTCCAAGTTTGAATAAGAAAATAAAAATCTAATAGAGTCTGGAGTAAGCAGGTGTCGCCTAATCCGCAAACAACAGCAACGAGATACCGAAAGTATACATGGATGTTGCTTTCATTTGTGCTCGTTTTGTCCGCTTTAGGATCTCTCGGTCTCGGAAGATATCCGGTACCAATCGGACATGTGGTCGGCATCTGCTTCTCAAAGGTTTTTCCCCTCGATACATTCTGGACCCCTACCGATGAGCGTGTCGTCATGCTGATTCGGGTCCCCCGTGTTCTTATCGCTCTTCTTGCGGGTTCCGGTTTGGCAATGAGCGGCGCTGTACTCCAGGGTGCGTTTCGCAACCCTCTCGTTGGTCCGCAAATTATCGGGGTGACGTCCGGCAGCGGATTCGGTGGTGCTCTGGCGATAATGCTGTTCGGTTCTCAGCTGCTAACGATGGGTTTCGCCTTTATCTTCGGATTCGTATCCATGATTATGGTGTATTTTATCAGCCGCACCGGGGGCAGGTCACCGGTTTTAATGCTTGTGTTAGCCGGTGTTATAGCAAGTGCCTTTTTTACGGCCCTCACATCGCTTCTCAAATTCACTGCGGACCCGTACGATAAATTGCCCGCGATCGTTGTGTGGCTTATGGGCAGTTTCGCTACCGCTTCTTATAGGCAACTTTTTATTGCCTCGGGGCCTCTACTCATATCGGGGATATTTCTCTATCTCATCCGGTTTCGTCTGAATATCATTAGCCTTGGGGATGAGGAGGCTGAGTCGATAGGGATAAATCCGGACAGAATCCGGTGGATGATTCTGACAGCGGTCACCATAGTTACCTCGTCGGTTGTCTCCGTTGCAGGGGTTGTCGGCTGGGTGGGGCTCGTTGTGCCGCATATTGCCCGTATGCTTGTAGGGCCGGACCATCGCACTCTGCTTCCTTCCTCCGCACTCATCGGGGGGACCTACATCCTCTGGATAGACAATATTGCCAGGGGGGCAACTGCAGGGGAAATCCCCATTGGTATCATCACCGCCGTAATCGGTGCTCCGGTATTCGGATATCTGTTGAAAAAAACCCAGGGTCGGGGATGGAAACATGATTAAAGCGAGAAACATCAGTTTTTCTTATCCGGGAAAACCGGCGATATTTAAAAACCACTCGTTTTCCGTTGAACGGGGGGAGATCATGGCGATACTGGGCCCCAACGGAAGAGGGAAAACGACACTACTGAAGTGTTTGATGGGAATGTATTCGCTCAGAGAGGGTATTGTCGTTGTGGACGGCACCTTTGGATATGTCCCCCAGCAGGCCGCAGCAATCTTCTCTTACTCTGTCATAGATATGGTGGTAATGGGAAGGGCCCGGCATATCCCTCTTTTCTCTTCTCCAAAACAGAAAGACTTCAAACTTGCCGAACAGATCCTGCAAAAGTTGGACCTTATGGAATTTCGGGACCGCTGCTTCATCGAATTAAGTGGGGGGGAAAAACAGCTTGTTTTAATTGCCAGGGCCTTGGCTTCGGAATGCAATGTGCTGTTCCTGGATGAACCTACTTCCGCTCTAGATTTTAGAAACCAAGACAAGGTGCTCCGCACTATCCGACATTTGGGAAAAGAGCATGATATGACTGTTCTGTTCAGCACCCACTCGCCGAACCAAGCGGTCCATGTCGCCGATAAGGCGCTGCTGATGTTTTCCCCTGAACAGTATGAATTTGGTTCCGTTGAAGAGGTAATGAATGATAGAAACCTCAAGCGGCTTTACGGAGTTGAAATAAAAAAAATAAGATACACCCATCAATGCGGATGCAGGAACGCAATCGTACCTGTGTTCGGATAAAACGAAAAGGAGTCAAGTATGAACGAAATTGGTGTACTATATTCCGGCATCGGTTTCCACTAAAGGTGTCATCCTCGCCGGTAGTCAATTTGATATCTTCTGCCACTGTTTTTCTAATGATGAAGGGGCGCTGTTGGCCCTGAAAAATTTAGTAGACTGGATCAACGAAGAGACCCCAAACATAAGGGCCGCCCGAAAAGAAAAACAGATCGGTGTAGTCTACAGTGGGCTCCACTTCCATTACGACCTTTTTACACGTTCGGAGTATGATGATATGGAATTGATCTATATTCGTCGGTTGGGTAGGACCGACCTGTCCCGCTACAATGCTCTCATCGTTCCGCGAGAAAGCAACCAGGAAGTTCTATTCGCTGAGCGTGAAAAGCTGGTCCATTTTCTGGAACGGGGTGGAATGATCTTCACTTTCGGGGAAGTAATCCTTCCCTGGCTTCCCGGGCTTTCCTGGAAAAAGGTCCTCCCCACCGTCTGTCTCCCGGAGGATGCGGACATTCAATATAAAACAGGAGATGTTGTAACGGATAATCTCGTGATCGAGGAAGAGGGACATCCTTTATTCGAAGGTATAACTCTCGATGATCTGAGGTGGCACTATCACGGGGTATTTAGCCCTCATCCGGGCCAACGGGTGCTTTTGTCCGACGGTCGTGGAAACCGTGTTTCTCTATCGTAAAAACTCGATATCCATCACATTCAAGAACGTGTTCGTACCGCCTGAGTTCGATGCGGTTGAGGAAGAACTGTACGGGGTCCATTTCGGGATGGTCCTGCTTCCCCTTACAAAAAACCAGGCGGAAATTATCGAGAGGCAGATAGGACTGATATATGAGTTTCCCGATTTACTTCTCGAAGTACGAGAGGTGGATTTCTCCAACTATCAAAGTTTCGGCAATTATCAAAAGCTGACGGAGAAACGATTTGCACGAATCAACTCATAAGATTCGCCAATGGTATCGGCGATTATTATCAACGATGTAAAAATCGCATTCCGTAATACTGAAAAACAGTATGCTGTTCCTGCTCGTCACATGAGTATTAAACGGCCCGCTTCTCGAGTTCCCTTTTGAACGTAGTGAGTCCGGAGGTTTTCAGCATGATGATCCGCTGATTGTCGCCTTGCGAGTTCTTTTTAACGCAGTTGGATGCCCCATGACTGACACAGTTGAGGAAGCACACAATGATATCAGCCTTCGGTACAAGGTTCTGAAGAACAGTTATCGACTCTTCCTGTCCGCCGTCATGGTGGATGCAATTCCCGTTCATTACCTCTACTAATGAGCGGTATTGCGGTATACTTGAAGTGCGGCCGCCCACGAGTAGGACCGTTTTCTTGTTAAGGTTTATTGTTCCCGCGTATTCACAATCATTGTCGCAATCCTCGCATCGCTGCTTGTTTGCGTTTGCAAGCAGTTCCTGCAGAACGGCATTGGTTTCACGGAGAAGTTCGAGCTCTTCTGCTAAACAGTTGAGCTCCTGCTTTGATCGCTCATACTGCAGTTCCACTCCCCGGAGTTTCGACTGTAACTCTTCCATTTTCGGTGATTTGTCAACGCCGGACCGCAGAGAGGCTAACTTATTCTGCAGGTTCTCGTTCCGTTGTTTTAGCTGTTGTTCGGATTTTCGTAAGGCACCGTTTTCCTTTTTTAACGTTTTCAAACGGGAGTTACAAGCAGCCATTTTCTCTTTGTACGAATCTATTGCCTCAGAAAGATTATCAATTTGCCGCATGTGCCGGTTAAGCTCTTCTCTCCTCGTCCGCTCTCTTGCTCCCGCAATGTGAGACAAAATGTGGACTTCTCCGAATGCATGATTGAGCAATTCGTCACCGCAAAGGGGATTACTGATAAGTGCCCAGTATGCCCCTGAGATGTTTCCCTCTGCATACGACTTTTCCCAAAACGTTTTCAGTTCTTTTACAGTGGCGCATTTGGATGCTGTATAAATTTCCGAACAGTGTTTTTTATCAAGCATGTCGTTTACTTTATTTGAAAACCTCGAGAAATCGGAAGCGAGGTTGACGGCCATCCCGTGAATATTATAATCGGTAAACCCTTCGGGGATTTTCACATCGGCTTTACTGAATGCCGTCCTTACATCCTCCAGGGTGAGGCATGTACCAATAATCGAACAGAGATATTCCGATGATATCTCCCATATTTTTTTTCGTTTCATTTCAAGTTCTCCTTTCAATTAGGTTGTAAGCATGTTTTCAATGTTCGATGCCTTTGGCGCGGCGCCTATATTTTTCAAATATCGTCTGCAGTGCATTTTCATGTCGTATCCGAGCATCGCTCCTAAAATGAAATCTTTATCGGGTGAGAGGTTAGTGAGGTCGAGATGGGGAAAGGATTTCAGTACATCGATACAGTACTGCTTTCCGAAGAACACATTGATCTTTTTTGCTGAAATGCGACTGATAATGTAGGGGATATTGCGCCGTGTGAGTTTTGCGATAATCAGTTCTTCATATTCGACTTTTGCGGTGTACAGGACCAACCGCCGTAGTCCCTTTTTATATTCATATAAATGGTGTGCGAAAACATTCATTTCCTCCGCTCCGTTATATCTGTTCGGTACTACTCATTATGTCAATGGTATTATTTCCCGCTAACAGTGTGCTCTCCGGTCATCAGGGT
>CAZQKT010000126.1:0-10072 GCA_964594055.1 uncultured Spirochaetales bacterium
TCTCGGTCTCGGTCCCGGTCGCGGCCGCGGGCTTATCGTCCTCACCCTTCTCAGCACCAGGTCCGTCTTCTTCGGCAGGCCCATCGGGAGCAAGGCCTTCACGGGAAACGCCTTCTTTGCCGGACGGCTCCTCCCGCCCTCTATCTGTATACTCTACCCGGGCCCGGGCCTCTTCCTCCTCGGTTTCTTTCGGCTTTTCGGGCTTTTCGGCCTCATCGGACTTCGTAGGGTCTTTCGTCTGTGAAGCCACCTCTTCTTCTCTCTCTATTCCGAGAGCCGGTCTGCCGGCCTCACCCTTGCTATCGAATGCGTTCTCTCGGAAAAAGAGAAAAAACAGAAGAACACAAACGGCAATGATGATTAAGGGGACCCCTATGAGCGCAATAAACGGAGGACGAAGATACCGCCCTATATCGACGGTTTTTGAACTGTACTGTTTTCCCTCCACGAAGAGGTCAAGCTCCAGTTTTTTATTCTGTTTGAGTTTTCCTTTTAGATCGATTTTCGGCTTTTCCGTATCACTGTCGGCTAATCGCTCAACGGTAAAAGTATAGAGATGGGTCTTTTTTTTATTCTTGATGAGAAATACTTTTACAAGCGCTTTTTTTTGCCGCCTCTCGACCGTGGTCAGATTGAGATGTCCGCTTGCTCCTCTCTCGCAATCGAACAATTTTACGAAATTGCGGTTTTCGACCTCAATAGCAATAATCGGTTTCGCCATATACACTAGTATATCATGTTCATCACCTTCGGTGCACTCCTTTTTATGCAAAATATTGACAATTTTGACGATCCCCGGAACAATCTAAGAAAAGAGCCTCAAGGAGTATATTATGGCACCTGCCGGTTTTAAGAACGTGGACCAGTGTAACACATTCAATACATTAAAAAAAATCGCACCGTGTGATCTCAAACAGGAGCTCACTGTGGAGAGAATCGAGAACAGCACTATACCTGCCGGCGGCGGTCTGATTTTCAATTATGCAGCAAAAGCAATACACGACGAGGTGATCGATTGTTTCGAAGAACTGGCCGAAGAGCAGAAACCGGTTGAGCAGTACAGAGAGCTGGTAAACGGGGCAGTGATGAACACCGGCGAAAAGCGGAAGGTACTCCATCATCTCGTGCGGGGACAGCTCGACGGCCCCGTTATTCATGAAGGAAGAAATCTGCGGGATTTTTACGCGCAGCAACTGCAGAAGATCGAACAGTTTGGGGAGAAAGTACATACCGGTGAGATTCGCGGCTCAACGGGAAAGCGGTTTACGTCGGTAGTGCAGATCGGCATAGGTGGTTCGGATTTGGGTCCCCGGGCACTCTATCTTGCCCTGGAACAGTACGTAAAACAGCAGCAAAAAACCCATACGTTAGATGCCCGTTTTATTTCAAATGTCGACCCGGATGACGCGGCAGCCGTGTTGAGCGGGCTCGATTTGGAATCAACCCTGTTTATAGTTGTCTCGAAAAGCGGGACGACCCAGGAAACACTTGCCAACCGGGCCCTGGTGTTGGAACTGATGGAACAGGCTGATATTCCGGGACTGCAGCCGGAAAAGCATATGCTCGCCGTAACCAGTGAGACGAGTCCCATGGCTAGTTCGAACGAGTATGTAGAATCTTTCTTTATCGATGATTTTATCGGGGGCAGGTACAGCGCGACCAGTGCTGTGGGGGCGGTTGTCCTTGTACTGGCCTTCGGGAAGGAGGTCTTCCGCCTTCTTTTAGAAGGGGCCCATGAAGCGGACCGGAAAGCGCTCGACCCGAATGTGAGAAACAATGCCCCGCTTATGGATGCGATGATCGGCATGTGGGAACGGAATATCTTAGGGCTTCCCGCAACTGCGGTCCTCCCCTATTGCCAGGCATTGAACCGATTCCCGGCACATCTTCAGCAGCTCGATATGGAGAGTAACGGGAAACGGGTAAATCGGCAGGGAGAACCTATTTCGTATTCCTCGGGCCCCGTCGTCTTCGGAGAACCGGGCACTAACGGTCAGCACTCCTTTTATCAACTGCTCCACCAGGGTACCGACACTGTTCCCCTCCAGTTTATCGGGTTCTCTCATCCTCAAACCGGTTTCGATCCGCAATTCGAAGGGTCGAGCAGCCAAACCAAACTCAAAGCGAACCTTGCAGCCCAAATTGTAGCTTTTGCAATGGGAAAAGAGGACAAAAATCCAAACAAACAGGTTCCGGGGGGCGTCCCCTCCAGTCTCCTCTACGGTGAGAGATTAACTCCGAGAGCTCTCGGCGCTCTTTTAGCACACTATGAAAACAAAATCATGTTTCAGGGGTTTATCTGGAACATCAATTCCTTCGACCAGGAAGGGGTACAGCTGGGGAAAATACTGACGAAGCAGATTCTTTCCGATGCGGATGTCGACCCGCTTCTTGCTGCTTATATGGGGCTTCTCGACGGCGGGAACGACACCAAATGAATAGCCGAAACGATATTCTTAATTGAGAAGCTGACGCACCTCTTTCCACAGTGCACTGAATGAGACCGCAGGTCCGGAAGATGGATCGCTCATCGAAATCGGTTTTTGTTCCACACCCATTTTTGCAATAAAAGGATTATAGTATATCACCGTCCTGCAGAGAGGAGGTATAGCCTCCTGTATATTTTCCGCCATAGCGTGGTGCAATGAACTGCTTTCATCGACCTGAGAAAGGAACGGAATAATCCGGAGCCCGTCGATTTTCTTTTTTCCCAAAAAATCCATCAGTTCACGATAAATGTTCAAAGAGAGCGGAGTAGGCCGTATCGGAAGGAGAATGCTGTCTGAAGCGTAGAACACATTTTCGGATATAAGTGAAAGACCGGGAGGACAGTCTAGAAAAACCCACGAATACACGTTCTCGAGCGGCTGTAGAAGCTGCTGCAGCCGCTTTTTCGGCTTTTTCATATCTTCGAGAGCGAAGTCGAATTTGCGGTACGATAAATCGGAAGGGAGAATGTCAAGACCTGTAAGACCGCTGCCTTTAATAGTTTTCTCGAGAAACGACTTCTCCTTTACCAATTTTTTTGCGCTTGTCTTTTGATTTGTATCGATACCGAAGTAAAAACTCGCCGCGCCCTGCGGGTCGAGATCACAGAGGAGTGTCCGCTCGCCGTCTAAGGCAGCGAGATATGCCAGATTAACGGCGGCAACGGTTTTTCCGACACCACCCTGCATATTATACACACCCACGATTTTCATGACTTCTGTTCTTTTTATCCTCCGCTGCAGGTGTTGTGTCAACAAAAAATAGGTTAGAAATAGGTTAAAAACAGGTTAGTAGTGTTCCGGTCAGGTACCTTTCATAATCGGCGGCTGGGATGTCACTTCGAGTACGTCCCGCCATAAACTGCCCTCGGGATCAACGGAATTGCGTTCAGAAACCGCCATCTCAATGGGAAGATGCACGAAATTATTGTTGATAAGGCTGATAAGTGTTTTTGTTCGGCCCGCCATAGCGGCATGAACGGCATGAGTGCCCAAACGGGCGCAGTAAATGGAATCATTCGGGTGGGCCGGAGCGCTTCGAATCATATAGCTCGGATCGATATACTTGAGATTAACATCGACCCCCGCCTCAGCTAAATAGTTAGGAATTCTTCGCTGCAGAAAGTGACCGATATCCTGGAGCTGTTTGTTTCCGGAAGGGTCTTTTTTATTGCTCTCCTCGAGGAGGTCCTGCCCGGCCCCTTCGGCAACTAAAAGTAACGCATGGGATTTCTCTTCGAGACGGTTTTTCAGATGTTCAATCAACCCGTTCTTACCGCGCAAATCGAACGGTATTTCCGGGATCAAAACGAAGTCGACGTCGTTGTTTGCCAATGCAGTATGTGCAGCGATAAAGCCGGATTCCCTGCCCATGACTTTTACCAACCCTACTCCGTTGATCGCGTTACTCGCTTCAATATGTGCACTGTTCACCGCGTCAACGGCAATGGCAACGGCCGTTTCAAAACCGAATGTTTTTTGCACAAAGCTGATATCATTATCGATTGTTTTAGGCACGCCGATCATTGCCACTTTGATATTCCGCTGCTCCAACTCCTCTGCAATTTTTAAGGCCCCACGCTGCGTACCGTCACCGCCGATTGTAAACAAGATATTGAGATTCATCCGTTCAATTGCATTAGCAATCTCTTTGATATCGCTGCCGCCGCGGGAAGAGCCAAGAATCGTTCCGCCTCTGTGATGGATAGCATCTACGACAGTCGGATCGAGCGGGACTGTCGGAATATTGTGCTCGGGGAGGAACCCTTTATATCCGTACTGTATGCCGGTAATCCGGCGTACGCCGTACACATTGTACAGTGACCGCACGATGGCCCTAATGACGTCATTCAACCCGGGACAAAGCCCGCCGCACGTGACGATACCGGCATGAACATGTCCGGGGTGAAAATAAATCATCTCGCGTGGTCCGGCCCGTTCTAAAAGATGTTCCTTTTTACGCTGTTTCGGCTGTTCATCCGGATATGTCTCTATGTCGTACAGTATGTACTCATCTTCTCGAACATAATTTGCCAATCTATCACCAATGACCGTTGACATTTTTATAGGAGATGGGATATTAGGCAAACCAATTAGGGGAACAGTAAAATTATACGTTTCATCCATGCATCTCTCCATAAACACTCGGAATTGTTGCCCTATTCTAAATGTAAACCCTCTCAGATGCAACAACATTGTACAACTTCTTGATTTATACTATAAAGAAACAGGACTACTGCATGGAGAAACAAGCAGCCGTTATTTTTGATGTCGATAAAACAATAATAAACAGTGCATCCGGGAAGATATTTGCAAAACTCGCCATCAAACGAGGGGTGCTGCCCGTGTGGACTCTTATCCTTATCCCCATATATTTCATCTATTACTACTTCGGGAAGATAGGGATATCCTTTTTTGAAAAAAAGTTTTCCGTTCTCGAAGGGAAAACACGGGAGCAGCTTTTGACCGTCGCACGGGAATGCTTTTCGAAGCATCTCAAGTACCGGTCCTACCGGGAAGCAATAGAGATAATACAAAAGGAAAAAAATAGGGGGACCCTCGTACTGCTTGCCACCTCTTCAATCGATGTGATAATCAAACCTCTTGCCGAGTTCCTCGGGGTCGAGTTTTTTGCTACCCGGATGGAGTTTGACGGGGAGATCTCCACAGGGCGGTTTATCTCACCGCCTCTTTTCGGCAGGGAAAAAAAGGAGCAGGTATTAGCGTATTTAGAGCAAAAACAGATAGATCCGAGGCAGTGCACCTTTTATACCGATAGTATACATGATCTGCCGCTCCTCGAAGCAGTGGGAAAACCGGTAGTGGTCAACCCTGATAGGGTACTAAAAAAAATTGCAGCTCAACGGCATTGGGAGTTTAAAAAGTTTACAACGATTATTGCAAATGAGGAGTGAATATGAACATTCTCGTTATCGGCGGCGCAGGGTATATCGGAAGCCATGTCGTAAAAGCACTTTTAGACCGTGGCGAAAGTATTACGGTGTTCGATAATCTTTCGTCCGGATTACGGGAGAACATTTTTCCGGAAACTGAATTTGTTCATGGCGATATACTCGATAAAAGTAAAGTGCTCGAAGTGATGGGCAGGCAAAAATACGATGCTGTTATTCATCTCGCCGCTTTAAAAGCGGCGGGAGAATCGATGGAAATACCGGGCACATATGCGGAAAACAACATCGGCGGGACGATACATATAGTAAACAGCATTGTTGAAAAAGGCATTGACACGCTGGTCTTTTCATCTTCCGCTGCTGTATACGGAGAACCGGAATATATTCCGGTAGATGAAGCGCATCCGACAAATCCCACAAATTTTTACGGATTTACCAAGCTCGAGATCGAACGGTTTCTGCATTGGTATGAATCTCTAAAAGGACTGCGCTTTGCCGCTCTGCGATATTTCAACGCAGCCGGATATGATGTAAACGGCGTTGTTCGCGGGTTAGAGCGGACTCCGGCAAACTTATTACCGGTTATTATGGAAACGGCCGTCGGGAAACGGGACATTCTTCAGATTTTCGGTGATGATTTCGATACACGAGACGGAACGGGTATTCGGGACTACATTCATGTAACAGACCTTGCCGATGCTCACCTTCTGGCATTAGATTATATAAAGGAAAAAAAACGAAGCCTCACCGTCAATGTGGGGAGCGAAGAAGGCATTTCGGTCTTAGAGATGCTCGAGGCAGCAAGAAAGATCAGCGGCAAGCAAATACCTTCTAAAATAGTCGGACGCCGGGAGGGTGATCCCGCACGGCTTATCGCTTCTTCAAAAAAAGCACAAGAACTTCTCGGCTGGAAGGCCCGTTACAGTGATGTGGAAACATTAGTGAGAACTTCGTGGGAGGTATATAAATAAGTATGGGCCAAAACCCAACTGTTTCTTTCCAAGATGTTACTTTTCGTTATCAGGAAACGGACCGAGATGTGTTCAGGGAGCTCGATCTTACCCTGCCTCACGGGGTACTCTCTTTCGTAGGCCAGAACGGGACCGGAAAATCGACACTTCTTTTGCTTAGCGGGGGACGGGTACTCCCTCAAGCCGGCACTGTAACACTTCTCGGCAAAGATACAAAGGAACTGCAGGCTGCAGACGAAACCGAGAAAAACCGCTATGCCTCATTTATCTATCAAAACATGGAGTTTGAAACTGAAGAACCGATAGGCGATCTTATCGATTTTGTATATGAAAATGGATTCTATAATACGTTCGATCCGGACTTTAAAAAAGAATTAATCGAAGTTCTCGAACTCGAATCTTTCTTGAATAAAAAAACGCAAGAGATAAGTAAAGGCCAGCTCCAACGGACTATTATTGCCTTCAGTCTCCTTTATGGTTCTAAAACCATCCTCATGGATGAACCGGTATTCGCACTCGAGGACTATCAAAAAGAACGAGTAATGGGGTTTTTAACTGACTACGCCCGAGAATACAACATTCCTGTGCTCTATTCCGCCCATGAACTCGATTTGACAAAAAAGTATTCAGATTATATTGTCCTGTTTTATAAGGACGGCACGATTACGGTTGGAAAAACAGAAGATCTGTATACCCCTGATAGTATCGAAAAGGTGTATGAAACACCGTTTTCTATGTTGAAGCTCAAAGAATCCATGTTTAGAAGTGACCTGTTAACAATCAGCAAGGCAGCACGAAACGAACTCAACGACTAATTCTGATTTTGTCCTAAAATCATACTATCAAATGTTAAGTGGTGTTCTTGAGAAATAGTGGGAAGCACAGTAAGATACCTGTATGCCGATACACAATCAAGATATTGCCGGTATTTTCGATACCGTCGGTGATTTACTCGACATAAAAGGAGAAAACCCCTTTCGAGTCCGATCGTACAAGAACGCCGCCCGGACTATCGAGGATATGTCTCAAAATGTCACCGAAATGGTGGACAAAAAAGAAGATCTGACCGAACTGCCCGGGATCGGCAAAGATCTTTCCGAAAAAATCGAAGAGATTGTGCGGACCGGCCGTCTCGAATACCTAAAGAAACTTACCAAAGAAGTTCCGCTCTCCCTGCTCGATCTTTTAAAAATCGATACCCTCGGTCCGAAAAAAGTGGGGAAATTATATCAAGAACTCTCCATTAGAGACCTGGACAGCCTCGAAAAGGCTATAGGTGAAGGAAAAGTCCAGGACATAGAGGGTTTCGGCGATAAGACGGTCGAAAAAATAAAAACAGAAATCGAGCGGATACGTTCGAGCCCGCAGGAGCGGAGGTTTCTGCTCGCAGACGCTGAAGAAATCATCTCTTCTCTTGTAGAAGAGCTCAAGAAAATTTCTTCTGTAGACCACATTATCATTGCAGGCAGTTATAGAAGACGCAAAGAGACGGTTGGGGATATCGATGTTCTTGTTACCTGTGATGATCCTGAAACCGTCATGGAGCGTTTTGTCTCCTACGAAGATGTTACGGCTGTCATATCCCACGGTCCGACCAAATCATCGGTAAAACTGCGTTCCGGCCGGGAAAGTGATCTGCAGGTCGACCTCCGCGTGGTACCCGATGAAAGCTACGGAGCGGCCCTGCATTACTTTACCGGATCGAAAGCGCATAATGTAGCAGTAAGAAAACGGGCAGTCTCGAATGGGCTTAAAATAAATGAATACGGCGTGTATCGTGATGACAAGCTGCTCGCAGGGAAAACCGAAGAGGACGTCTATGAACAGGTGGGCCTCCCCTACATCGAGCCGGAACTAAGAGAAGACAGAGGGGAAATTGATGCGGGGCTGAACGAAAGTCTTCCTGAGCTTATAACCGGGGAAGATATGAAAGGAGATTTGCAGACCCACTCTACTGAAAGTGACGGAAAGAACTCCATAGAAGAGATGGCCCGGGCTGCCGTTGCAATGGGGTATGAATACTTTGCCGTTACCGACCATTCCCAGCGGGTATCGGTTGCCGGCGGGATGGACGAGAAACGGCTGGAACAACAGATCGATTATATAGCCGGCATTCAGAAGAAATTTTCCGGTTTTACGATTCTCAAATCTATTGAGGTAGACATCTTAGAGGACGGGTCACTCGACCTCCCCGACTCTATCCTCAAAGAACTTGATATCGTCACCTGCTCGATCCATTACAACAGAAACCTCTCCTATGAGAAGCAGACCGAGCGTATTCTCCGGGCCATGGACAACCGTTATTTTAATATCTTCGCACATCCGACCGGTCGGCTGATCGGGTCGAGAGAACCGTACCGATTCGACCTGGAGAAGGTCATGCGGGCAGCCGTGGAGAGGAACTGTTTTTTAGAGATAAACGCCCATCCCCAGCGGCTCGATCTAAACGATACCAACACTCATATGGCTAAGGAGATGGGGCTAAAACTGACAATTTCTACCGACTCTCACTCAACGGCCAATTTACAAAATATCCGGTACGGTATTTCCCAGGCAAGAAGAGGCTGGCTTACCAGGGACGATGTGCTGAATACGAGGTCGTGGAGTGAAATGAAGAAACTCATATCTAGATAACTGGAGAGAACATGCCGGAATTGCCCGATGTCGAACATTTTCGACGCTATATTGATCGGACCTCGCTTAGACAAAACATTGAGAAGGTCGAAATACTCAATAAAAAAGTGCTAGGAGGGGCCCCGATTACATCTATCGGAAAAGCTCTCAAGGGTATAATATTCAGCGATACACACCGTCACGGTAAATATCTGTTTTTAAAAACAGACAACTCGGCTTCTCGGACGAGTAGACATTACCCAAGACATAGCCCAGTACATCCGTGAGGCGGGGCTCGGCCCGGACGCGGCCTCGGTAGATGAAGACACATTTATTCAGATAATCGGTTCGACAAAGGGAATGCTCAAATCAACATTGATGAACCAAGGAAAAATAGCAGGATTGGGGAATATCTATGTGGATGAACTGCTTTTCCAGACCGGCCTCCATCCGAGAACAAAAATCGATGCCTTGACCGAAGAACAGCTAAAGCACGTATATAAAACTATGAATACGATTATCGAACAATCACTCGCAGTCGAGGCAGACATCGAAAAACTACCGAAGCATTATCTCATCCCGCACCGGGAACCCGGAGCGCCCTGCCCCCGCTGTTCCGGGACGATAGAAAAGAAGACCATTGCAGGACGGAGTACCTATTTCTGCACTGAATGTCAAATTGAAATTTCATAGCTGAACACCAGAGGAAATTCAATATATTGTCCGGACATTGTTCGGCCGATTATAAGCCGTCATTAACACTTTTTCGATGGGCGATACGCAGTAAGACAATCGTTACAGTCTCTACAGAAATTTCATACACAATAGTCCTAATGTTTTCTTTGCTTCTTCAAAAGCAACTGTGTGGCCGCCTTTTCTAGAAAGAGCTATTTCATAATCTTCAATTGCTTCGAAATATTCTCGGAGTGCCTGGTTAATATAGTAACTTTTTTTTCTATTGGTCTGTTTTGCTAATGAATCAAGTTTTTCTGCGATATTTTCATCAATAGTAGCGCTAATATTCTTCGTTGACATATATTACTCCTAATAGTTATGCTATAATTAATACTTATACCATTATATAAACACC
>CAZQKT010000127.1:0-9919 GCA_964594055.1 uncultured Spirochaetales bacterium
GTAGAGCTCCACCTTGCCAAGGTGGATGTCGCGGGTTCAAATCCCGTCTCCCGCTTTCCCTGATAATACGGCGATCTGGGCCACCGGATCGCCTTTTTTTTTAAAAATCGGCCCTAAAAGCTAATTGCAGCGAGGCCAAATAAACAAGGTAAACCAAAGCCTTAATAAAGCGAGGACCTACGTGATAGCACATAAAGAAATTGAAACCCAAGAAAACTCTTCCGTAAAACTCAATGTTACCATTGAAAAAGATGCTCTCAAAGATGAGTACGATAAACTGCTCAATGAATACAAGAAGAAAGCCCACATAAAAGGGTTTCGCAAGGGGAAAGTACCGGCATCGGTGTTGGAGAGAAAGTTTGGAGACAGCATTAAGCAGGAAGCCTCTGCTAACTGTATCGAGAATAGTCTCAAAGAAATTTTCGATGAAATCGATGAGAAACCGCTTCCTTACTCGACACCGGAACTGCAGGATGAATTGGAACCGGATTTGGAGCAGGACCTCTCCTTTTCAGTGGTTTATGATGTGTTCCCCGAGATACAATTGGGGGAGTATAAGGGGCTCACCGTAGAAGTACCGCAGGTAGAGGTTACCGAAGAAGACGAACAACGCGAGCTGCAGAAACTGCAGGACCGTAACGCCATGGTTGTAGACAAGAAAGACGGCGTTGTCGAAAAAGATTCGATCGTAACAATCGATTATGCCGAACTCGATGAGAATGACAGTGTAATCGAAGAAACAAAGCGGGAAGGGTTCGTCTTCACCGTCGGCAGCGGATACAATCTCTACAAAATCGATGATGAAGTGGAGGGAATGAAAAAGGACGAAGAGAAAATCATCGAGAAAGAGTATGGTGATGATTTTGAATATGAGGAGCTGCGGGGAAAAAAAGTGCGGTTACAGGTCAACGTAACAGCGGTTAAGGAGAAGGAACTGCCCGAGCTCGATGATGATTTCGCCCAGGATATCAGCGAGGAGTACGAAACCATCGATGACTTGAAGGCGGACATCAAAAAACGGCTCGAGGAGTCAAAAGAGGCCCGTGTCCGCGAGAAAACGGTAAACAGCCTTATGGACCAAATCATAGAAAACTCATCAATCGAGCTGCCCCAATCCATGGTAACTATGGAACTGGAAAACTCCTGGCAGAACTTTTTAGGACGCTACCGAATGCCCGAAGAGCAGCTTCTGACCCTCCTCCAGCATGAAAACAAGGATAAAGATTCCCTTTTAGAAGAATGGAAGCCCTCCGTAGAGAAAAATCTCCGGGCCAGACTGCTTATTGATAAAATGATTGAAGAAGAAAATATAGAAATTTCCGATAATGAAATAGAAGAGGAACTGCAGAAATATGCCGATGAGAGCAACAAATCCTTAGATGAGGTAAAAGAAGAGATTTCAAAAGGAAATTCCGAGCAGTATGTACGGTATGAGCTGAAGCAGCGGAAGCTTTTTGACCGTCTTATAGAAGAGACGGACATCAAAAAGGGGGAGAAAATGAAATTCCTGGACTTACAAGAGGAGAATCATTAAATTTCACCCAAGTTACACTACAATAAGGATTTTCATATGAATGAAAAAATGAATACATTAGTTCCGATCGTTGTCGAACAAACAGGTGTCGGCGAACGATCTTACGATATCTACTCCCGTCTGTTAAAAGACCGAATTGTCTTTATAGACGGCGAGATTTTCGATGTCACTGCCGATTTGGTAGTCGCACAGCTGTTGTTCCTCGAGTCTCAAGATCCCGAACGGGATATCAGTGTGTATATAAACTCACCGGGAGGGTCCGTAACAGCCGGTTTGGCCATCTACGATACGATCCAGTATATCAAACCGGATGTACAGACTATTTGTATGGGACAGGCTGCTTCCATGGGAGCACTACTGCTTACCTGCGGGGCTGCCGGAAAACGGTTTGCCCTTCCTTCATCGAGAATTCTCATCCATCAGCCCTGGGGCGGTGTTCAGGGACAAGCCCGAGACATTGAAATCCAGGCAAAAGAGATACTTCGGTTAAAGCACCTGATTATCCGGCATTTCGCCTATCACACCGATAAAGATGAAGAAACAATTGCTTTCGATCTGGAACGGGACTATTTCATGTCTGCTCAGGAAGCAGTGGACTATAAAATCGTGGACAAAGTGCTCATAAGGGGAGAGGATAATGGCAAAAACGAAAAATGACGGGTTAAAAGTGTGTTCCTTCTGCGGAAAGAGCGCTGATATAGCCCGACGATTGATCGCCGGTCCCGGTGTTTACATCTGTGATGAATGTGTCAATGTATGTAAGAAAATATTAGATGAGGAAGATGATGTCCTCACTTCCGAGTTTTTAGAGGAAGTACCTACACCGAAAGAAATCAAAGCGTATCTCGACGAGTATGTTATAGGCCAGGAAGCTGCTAAAAAAGTTCTTTCCGTAGCCGTATACAATCACTACAAACGGATTACCCATAAGGGACAGCTCGAAACCGATGTTGAACTCGAAAAAGCAAATGTGCAGCTAATCGGACCGACCGGAACGGGAAAAACACTGCTTGCAAAAACGTTGGCCCGAAAGCTTAAGGTACCGTTCGCCATTGCCGATGCAACCACCTTGACCGAAGCGGGATATGTCGGCGAAGATGTTGAAAACATCCTCCTCAAATTGATTCAAAATGCCGGCAACAACATATCGGCAGCTGAACGGGGGATTATTTATATCGATGAGATCGATAAGATATCCAAAAAAGGCGAGAATGTTTCCATTACCCGAGATGTCTCCGGTGAAGGGGTCCAACAGGCCCTTCTTAAAATAATCGAGGGGACGGTCGCTTCAGTTCCTCCCCAGGGGGGAAGAAAGCACCCTAACCAGGAAATGCTCAAAATCGATACAACTAATATTCTCTTTATTTGCGGCGGGGCGTTTGTAGGTTTGGACAAAATCGTAGAAACCCGCACCTTGCAGCATCCGCTCGGATTTGGTGCGGATGTCCGCTCTACCCATGAAAAAGATTTAGTAGAGCTGTACGCGCATCTGCATCCGGACGACTTAATCAAGTTCGGCCTTATCCCTGAGTTCATCGGACGGCTTCCCATCCGCGTTTTCTTGAACGAACTCTCTTTAGACGATTTAAAACGGATCGTTACCGAACCGAAGAACTCCATCATCAAGCAGTATCAGCAGGCACTAAAACTCGATAGTGTAGACCTTACCTTCGACGAAGATGCAATTACCGCTGTCGCCCAAAAAGCCCTCGATATGAAAACAGGGGCGAGAGGGTTACGATCGATTGTCGAGAACACAATGATCGATATCATGTATGATATTCCTTCCGAGAAAAATGCTCGTAAGGTAAACATTACACAGGATGTCATTGAAAACGCTGAAAAACCGGAAGTGGTCTATATCAAGAAGTCTGCATGATCTTAAAGGGTTGGCCGGGCAAAACGAAGAAAATAGAGTATCCTCTTATTCCCCTCAAAGATCTGGTTATTTTCCCGCATATGATTGCACCTTTTTTCGTCGGCAGGGAGAAGACCATCAAAGCAATCGAAGAAGCGATGAACGGAGACAGAAAAGTTTTCCTCGCCTGTCAAAAGACAAAAACCGAAGACCCTGCTGAAGGGGATATTTACGAGTGGGGGTCCGTGGCTTCGATACTCCAGATGCTGAAACTTCCCGACGGTACGATCAGAGTATTGGTAGAAGGCCAAGAACGAGCAGTTATAAAAAAATATGTAAAGAAAACTCCGTATTTCAAAATACAATCAGCTGCTGTTGCTGATTCAAAAGAGATCGACGACAGCATCTCCGCTCTCATGAGAGCGTTACAAGACAGTTTCTCCAAATACACCATCCATCACACCAAGGTCCCGCAGGAATCGATCGAGAGTATTAAAAAGGCCGAGTTCCCGGACAAGCTGGTCAATTTAATAGCCGCCCAGGTACCACTTAAAACCGAACAGAAAATAGAGCTCGTCAAAGAGCACGATGCGCATAAACGGCTCGAGATGCTGACCGTTCTCATCGAATCGGAAAATGAAATTGCTTCCCTTCAGGACAAAATACATACAAAAGTCAAAAAACGGCTCGAAAAAAGCCAGAAAGATTATTACTTAAACGAACAGCTTCGTGAAATAAACCGGCAATTGGGCAAGGGAGAAGATGATCCGACCGGGGCAAAGGAGCTGGAAAAAAGAATTCAGTCTAAGGACCTCCCCGAAGAGGTGCTGAATAAAGCGGAAAAAGAGATAAAACGACTCACCCGGTTAGGCCCGATGTCGCCGGAAGCAGGGATTTTGAGGACCTATATCGAATGGATCAATGAACTCCCCTGGACGGAGAAGACCGAAGACAACAAAGACATCGAAGAAGCGGAACGGATCCTCGATGAAGACCATTATGATATGAAAAAACCAAAAGATCGGATTTTGGATTTTCTTGCAGTAAGACAGCTCAAAGAGAAAATGAAAGGACCGATCCTCTGCTTTATCGGCCCGCCCGGTACCGGAAAAACTTCTCTAGGACGCTCGGTTTCCCGCGCTTTGGGGCGAAAGTTTATCCGCATCTCTTTAGGCGGAGTAAAAGATGAGGCGGAAATACGAGGACATCGTAAAACCTACGTGGGCGCGCTTCCCGGAAAAATTATTCAGTCGATGAAAAAGGCAGAGACCATAAATCCGGTGTTTATGCTCGATGAAATCGACAAGCTCAGTTCCGATTTCAGGGGCGATCCCGCCTCGGCGCTGCTCGAGGTGCTCGATCCCGAACAGAATAGCACGTTCATGGACCACTATTTAGAAGTACCGTACGATCTTTCCAACGTGATGTTCATTACTACCGCCAATTCCATTCATACCATACCTTTCCCCTTGCGGGACAGAATGGAAGTTATAGAGATACCCGGCTATACCGATCTGGAAAAAGTACGCATTGCCGAAGATTTTATTATACCAAAACAGCTTGCAGAAAACGGACTCGACTGGGCAAACATACAGTTTCAGAAAACTGCCACCCTCTCTATTATTCGAAACTACACCATGGAATCGGGTGTGAGGAACCTCGAACGGGAAATCGCCACAGTAATTAGGAAAATCGCCCGCAAAGCGATTAAAGAGGGATATCCGAAAGAAGAACAAGCCGAGAAAAGTCGGTTTACCGCCGTGATAACCGAAAAAGGGTTGAAGAACTATCTCGGAAATGAACGGTTCCATGAGAATGCCGTATCCAAAGATGCCCGGCCCGGAATGGCCTACGGACTTGCCTGGACGGAGATGGGGGGGATGCTCCTGCCGGTAGAAGTCTCTCTTCTCGAAGGGAAAGGTGAGCTGATTCTTACCGGTAATTTAGGTGATGTCATGAAGGAGAGTGCCCGGATCGCACTCTCATTTCTCCGCTCCCAATATCAGGCCTTTCATATCAACGCGGATTTTCAACACGACACCGATATCCATATCCACGTTCCGGAGGGGGCGATTCCCAAAGACGGCCCGTCGGCGGGAATTACCTTGACGGCAGCTATGCTCTCTGCAATATCGGGAATTACCGTACTGCCCGGATACGCCATGACCGGAGAGATAACGCTTACCGGCAGACTGCTTCCGATCGGCGGGGTCAAAGAGAAGATATTAGCAGCATACAGGAACAACATAACCCATGTGATTATGCCGGAGAAAAACGAGAAAGACACACAGGAACTTCCGAAAGAAGTCCTCTCTTCGATAACATTTATTTTCTTTGATACGATAAAAGAAGCACTAGTGAGCCTGTTTCCGGAAAACAGTTTTACGATACGACACCTGAGAACAGGCTAAATAATTTCAGTAGTAGTGGAGTGTGTACAAATGGAGAAAAAAATTACCGGCAGATCGCTTCTTACCTTAAAGGATTACTCTAAAGATGAGATTCGCTCCCTTCTCGATCTCTCTCATCAGGTCAAAAAGGAGAAAGGGCACGTGTTCAAACGTTTTGAAGGGAAAACACTCGCTCTTCTTTTCGAGAAGCGGTCAACCCGAACCCGGTGCGCCTTCGAAACAGCGTTCGGGGAAGAGGGGGGCCACCCGGTATTTCTTTCAATGGATGATATACAGCTCGGTGCAAAGGAAACGGTTGAAGATACGGCCCGGGTGCTCGGAGGGATGTTCGACTGTATTCAGTTCAGGGGATTCAGTCAAAAAGTGGTAGAGACCCTTGCCGAATATTCAGGCGTGCCGGTGTACAACGGACTGACCGACCTCTATCACCCGACCCAGGTATTAGCCGATCTCATGACCATAGAGGAGTCTTTTGGGGACATAACCGGAAAAAAACTCTGTTTTATCGGTGACGGAAGAAACAACGTTGCCAACTCTCTCATGATCGGTGCCGCTAAAATGGGGCTCAACTACACCGTCATCTCTCCTGAATCACTGTACCCCTCAAAAAAGTATGTAAAAGAGTGCCGAAAATGGGCGGAAGAAAGCGGTGCGGCTATCGAAGTGACCGATGATATAAGCAAAGGCTTGAAACAAGCCGAGGCAGTATATACGGATGTGTGGGCCTCTATGGGTGAAGAGAAAAAGCTGAAAGAGCGGAAAAAAATCCTCAAGAAATACCAGGTTACAGCCAAGCTCATGGCAAAAACAGAGCGGGACGATACAATTTTTCTCCATTGCCTCCCTGCAGTTAAAGGGAACGAGGTAACCGAAGAGGTGTTTGAAGGTCCTGCATCCAAGGTGTTCGATCAAGCCGAAAACCGAAAGCATACCATAAAGGCAGTTATGCTTGCTACATTGTAGCAGGACAGAACATATATGAGAAAAGATATGAAAAAATTGTACTTGATTTTGACCAGGTAAAACCTTTATAATTGGTACAAAGTCTCGAAATCGAGGACGGTGTTTATGAAAAAATCAATAGCAATAGTGTTGGGCCTGCTGTTCATCGCCGGCATCATCTCTGTTACGGCTGATGAATCCGAAATGTTTGTCAAATCAATGCATATTGTAAAAGTATACCCACATCAGAAAGGTTACCGGATCGTTTATATGAAAAGCGGCCTGGACATCGGCGTAACCTATTTCCCGATGGAGTGGTTCTACGGAGCGGCTAATAAAGGTGAGGTTATTTACGGCAAAGACCCTGCCTATCCCTATATGTCGATCTTCTGGAAAAACGGAGAATTTCACCATGTCCGTCTCTATTTAGAAGAGAGTAAGAATGCTCAAAGCTGGGGGGACATCGATAATCCTCAGGCAATTGAAGGGAATTTCGACATAGAAACGCTGGAAATCGAGTTTTGATTGTGTCGTTAGAACGTATACAGCAGGCCATCCGGGAGGAAAACCTTTCCGGATGGCTTTTTTTCAATATGCAGCATCGGGACAAAATTGCAGATCGCATGCTGGGAATAGCTGCAGAGGCGATGAACTCACGTCCTTGGTTTTACTTTATACCGGCTGAGGGGCGGCCTGTAAAACTGAACCACTCTATCGAATCCGCTGCTCTCGACCCACTCCCGGGAGAACAGAGGTTTTATTTCTCTCGTCGGGAACTCAGGGAGGGTCTAAAGGCCCTTGCATCTTCTGCCGCACCTCCTGGTGCCGCACCTCCGCAACAGCTGCCGGTCGCGGTCCAGTATTCAAAAGAGATAACGGCCATCTCCTATCTCGATTACGGCACAGCACTCCTTCTGCAGGAAGCAGGGTTCGAACTGGTCTCGTCGGCCGGGCTCATCCAGCGGACGATGGGTGTGTTGACGGAGAAAGAAATCGATTCTCACCAGCGGGCTGCAGTCCATCTCTGCGAGATCGTCGGGCAGACTTGGAATATCGTCCGGGACCGGTTCGAAAGTAAAAAGGAACTCTATGAAGGGGAGCTCCGTGATTTTATTGAGCACGAGTTCGAAAAACGGAACCTGACGACCGAACATCCCCCGATCGTTGGGGCAGGCCGCCATTCCGCCGATCCCCATTACATGGCTGAAGGAAGGGGAAGCCCGATCAAAGCAGGTGATGTAATCCAGCTCGATATCTTCGCCCGGGAGAACAGCGGGGGATCGATCTACGCAGATATCTCCTGGGTGGGAATTTGTTCCCGGAAAGTACCGGAAAACATACAGCGGGTCTTTGAAACAATAAAGACTGCCCGGGATTCGGCCGTAAATCTGATCAGAACGCGGTTATCGGAAAACGGTGAGGTGCGGGGGGCTGACGTGGACCGGTACGTCCGCGAAATTCTTGCACAGAGGGGGTTGGACTCATCTATGAGCCACCGGACCGGCCATGCAATAGATACTGAAATC
Source organism: uncultured Spirochaetales bacterium (assembly GCA_964594055.1). GTDB lineage: Bacteria > Spirochaetota > Spirochaetia > SPDA01 > CAZJBZ01 > CAZKZZ01. The sequence continues at coordinate 8,272 of CAZQKT010000127.1, forward strand.
CACGGAAGCGGCGCCAACCTTGACGGGACCGAGTTCCCGGACAGCCGCGCCCTGCTCGAAGGTTCTTGTTTCTCTATCGAGCCGGGTGTGTACCTCGAGGAGTTCGGCCTGCGTACCGAGATCGATGTGTTCATAAAAAACAACGAACCGGTGATTTCCGGGAAAGAACCGCAAACCGCACTGCTTACCCTCTCGTAGAATGATTATGAAAGAATTACTTCAGTTTATCCATGAGCACTCGGTTTTCGCAGTTGTAAGCCACAAGGAACCCGACGGTGATTGTGTCGGCTCCTCTCTCGCTTTACAGAGTTTGCTGCATCGGCTGGGGAAGAAGGTTATCCTGCTTTCTCCCGGACCGTTTACAAGATTTGAAATCAGCCGGTTTGAACATCTCTTCGACACCGCCCTCCCCCAACCATCTGCAATCGACGGGGCAATCATCCTGGATTGTTCCACCGCAGAGAGAATCGGGCGGTTGGCTTCTCAAATCTCGCAGGTGAAAAAAGCGGTAATCGATCATCATGCTGCAGGAAAACCGTTCGGCGATGTCCGTTACGTCGATCCACATGCTCCATCCGTTACCTTTCTCATCCACCGATTATTCGAGAGGTTCGATCTGCCCCTAAACCGCGACGAAGCACGCCATCTTCTTTTCGGCCTTTGTACGGACACGGGATTCTTCAGACATCTAACAGCAGATTCCGGCGGGGTGTTTCTTGATGTTGCCCGTCTCTGCGATGCCGGGGCGTCTCCTCACGAAGTGTACCGGATGATGTACGGGGACCGGCCTCTTGCCTCCCGTCTGCTCTTAGGGAACCTCCTTGCCCGAACAAAAGCTTATTTCAACGGGAAATTACTCATCACCACGGAAAAAAGGGCGGATGTAGGCGACTGCGGAACGGAGATTCGTGACTCCGACACGCTCTACCTCCTCCTTCAAAGCACTGCTACAGTAGAAGCTGTCGCCTTAATTCGTGAAGAAGAAGACGGGATAACCTCAGTCGGTCTTCGCTCCGGCGAATCGGTCGATGTCGGTGCTATTGCCGAATCGCTCGGCGGGGGCGGCCACACCAAGGCAGCCGGGTTTTCCAAAAACTGCACAGTAGAAGAGCTCGAGAAGACCATCCTCGATACGTTTTCACACATCTTCCGATAAACGTGACCGCACTTAATTGTAAATGAATGTAAATATGCCTCTCAAATTGGGGAACGCGGGAAGAAGGGCCTATCTCAAAGACATAGCCGATGTGCTGGACATCCCGAAGGGGTCGGTCGATCCCGGGCTCTACTATATCAAACATTCGCTGTCTCATTTGCTCAAAGATGACAATGCCGAGCAGTCCCAAAAGTACACCTGACACCTGTCCCCATTTTTTTTCGACAGACATTTGGGCCTCATAAATAAACCGAATGAAAATGTCCGGCAGCGCATCGGCGGCGGTCACATACCGTAGAATTGAATCTTTTATCCCGTTCTCGTTTTTTACCGTCGCCTCGGCGTGGTTTTCTATCCTCGAGAGGGATGGAGGAAGACAAGCCCGCCGTAATTCGCTGTAAAACCGTCAGCTATCCTTCGATATTGGGTTTATCGCTCTGACAGTACCGTACATCTGGCCGGAATTGAGGTCCTCCGTCCACAATTCGTCTA
>CAZQKT010000128.1:0-9888 GCA_964594055.1 uncultured Spirochaetales bacterium
CTTCCGGTAAGTATGCTCATACCGGTCCTCCCTGGCCCCGTGCTACAGCCCGAAAACCTCCATACAGCATAGAGTAAAACCAGCGAATAACGAAGAGGTTATCGAACCTTTCTCTTTTTTCCGTGCTTTGAGGATGAGCTCTTCATTACTGTTTATATGGAGCTCGATAATACGGTCCGGCGGGTCGATAATCCAATACTCCTTTACCCCGGAGCTTGCATACATCTCTTTCTTGTGACGCAGGTCGTAATATGCGGTACTCGAAGAGAGGATCTCAATGATCACATCCGGAGCTCCTTCGATCTTTTTTTCACCCACAATTTGCAATCGTTTAGCAGTAATGAATAAAAGATCGGGCTGATACGTTTCCTGTTCGCTCAAATATACGTCTACCGGTGCAAAGAAAGCTTCCCCTATTCCTTCGGTTTCCATCATCAGCAGTTTCTTGAAGATCCTCTTGGCAATCCGCTGATGGAGGGGAAGAGGAGAAGGGCTTTTTACAAGCATTCCGTCGATAAGCTGATACGGGGAGCCTTCGGGTAGTTTTGCATAATCGGCGTAGGTATAGGTCTCTTTTTTTGTAGAAATCATAACTTTTCCTCCTTACCTAAATAAAACCGAGTTGAAGGTGCTGCTGCTTCACGGGGAAGGAAACGACTGTAGTATCTGCTTCTCATCCTACCACCTACGTGTTTATATGGACAACCTTAGGCCCTGCGGAAACCCGTTAAAATGAGTAGAAAAAAATGAAAAAAAAGCTTGCCAAAATTGTATTATTGTACTAAAGTTATATTGTATTAGTTGTTTAATACAATACTAAAACAGCCGAAAGAAAATTGGAGGAAGCTGTGGCGGAGAAAGAACTGGAGAAAACGCTCGATTTCAGTCTCGATCCTAAAAGCGGGGTCCCCTTTTACAAGCAGATCATTCTCCAGATCGAAATGGCCATTGCCGACGGGCGGCTCGTAAGCGACGACCAGCTTCCCACGGTACGGGGTCTGGCGGTAGAACTGAAAATCAACCCAAATACCGTCTCCCGTGCCTACAATGAACTGGAAATTCGGGGAATCGTCAACACCCAGCAGGGGTCGGGGACATTTATAAGTGACAAAAAAGTGGAAATGAGCGATATAGAACGGGAGCGGGTGCTTTCACAGCTTACGAGATCGGTCATCACGAAAGCTAACTCCTACGGTTTTACCGTAGAAGATGTGATACACGCACTCCAGGAAATGGCCGGAGACCAACTGGCCGGGGATATTACCCAAGGAGGTCGATGAGGATGAATATGTTTCAGGAAAAAATCCAGAGAATTAAAAACGTACACAAAAAAACGCTCCAGCCCGATTTCAGCTACAATGTCTTCTCTTTCCTCGTGTTCGCACTATTTTTGGCAGCAGGGATTTTCCTCCAGCATCTGCTCGATTCAACCGTACCGACTGAACAGATCGTAGGAATTGCTCTCGGGGCGATCATCGTAGGGAGCATTCTTACCGCTTTCCCTCTGTGGATCATCATCGTCCAGCTTATCATTGCCAGCTGGCTGGGGATGTATTTCTTTTTCACCTTTAATTTCTATCCGACCTTTCTCCTCGTCTCGTTAGGGCTGATCATCTCCGCCTGTTTCGAACTGATCTATCAATGGGACAAGGTAGTCATCCTCCGGTTCGGAAAGTTTAAAAAAGTACACGGACCGGGACTCTTTCTTCTCATTCCCTTCATCGACCGGATCGCCTCTTTTGTGGACACCAGGATCCGGGCCACCGACTTTAGTGCGGAGAAGACCCTTACCAGCGACACCGTTCCGGTCCATGTAGACGGGCTCGCCTTCTGGATGATCTGGGACGCGAAGCGGGCAATCTTAGAGGTCGAAAATTTCGTCGAGGCGGTCACGCTCTCCGCTCAGACTGCTCTCCGTGAATCCATCGGGAACCATGACTTAAACACCCTCTTGACCGAACGGCGTACGCTCTACAGTGAAATACAGGCAATCCTGGATGCAAAGACCAACTCCTGGGGCATCACCATACTTTCGGTCGAGTTTACCGACATCATCATCCCCCAAGGCTTAGAAGATGCGATGAGCAAGCGGGCCCAAGCCGAACGGGAAAAACAGTCCCGGGTCATTCTCGGTACGGCCGAAGTCGAGATTGCCAAGAAGTTTGCGGAAGCCTCTGAGAGTTATAAAGACAATGAGACCGCGCTCCACCTGCGGGCCATGAACATGATATATGAAGGGATTCGACAGAAAGGATCGATGATCCTCCTGCCTGCCTCTGCTCTCGATTCGATGAACTTAGGAACGGTGATGGGTACGGCGGCGCTCAAATCGATGGAGAGAGGCGGTACTCCCGGCGGCCCCGGTGCTCCGAACACCACGCACCCCGCCGGTGAAAAAACAGAACAAGAGGGAGAGAAAAATAATGATACAGATAGATGATGTAAAGAAAAACTATCAAGATGGAGAGACCACGGTCCATGCGCTCCGCGGGGTCACCCTTACCATCGATGACGGAGAGTTTCTCTCCATAGCCGGGCCTTCCGGATCCGGGAAAACCACTCTATTAAACCTCATCGGCTGCCTCGACCAGGTGGACAGCGGGGAGATCTTGATCGATCGGGAACCGGTATCCAAAAAAGACCGCAAAGAGCTTGCCTTTCTCCGCAGGCAGAAAATCGGTTTTGTGTTTCAGTCGTTCAATCTTATTCCTGTCCTTACGGCGTTCGAAAATGTCTCGTTTGCTCTCTCTCTGCTGGGTTTAGGGGATGAAGAGGTGCACGACCGGACCATGGCCATCCTCGAAGAGGTAGGACTTAAAACAATGGCCCATCGCAGACCGGCGGAACTCTCCGGCGGCCAGCAGCAGCGGGTCGCCGTGGCTCGTGCCCTGGTCAAAGAACCGGAACTGGTGTTGGCAGATGAACCGACTGCGAACCTCGATTCCAAGACAGGAGAAGAGATCCTGAACCTGATGGAGGACCTCAATCGCACTCATAACACCACCTTCGTGTTCTCTACCCACGATACCATGGTGATGGAGTTTGCCCATCGGCTGATCCAGCTCCACGACGGTCTCGTAATCGATGACAAGAGGAGAAACTGATGAAATTCCAATTAGCTCTTGCCTGGAAAAACCTGTTCCGCCACCGGAGGCGGACCCTGATAACCGCAGGGGCGATTGCCGCGGGGCTTGCCATGTTCATTTACATGGATTCCATTCTCAGCGGAATCAGCTTAGAGACCGAGAGGAATCTGGTGTGGTATGAGACCGGCGGGGGAAAAATCATGAAGGAAGCGTTCTGGGAAGAGCGGGACCAATATCCTATTAAACACTCTATAGAAAACAAAGAAGAGATTTTTTCCATACTCGAAGAGATGGCGGTACCTGCAACCGGACGGGTCGCCTTCAGCGGTGAGATGATCATGTTCAAAGACCCCTTTCCGGAGCACGGCTCGATCCAGATGCGGTTCGCCGCCGTCGATCCTCAGCGGGACCGGGCCGTGTACGAACTGGATGAGACAGTCGTCGAAGGAAGATGGCTCGAGCCGGGTGAGAACGGGATTCTCCTCGGAGCGTGGCTGGCCGAAGATATCGGCGCTGAGGTCGGCTTTCCGGTAACCGTCGTGACCAGGACCAAGCACGGGTTCTTTCAGACGATGGACCTTACAATCGTAGGACTTCTAAACACTCCCAACCCGCAGATAAACCGCTCCATGGGTTATATGACCCTTGGGGCGGCGGACACCTACCTGCAGATGGAAGGTGCGGTAAGTGAAATTGCAATGGCGTTTAGCGACATTGCCAAAGCACCCGAGCGTACTGCGGAAGTCGATGCTGCACTGCGTAAAGCCGAGCTGATACAGGAACAAGAGCTCAAAGTTGTAAGCTGGAAGGATCTTGCCCGAGACTACCTCCAGATAGCAAGTGCGAAAAATGTCTCTTCCAAAGTGATTCTCTTTCTCGTTTTTGTCATCGCTGCGGTGGGAATTTCTAATACCATGCTTATGGCGGTTTACGAGCGGGTGCGGGAGCTGGGGATGATGCGCGCCCTGGGGATGGAAGCAAAGCAGATCAGAAGAAGTTTCCTTTTCGAAGCGGGGGGAATCGGGCTTTTCGGTTCTATTCTGGGGGTAGTCCTGGGAATCTTCATCAACATTCCAATGGTCAACAGGGGAATCGACATCTCGATGTTTGCAAGGGATATGGACATCGGGTATCGGGTCGCTGGGGCAATGCGGGGGACCTGGAATATATCCACCATTATTACCGCGTTTCTTGCAGGCATCCTTATCGCGGTCGTGGTCGCGGCCATTCCAACGAGAAAAGCACTCAAGATGGAAATAACCGACTGTCTGCGGTACCGGTAAAAGGGAGGGAAAAATGAAATTACGAGAGATAGCGTTTCGAAATATAAAGCGGAACACCAGGCGGAGTCTTCTCTGCATGATCGCTATAGGATTGGCCGCACTCTGTTTCGTGTTCATGTTTTCTTTGATTGAAGGAATCAAAGTGGATTTGAGAGAAAACCTGCATACCTATTACACCGGAGAGATTCGGGTCCGCAACAAGGAGTATTCGGAGTATGAATATCTCAATCCGCTCCATTTGAATATCACAGAATACGAAGAGATTATCGGTCTTGTCGGGGAAACGGTACCGGTGGAGGCGGTCTCCCCCCGGGTACAGTTCGGGACCGGTATCTACCGGGAAGGGAACACCTATCCGGCAGTCGGCCTCGGGGTTGATTTTGAGCATGAAAGGGAATATCAGGATTTTGATGATACGCTGATTGAAGGCCGGCTTCCCGAAAACGGCAAGAACGAAACTGTACTCGGAGTCGGATTGGCAAAGGAGATCGGACTGGATGTTGGAGATAAAGTTACCCTGCTTACGAAGACGATGCGGGGAGGAACGAACGCTCTGACGCTCGAGATTACAGGCCTCCTCACCTTTCCGGTGGGAAGCTTAAACAGTAAATTTTTTATCGCTCCCTTAGACCGGATGCAGTACTTCCTTCGGATGAACGACGGAGTGACCGATGTACTGGTAAAGGTAGAAAACAGGATGCCTGCCGAAGAGGCTGCAGCCGAAATTAGAGGGGCCCTTGCTACTGCAGGCAGAGACGAGCTCGAAGTGCTGGCCTGGAACGAAATCAGTGAGACTTATTCGGTCATGAAAATGGCGGACACTTCGTATATGATTATCGCCTTTCTGTTTTTTCTCTTAGGGAGTACGGTCATCATCAATACGACCATGATGGTCGTCTACGAGAGAACGAAAGAAATCGGTACGATCGCGGCAATGGGAATGACCGGGCCGGAAATCGTAAAGCTTTTTTTCTTAGAAGCACTGTTTATTAGTATTCTCGGTTCACTTTTGGGAGTTGCCGCCGGAATCGGTATTACCATACCGGTCTCTAAAATTGGGCTGAGTTTCGGGGATGCAATGGAAGGGATCGACTGGGAAATATCCCCGGTGTTTTATCCCGTGTTAAACTTCAAGTCCACCGTTTTTGTATTTATCTACTCGACGGTCATCGCATCGGCGGCCTCGTTTATTCCGTCGAGACGGGCTGCAAAGATCAAGCCGGTAGAAGCACTACGGGCGATATAATCCGGGCAATATAACAATGGTATCAAGGAGTGTACATACAATGAAGACAATACTTATCAGTGCTCTGTTCGCAATGACGGCGGCGTCTCCCCTTTTTGCGCAGAGCGGAGAACAGATCGTCCGCAGGCTCGAAGAGAACCGGGTCCACGAGACGGTAAAAGGAGAAGGGATGATAATTATCGAAGACCGGTTCGGGAAAAAAGTGAGCACGTTTATCTCCTATGGGCGGGGGGCCGAAGAGAGCCTCATCGAGTTTACTTCCAAGGCTGAACAGGGGCAGAAAATTCTGCGGACCGAGGACGAGATCTATCTCTACTATCCTGATGCAGAGGAAATAATCCGGATGCAGGGGGCGGCCTTAAGAGAATCGGTACTCGGTTCCGATTTCTCCTACGAGGACATGACCGGGGAGAAGAGCCTCCTCGATTCGTTTACCCCTAAGCTTCTCGGGGCCGAGACCGTAAACGGACATGCCTGCTACAAAGTGGAATTGAAGGCGAAATCCCGAAACGTTCCCTACCCGAAAGAGATCATCTGGGTGGACAAGGATTCGTCTGTCGGCTGGAGAGTGCATAAGTTCTCCCTTTCCGGAAAACTCTTAAAAGAGATGGACGTCTTAGCAATAGAACAAATCAGAGGGAAACAGATTCCCGTTCACATGAAGATGGTCGATACCATGAAGAAAAACTCCTCGACAGAGCTCATTTTCGAGGATATACAGATCAATATCAATCTCGACCCAAGCCTCTTTTCATTGGAGGAGCTTACATGGTAGGGGCAGCCGTTCGCCGGAAGTTCGCGATTTTGTTCATGATACCGCTTGTGGTGCTGCTCTTGGGTCTCGTACCGGTTTCCCGTACCGGGGCTGAGATGACGACTACAGTCACCCTCCGCCCCATGCTTACTCTGGCCACTATGCCCTTTGACGAAGACTGGATGTTCACCGGCCTGGGAACGGCCGGGGTCTCATTTCTCTCCGAAGGGAACAAGAATGTCAAAGCGCAGCTGGATATGGACCTCACCATTGCCGAAAATGTTCTCTTCGATGTCTCCCGGGCCTATGTGAAGGTGCGGTTTCCGGTATTCCGTTCGGTACTGGGGAAAAACCGTATCTCTTGGGGGGAAGGGGTGATGTTCAATGCCGGCGACCTTATCGCTGCAACATCGGGTATGGTGACCGATCTTACCCGGGATGTTTATCACGACGGGGGGGTGTGGATGGCCGAGGCGTACATCCCCTTCGGCCGGTTTTCCTTCGGCGAGCTGGTCGTTCTCCCCTCGGCCCCCACAATCGAAGACACCGCGTTAGGCGGCAGAATCTACCTCAAACCTTTTGGTATCAAAACCGAGGCAGGGTATCTCTACAATGGTGAAAAGCAGCTGCATCAGCCCTACGTAAGTCTGCAGGGCCATCTGCTCGTCGATATACACGCATCCGCATCGACCGGTATACCTACCGATACATTGGTCGAGGACACGCAGGAGGCCCGGAAAGCAGCCCGCAAGCTCGACCCGGACGAAGAAGTGGACGAGAAAGAAGATATCCGTGAAGATATTATCAAAGACCACACAAAGGTAAGCTGGGGGTTGTTCCGGCTCTACAATTTCAGAAGCGGAGCATCTCTTTCCCTGCGGCTCGAAAGCATGATAAAACCGTGGGCGGAGTGGGAGCCGATCGAGTATGATCCCGAAAACGAAGAGGTCGAAGAAGATTACGGGATACTCATCTACCCGGAGATCGTCGTAAGTCCCACTCAGGGCCTTTCGTTCATTGCCCGCTCCGTGTTCTCCCCGATCGATTTCTCCGGTCTTTTCACCGTCGGGGCAAACTGGAATATCTACCAAAACTTCTCGATATTGGGATATTCGTCTGTTCAGGCCGGCCACCGGGAGGACCTCTTCGGCTGGGACAGGGACGGGGATTTTTCGGTGAGCATCGGTTTCGAGTTTACCTATTAGTCCGTCTTGACGCTTTCATCTTTTTACATTATCGTTTTAGTAGGATTTTAAACGGAAACAGGTGTGATTAAACGGACAGTAGTACTTTCGATTATGCTTCTTGCTGTTGCTTGGGCTGCTGTTGCAGCCCCGGTCGATATGCGTCTCGACCTTGCCACGGGCGATACCTTTATCATGCATACGGAAACCGAACAGATCATAAATGAAGAGGTATACGGATTTAAGATCAGTTTTCGGCAGTGGATTAAAACGCAGTACAGCTATCGGGTAGCAGCAGTCGGCCCTGATGATACGTATGAGCTCGAAGTTACCTTCCGGAACATGGAGATACAAATCGACAACCTCGATGGAGACATCGGCGTGGAACGGCTCGGCGGGATGCGCGCCCTCATGGAAGAATCTTTCTCTGCTATTCTTGAAAACCAGCTTCCCGGAGAGACTTTTTTCATTCAGATTACCGACAAAGGCGCGATCGAAGAAATCCGGGGGCTCGATGGTGTGGTCGATAGGCTGATGAACGTTTTTGAAACGGAAACAGCCGGAGCGGCACCGGCCCGCGAAGATCTGGAAGGATTTATGGGGGATGAGTTTTTTACCAATTCGTGGCGGTTCATGTTTTCATATATCGCCCCGAACCCGGTCGCTGTCGGGGAAACCTGGGAAGTAGTATTTACCCGCAGCGTGCAGTTTCCCGTTACCATCTCCGCCTTGTATACCTTGACCGAAATAACCGAGGAGGCGTTGTTTATCGAATCGAAGGGGGTAATCTCGAGCAGTGACAAACTGCACGAATCGGAAGGCGGCCGCTTTCAAATCGAATACAACATTAACGGAAAGCAGGAAGGGACGCTTCTTATCGACCCGAAGACCAATTGGCTTACCTCGATGGAAATGGAGCAGAGCATTCAGGGAAAACTGCTTCTCTTCTCGAAAGCGGAAGTGCAGGCAGGCGAAGACGGTACCATCGAACTGCCCTCCGAAACCGTTCCTGCCGGAAAGATCCCCATGGAAATCGAATCCACGGTGAAGGTGTATTGAATATGGTACGGCCCACATCGAGATCGATAGACAGAACGTACTCTCTGACCCCACCGGCATTATATTCTTGATTATTTTTTACCTTCTCCATACTATTCTCCGATAGGGAGGTAAAAACTATGCGCCGTGTTGTTTTGGTTTTCTGTGCAGCTGTAATCGGGATTTATAGTCTTCCCGCTCAGGAGAATACACACTATTTTCTCGACGGTTTCGAACTGTCCCTCACCGGTGATTATGAAATGTATGTTATCAGTTCGGACCAGGGCATTGAAGAACTAGTAGAAATTGTCACACCGGAAAATGATACCATCTATGCGATTTTTACGTACAACTGGAAAAACATCGATTATCCCATCGACGAAGTAGAGTATCGCCGGCTCATTGTCGATGCTGCCTATGAGCTCTATGAAGCCGATGCTCCGGAGGGAGTAGAAGGGGAAATCACAATACAGGAAGACCTTCTCTTCGACGGAAATCCCTGTAAATGGGTGGAACTGTGGTACGGAGATACCGCGTATGTGATGCTTGCTGCTGATGTGCGCGAATCACCGGGAGCGGCCCTGTTTGCGTTATTCTGCTTTCCTCCTTTTTTCGGGTATGAATATGAACAGCAATATACGATCCTCGATACACTCAAAGAAGCAGCATCCATACAATTTTTCGAAGCTGCAGGCTGATGCCGGATAGTACTGAACGACAAGGAAGACTTTTAGGAGATTTCTGCGCCCTCTCTATGCGGATACTCCGATTGGCCAACAAAGGGGTCACTAAGCAGGAGTTTATCCGTGATGTCCTTTCTATGCTGGTCGAGTTTTCCGGTTGCGATATTTCTCTCCGTTTCAGGTCCGACGGGACCTGGTCGTACCGGCAGGCGGAACCGGAAGTAAAAGAAGAGAAAATAACTCTTCCCGCAGCAAAAGATGACTTTCTCTATAAACTCATGACAGGGGATGTCCCCGGGGGGGAAGAGAATGGCATAACTGAGGCGGGCAGTTACTGGACGAATGGACCGGTTACAATCGATGGACTCGAAGAGTACGGGTCGGTACTGATCATTCCGCTACATATCTACGGAAGGCCGGCCGGTTTACTCGAAATCAAAAACCGAAAAGCCGGATTTTTCAGACAATACGAGATCAAATTCTATGAAGGAGTATGCCAGACCCTCGGTGTGGCCTTCTCCGACCGCGACGCCCAGGCGGCCCTGAGAGAACGGGTAAAAGAGCTCTCCTGTCTCTACAGTATTTCTCAGTTGGCCCAACAGACAGATGTTTCC
>CAZQKT010000129.1:0-9802 GCA_964594055.1 uncultured Spirochaetales bacterium
GCATCGGCACGCTGTTTGAGTTCATGTTTGAGTTCGGTCTCGAGTGACGGGGCCAAAAGACGTTTGTAGCTGTCCCTGATACTCTCTTCTATTTGGACCAGGCACGGGGAGGGCAGTGCAGGGGACGCCGACTCCTTTCTTACGATGTTCTCTACAATGGACAGCGCGGCTTCTTCTTCGGGTAATACGTGTACGGTAAGTGCTTTCTCCCGTTCTCCCCGCAGAAGGGCGAGAATCCGGTGAGACGGGGCCTTTTTTGCAGGTTCCTTCCAATCAAAATAATCTCTGTATTTCTGTGCGTCTTCCTGCTCTTTTTTCTTTTTTATTATGGTAGAAACAAGAAAAGCCTCTTTTCGGAAGAGCCGGCGGAGTGCACTTCGTACCGTCGTCGTTTCGTTGATCCGCTCGGCGATGATGTCCCGTGCTCCCGCCAATGCTTCTTCCGGAGATGAGACAGACAGTTCAGGATCGACAAAGGAGGCGGCTATCTCGTGCAGATCAGCTAGTGTGGCTTTTGCGGATACTTCGGTGCCCTGTAGAATGAGGTCGGCCAGCGGTTCGAGCCCCCGTTCACGTGCTATCATCCCCCGGGTCCTTTTTTTAGGGCGGTAGGGCAGATAGAGATCTTCCAATTGGGCCATGGTGGCTGCATTCAGGAAAGATTTTTCCAAGTGAGGGGTGAGTTTTCCCTGTTCCTCAACAGAGGCAAGAACAGCAGCCCTGCGTTTTTCCAGTTCGCGGTAAGCAGCAGCTTTGTCCCGGACCTGTCGAATGGACTCCTCATCGAGATTGCCGGTCACCTCTTTTCGGTACCGGGCGATAAACGGCACGGTTGCACCCACGTCGAGCAGCTCGACGGTTTTCGAGACCTGAGATTCACGAATATGCAGTTCGTCAGCGATGCTTTTATTCATTTTACCTCTAAGTTTCAACAAAAAAAGGCCGCCGCGGAGTTGACTCTTAGCAAGTTAGCCCGTTTGCGGCGACCGAAGGTATAAATACCTGCTATTTATGCTTTTTTCTTTGGCCCTAAATAGGCGGACCAGTAGCTCATCCCTACGAAAATAACACCACCGATGATATTGCCGATGGTCACTGGAATTAGATTTCGCACGACGAAACTCCCCCAATTTAAGGCATCCGCAGCAGCGCCTGCAGGAACAGGTACACCCGCTAAGTTCTTCAATATGATCCCTGTCGGGATAAAGTACATATTAGCAACACTATGCTCGAATCCGATGGCGACAAAACCCATTATCGGAAAGAAGATTGCGAATATCTTTCCGATCGTCTGACGGGCGGAAAGCGCCATCCATACAGCAAGACATACCAGCCAGTTACAGCCGATTGCCCTGGTAAAGGCCTCCAGGAATGAAAGGCTCACTTTCCCATAGGCAATGCTCACCGCCTGTGCACCCAATGCTCCCCCTCCTGTTTCCCACAGGCCTGAGAAAAAGAATAGAAAGACAATAATAATCGAGCCGATAAAATTAGAGACATACACCAGGCCCCACCGCTTGAGCATCTTGCCGAAGGTTATCTCGCCGGCCATAACACTGGAGATCATTAAATTATTACCGGTAAACAGTTCTGCTCCGGCAATAATTACCAACATGAGGCCGAGGCTGAAAACAGCTCCGCTCATGAACTTTGTAAATCCGATCCCTAAGTTTTCAGCCATGTCGAAAGTGACCGTAGAGGCGAGCATCCCGCCAAAACCGATATACGCTCCCGCCAGGATTCCCAATACCAGCACAGAAAGCCAGGGAGATGTGGTTTTTCCGACACCTATTTTTTGGGATACGGTTTCTGCGATCGTACTCGGACCTTTGTCATCGAGCGAAGGGGTGGGAAAATCAATCGATTTTACATACTTTTCGATCTTGCCGAGGCTCTTTTTTTCCTGTTCTATTTTCAATCGTTCAGCTTTTTTTACTGCAGCCTTTATTTCGTCCGGGCTGAACGGCTTGGAAACAAAATCGAGCGCACCCCGCTTCATCGCTTCCGTCGCGCGCGCTACGGAAGGATAGCCGCTGATCATGACTACTGAAGAATCGGGTGATCGTTTGTCGATTTCGCTTATTACATCCATGCCGTCGAACTCGGGCATGTTCCAATCAACTAAGATAACATCAAATTTTGAGTCGTCGATTAACTGAAGCCCCTCTTTCGGGCTGTCCGTCGTCACAACTTCATACCCTTCGGGAGAAAAGATTTTTCTGCAGGAGTCGAGTACTATGGATTCGTCATCAATGACGAGCATTTTGCCTGCTGTAGCTTCTGCCATAAAAACAGCTTTTCTGAATTGCATTTTGTTTTCTATAAAGAATTAAAGGATTTTATTAAAATTTTATTAATTATCTCAGCTTATCAGTACTTACCAGATTTCAGCACTCAACCGCTGCTCGAGCCAACGGCGCTGATCTTTGGTCAATTTCCCGACAAAACTTTCTATCCACTGAATGTCTCCGGTCAGAAGCGCTAGTTTTTCGTGTTTGGTTAGTTCATATTCTTCTAAAGCATCTGCACCTTTATAGAACAGTTCACCAACAAAGGCAGCATCATGAGCAGCCCGCTCTAATACAGCAAGAACCTGATCTTTATGAATGAGTTCCTGTTTTTCCGGGACCGATTCCCTATCTACAGAAAGCGCCTTATTCACTTTCGATAAGAGTAAATCAGGCGTAAACGGTTTTTCGATATACTCAGCAGCACCGAGTTTCATGGCCTGGACTGCAGATTCTACGGTCGCATATCCGGTAATAATAATAACAGGGGTGGCCGGTTTTGCACGTTTGATCTCACGCAGTACCCTCATCCCACCAATTTCGGGCATGCGGATATCGGTCAGTACCAGGTCGAACTTTTCTTCCATTGCTTTGTCCAGCCCTTCCCGACTTTTAGTTGTTGTTTCCACTGAAAAATTCTCTTGATCGAGAATTTTTCTCACACTGTCCAGTACAATTTGCTCATCATCAATAACAAGGATCTTCTTTTTGTCCATTAGGCTCTCCTTTTACAATGTTCTTTATGGTATCAAGTAATTCATCCGGAGTAAAAGGTTTCGGCAAAAAAGCAGCCGCACCTCCAGCGAGACTCGTATCGACCGTTTCCGAAGTAGGATACCCGCTCATAACAAGAATCGGTATCGGGAGTCCTTTCTTTTTTACCTTGCGAATGAGGGAGAGTCCGTCCTCCTCAGGCATTTTGATATCGACTAAAATGAGATCTACCTGTTGTTCAGAAATCGTATCCATTCCCTCTTTTACATTGGAGGCAAGGGAGACATCCTGACTGTCTGATTCCAGAATACGCTTACAGCTGTTCAATACTACCGGATCATCATCCACTACCAGAATGTGCATCAGGTCTTCTCCTCCAGAGGAAGCCAGATAATAAATGTACTTCCCTGACCTACTTTACTCTTTACACGAATGGTCCCCCCATGCCGTTCTACAATACCATACGAAACCGATAATCCCAAGCCCGTACCTTTTCCCACCTCTTTGGTTGTAAAAAAAGGTTCAAACAGTTTATCGAGATTTTCCGGGCTTATCCCACATCCGGTATCGATGATGGTAATCTCTATTCCTTTTTTGCTGTATTTCTCAGTAGAGAGGGTAAGGCTCGTATTGATTATGATGTGCCCCCCCGGTTCCATGCTATCGATTGCATTGATGAGAATATTGATTATAACACTTTCCATCTGGTTTACATCGATCGTTCTCTTGGGCAAGTTTTCTTCCGGGTCAAAGCAGATCATTACTCCTTTTACCAGCGCCTGGTTTTCGACGAGATTCATGGCCTTTCGGATGAGAGCATTGATGTCGGTTAGCTCCGGCTTGATTTCTGTCTGCCGGGAAAAGTCGAGGAGCCCTTTTACAATCTCCCTTACCCGTTCCGTGGCCCCCACAATTGTATTGAGATCTTCTTTGATGTCCTCAGCCAGGTCGTCCCGTCGCAAGAGCATATGAGTAAAGGTGAGGACACCGGTGAGCGGGTTATTAATCTCGTGCGCCACTCCTGCTGCAAGCCGGCCGATACTTGCTTGTTTTTCGGACTGAAGCAGTTTTATCTCACTGTCCGCCTTCTGTTGTCTGTCCCGTTCCCGAAGCGATTCGAGCATCTCCGTAAAGGTCTGTTGCAGTACGCCGATCTCCCCTTTGGGCATCGGCCCGATTTCCGGAGAAAGCTCGCCCTGCGACACTTCTTTGCTTGCCTCGATAAGCCGGTGTACCGGCTTGAACAGCCGTCTTCCGAGAATATACCCTAATACTGCGGCGACGATTACTCCGGCTAAGGTGATGATGGCAAATACTGTGATTGCTCTATTGCGGATAGCATCATATTTTTCTTCGAGTACGCCAACTGCAAGCATGCCGATTCTGTCACCAAATATGTCTTCAACGGGCCGATAGGCGGTTATATACCAACTGTTGACCACAAATGCCCGGTCTGTCCACCGTTCTCCACCAATGAGGACCTTATTTTTTACTTCAGTAGATACACGGGTACCGATAGCGCGTTGGCCTTCGAAATTCATCACGTTGGTTGCTATGCGAAGATCCCGGAGAAAAATGGTCGCAGTTCCTACATTTTTTTCTTTAAAGATTTCCCGTTGGAAAACGGATTTGATTACTTTATCAACAATCGAGTTGTCCTTGTTGAGCAGAATCCCTCCATACACGACTCCGAGCGGCTCTCCGTCCTCGTAGAGGGGGACTGCAGCTGTGACAGCCATGCCGTCAGTGTACTTATTGCTATTCTGTGATTCGGAGATGCCGGTAGTGGGGCTGTTAATTTCCATTTTAGCCTGTTCGGCCAGTTCCGGATTCTCTCTTTTTAAAAAATCCTGAGTAAGCTTTACCGTACCTGATACGGGGCCCCTTTCATCTAAAGCAAGGTCGCCCATTGGATTGTTGAATGAACTTACCTTTTCACAAGTTGGGGAAGTACCCATTCTGCAAATGGTGCTGTTTGCAGAGGTATAAACGCCGCCGAAGTCGAGATCTATATGGTTTGAAATCTCCTGCAGCCGTATAAAAAGGTCGAGCGTATCATTATTTTTTAATGATCGTCTAAAATCATGGTCTAACGTGATAACGTTGAGAGCTAGAGCTATTTCATCTTCTCTTTGTTTGAATAGCTCATATGCTGCATTCAATTCCTGGCTCATGCGGTTTTCGGCTTCATTTCGTACTGCATTGTCGATTATTCTCCCTCCTACAATGAGAGAAACAATACCAACAAGAAAGGATACCCCGATGAAACTCGAAATTAAATTAAACCTAGTTGAATAAAACATGAACGCGGCCTTTTTCCACGTGGAATTGATTCGTTTTCTACATTTACAACCTTATAATGTAAGATACCAGCTGTCAATAATTTGATTTTTATATAAGAATGGTGTACATTTCCATAAAAGGAGAAAACCGGTGGTCCCATTTGAAGAAATTGGCTCGATTCTCGTCGTAGATGATGTCGCGGAAAATCGAAAGATTCTCGCTACCATCATTAATAAAAATACGAAATATGATGTAAGCCTCGCCAGTGACGGAAATGCCCTGCTCGAATCCATCGAATACAATATCCCGGATTTGATTCTGCTCGACATTATGATGCCCGGTATGGACGGACACGAGGTGGCACGGATTTTAAAAAGCAGGGATCGGACCAAAGATATTCCTATACTTTTTATTACTGCGGTAACCGAGGTGGAGAGCATTGTAAAGGCATTCGAATCCGGCGGGGTGGATTATATAACCAAGCCGTTTAATAAGAGTGAATTGTTGGCCAGAATCAGTGCTCACATGCAGCTCAAAAAAATGAGGGATGAACTCAAACAAAAAAATGCTCTATTAGCCGACAGGGAGCTCCATCTTTTGAGTATGGTCGAGGAGAAGACACGAAAATTGGAGAAAACGACTTCAGCTCTGATTACAGCCCTGGAAAGCGCAAATTTCTTCAACGATACTGATACGGGCAATCACATCAAACGGGTAAGCGAGTATTCATCATTACTGGCAAGGGTGTACGGTGCCGATACCGAATTTATCAAACGTATTCGACTCTACTCTTCTCTGCATGATGTGGGAAAGGTCGGAATTCCGGACAGCCTTCTTAAAAAACCTGGCAAATATAGTGAAGATGAGTTTATTCAGATGCAGGACCATGTAGTCATTGGAGCGAGAATGCTCGATGACCCTGAAATCGACGAGATGGCACGCAATATTGCTCTCTATCACCATGAACGGTGGGACGGGGCCGGTTATGTCCATAAGCTCGTGGGGGAGAACATCCCCCTGGAGGCGAGGATTGTTTCTCTTGCAGACGTTTATGATGCCTTGTCCCATAAGCGGGTGTATAAGGATGCTTATCCGCAGGAAAAAGTGGATGAAATTATCCGGGAGAACAGCGGGAAACAGTTCGAACCGCGGCTGGTAGATATTCACTTTGAGAAAAAGTCGGAAATCGAAGAGATAAATAACGTGTTTTTGGATAAGTAGAATGAAGGTAAGAAAAATAATCGGTATTGCAATACGGCTCGCTTGATCGGGCCGTCTCGTTACCCTTTTTTGAGCGCCTCTGCAAAGCTCTTTCCGAAATATTCGCCCTTTTTCAGATCTTCATCGGTAGGCCCGCCTTGGAATTCGAACGAATCGAGAAGCTCCCACTTTACCGGTTCGATAATCTGTTTGACCTGTTTGAGTGCTCCGCCGCTCCACCCGTAACTGCCGAAGTAGGCCGCTTTTTTATTCGTAACCCGTTTGATGGCGATCTCCTCGAGTTTCTGGGTCATCGCGGGAAAAAGGGCCACCTCGTAGGTCGGAGCTCCGATAATGACTCCGGATTTTGTCCACACCGAGGGGAGAATGTAACTGGAGTGAATGCGGGCCACATCGAAGACCTCCACCGGAATATCTGCATCAGCTACCCCTTTTGCCACCGAGTTCATCATCCTCTCGGTATTACCGTACATAGAACCGTAGAGCAGTGTTACTCCGGGCTCCCCCGGTCCGGCTGCATACCCGGCCCATTTTTTATACAGCTCGATGATCCGTCCGGGATTCTTCCGCCAGATCAATCCATGGGACGGGGCAATAATATCGATATCGATGTCTGCCAGTTTATCGATGGCCATCAGTACCGGTTTTGAAAACTTCGAAACAATGTTGGCAAAGTATCGAAGCGATTCCTTTTCATAGAAGGTTATATCGTGACAATCACCATCGAAAATTGCTCCGGGCAGTGCCCCGTATCCGCCGAACGCATCACAGGAGAAAAGAATTTTATTGTCCCGATCGTAAGTGGCCATGGTCTCCGGCCAGTGGACAAAAGGGATATGGAAGAACTGGAGTTGTCTTTTGCCGATGGATATCCGCTCTCCATTTTCGACTTCCTGTATTCGTTTGTCGATGCCGTAGTAACTATCGAGCATCGGTTTCGCTTTCGGTGTGCAGAGGATTGTCAATTGTTTGTTGATCCGCATCAATGTCTTGATCGCACCGGTATGGTCAGGTTCCATATGGTTGACCACGAGGTAATCAAGCTGGGTGGGATCGACCACTTTTCCGATCAGGTCGAACAGGGCATCAGTTTTGAACTCTTTTGCCAGATCGACGATCACTTTTTTTTCGTCGTTGATAAGATAGGAGTTATACGTTACCCCCTCTTTGCTGATCGGCCAAAGACCTTCGAACAGATCGGTGGTGCGGTCATTGACGGTTATTGCGAAAACATCTTCTTTAATTTCATTGATAACCATACGCTTCCTCTTTTTACTTCCGTGTGATCAATACGTTTCCAGATGAGACCACTCTGAATTCTCGAGCCATTCTTTCGGCCGCCGTAACAGTTCGATCATGTTTTCCAGAAGATAGTAGTGCCGTTTCTCTTCCTCGGCGATTTTTTCAAATAAGGTTTTGACCTGTTCGTTATCATTTTCGGCGGCTTTTTCTCGATAAAAATCTTCGCTCTTTTTTTCAACATCCTGCGCTTTCCGGTACAGTTCTCCCTGATCACCGGCACGGCTTATCTCGTTGTGCTGATCTTTCATCTCTTCGAATACATTTTTTACATTGTTCAAGATGGGGGTTTCTTCGAGGCTGTACTGCCGGTTTTTCATCGCTTTTACCGCGTTGTAGTGGCGAACTTCATTTTCAGCGAGCATGGTGAGGATGGTTTTGAATCCCCGGGTCGGGCTTTTCGCAGCCATCTCGAGATAATAATCCTTGCCATCCATCTCCATTTTCATGGCATAATCGAAAATATTCATGGTACACTCCTTAAGACCTCCAGAGCAGCATCGTAGTCCGGATGGTTGTGATTTTCTTCTACTACTTCACTATAGCGGATTACATCATTTTTATCTATAATAAAGATACCCCGATTGAGGAGCCTCAGCTCCTCGATCAGCATACCGTAATTTTCGCCGAAAGATGCATACCGGTGATCGGAGAGAGTGAAAACCCGGTCAATACCCGCATTTCCGCACCATCTCTTTTGGGCGAAGGGCAGGTCCATGCTGATCGTAAGGACGATGACATCATCATCAAAGTTAGCCGCTTCTTCGTTGAACTTCCGTGTCTGCATATCGCACACTTTCGTATCTAAGGAAGGGACGACACTGATAAGTTTTGTCTTTCCGCTAAAATCGTTGAGGTTCTTGGGCATGAGGTCGTTGTCGAGTACGATGAAATCGGGTGCCTTCTCTCCGACCTCAGGCTTTTTTCCGATAAGGGTGATGATATTCCCACCCATTTTTGTTTCTTGTCGTTCCATACATTGTCCTCCATTAATCCATATTAAGCGTGGATGGCCCAGCCGTCTACCGCACGCATTCCTTCCATAACCGCTTCCGAGATAGTAGGATGGGCGTGGACCATCTTCGCGATATCTTCGGGAAGAAGCTCGGCAGTTTTTGCCAGCAGAAGCTCGTGGATCAGTTCGGTTGCATCGGCCCCGGCAATGTGGCATCCGAGCAGTTCTTTCATCTCCGGTTCATAAATAATTTTTACGATCCCGTCAGGCTGCTCTACTGCTACTGTTTTACCGGCACCCCGATAGGGGAAGGTTGCGGTTTTATAGGTGAGCTCTTGTTCTTTCGCCTTCGCCTCGGTGATACCGAAGCTTGCTATCTGTGGTTCGGTATACACTGCTGAAGGGATGGTGCCGGGGGCTATCCTCGGTTCCGGATTATCTCCGGCAATATATTCTACAGCAATCTCACATTCCTTTGAGGCAACGTGGGCGAGAAGGGGAGTGGCCACAACGTCTCCGACGGCAAAAATGGTTGGAACGTTTGTCCGGTAGTAGTCGCCGACTTGAATGAATCCTTTCTCGACAGTGACTCCTGCAGAATCGAGACCGAGCTCTTCACTGTTCGGTGATCTCCCGAAAACTGCGAGGACTTTCTCCGCCTCTACATCTTCTTTACTGCCGTCTTCTTTCTCCAGAGTAACGGTGACCAAGTTTTTTGCTTTTTTCAGGTTCGATGCTTTCGCTTTTGTGAACATCTTTATTTTACGCCGTTTGAAGGACGTCTCGAGCACTTTTACTGCTTCCACGTCTTCTAAGGGGAGCAGATGGTCGAGCATCTCTACAATCGTAACCTCCACTCCGAATGCATTCATGATGTGGGCAAACTCACATCCGATTGCGCCGCCTCCGAGAATCACGAGGCTTTTCGGCAGTTCTTCCAAGAGCAGGGCGTGGTCGGAAGAGAGTACCTGCTCGCCGTCGAACTCAAACCCCGGAATAACTTTGGGCCGCGAACCGGTGGCGATAATGATATTCTTTCCCT
>CAZQKT010000130.1:0-9786 GCA_964594055.1 uncultured Spirochaetales bacterium
GCCGAAATATTTTTTCCCCTATCGGGTTTCATATTGCCACCATTTTCTTAATCCCGGACTTTCGCCCAGGTCTTTTTCTTAACACTCTCTAAGATTGCATCGAGTATTTTCATCTCTTCGTAGCCGGTACGGAATGTCGGTCTGGCGAGCCCTGTACCTGAATCCCCCCCCTTCTCCACAGCAGTATAATAATCTTTAAAAAGGTTCATCACCGCATCGTGATACCCCATAGGGTGCCCTGCAGGGAGACTCGCGTACCGTGCAGTGGTGGGATCCTGCAGTACGGGTGATTCGATGAGGATCTCATTTTCCTTATCACGCCGGCCGATCCACAATTCGTCGGAGCGTTTATGGTTCCAGGCGTACCCGCATTCGCTTCCGTAAATCTCGAAGGCGGTCTCAGACTTCCTGCCCGTACAAACTTGGCTGGTCGTAAAAGAGCCGGGGGCACTGTTGGAAAGGGTAAACAGTACCGATGAGTAATCCTCCACTTCGATTTTTATAGTTTCCGTTTCGACATCATCTATTTTTTCGAAGGCCATGACCTGCCGTTTCGGCTTCTTCCGCTGTGGGATCATGGTGTGAAAATGGCCGAATACCTCTTTTACCTTCAAGCCGGTGGTAAACTGTACCAGGTCGAACCAGTGGCTCCCGAGGTCCGCTGTAATATTGGACTCGCCGCTCTCGCTTTTCTCGAGCCGCCAGGTGTAATCGGTTTCTTTCGAAAGCCAGTCCTGAAACCAGGTCCCGGCTGCCAGGCGCACCTCACCACAGTCTCCGCGTTGGATCCGTACGGCCATTTCCTGGACCACCGGATAGTAGCGGTAACAGAAATCCACCCCGGTTACCGCATTTTTCTTCTCTGCGGTCTCGACCAATTCTTCCGCTTCTTTTAAGGTCATGGCCAGCGGTTTTTCAGATAAAACTTGTTTTCCTTCGTTCAGGGCCGCTTTTGTTATCTCATAATGGACCCGGTTCGAGGTACAATTATGAATAACATCGACGTCGGTATCTTGTATCATCTCCTTGTAATCAGCCGCAACTTTTTCGATGTTGTATTTTTCCGCAGTTTGTCCGGCAAAATCTTTGTTTATGTCGGTAATAGAGACGATCTTAATCCCGCCGATTCTTTTTAGCGCTTCTATATGGACTCCGCCGATATATCCGGTCCCAATAACTCCTACTTTTATCATCGTTTAGGCCTCCCCTACATATATTTTTTTACGGTATTGATCAGCTGCTCCGATTTCTTGTCGATCACATCATTGCCGTCCAACGGATTTACACCGAACGCTGATCCAAGACCGGCATCGACAACGCCGATGGAGATATTGATGGCACGTTCAAGATAATCATCTGTTTGGGGCAGCATCCCCTTGCTGTATTCCACGTCGGTAGGAAACTCCTTACTCTGAAACGGTGGGCCCGGCGTCAGCTGTTTCTTCTCGAGGATTTGCTCCATGTTGTTGTACACATGCCAGCCGGAATGGGAGACTGTTTTCGTCCCAAGGTCCGCGCACACCTTGTCCGCTATCTCCTTTGTCGGGAGAAAGATCGTAAGCAGTGTGGCGCATTCACCCTCTTCATCGTTTATCTTCCGAAAGGTTATCCCCTCTGTTCCCTGCAGGTTGTTTTTATATCTGCTTTTCAGCTCATGCAGTTTCGAAACGATGTTGTCCAATTTCCTGAACTGGGCGATAATAAATGCAGCAGTGAGTTCGGTCATGCGGAAGTTCTGTCCGATAACCGACCTGTTGCCGACTTCTACTCCGGTCCGTAAGGGCAGATGCCCCTGGTCGTGGAAGGCGAAACCCATCTTGTAAAGATCCTCATCATCGGTAAGCACCAATCCTCCGTCTCCGGCGTTGATCGTCTTGAAGATATTGAACGAATAGGTACCCAAAATGCCCATGGTCCCCAAGTATTTGCCTTTGTACTTACCCCCGAAGGCCTGGGCGGTATCCTCGATGTAGAGGAGATTGTGCTTTTTGGCGATCTCAATCAATGCATCGTTGTTACAGGGATTACCGAGCATATGTACTGCCAAAATGGCCTTCGTCTTTTTGGTGATCCGTTTTTCGACATCAACAGGATCCAAGGTAAGGCTTTCATCGACCTCGGCCAAAACCGGCACGGCCCCGCAGCTTATAATAGAAGAAATCGATGCAATGAACGTGTATCCGGGAACAATCACCTCATCCCCCGGCCCTATCCGAGCAGCAGACATTGCAACAATAAGAGCTGCTGTTCCCGAAGAAACGGCAAGCCCGTATGTAGCACCGAACTTGTTCTTTACCTCGTCTTCTAGCTGCAATACTTTTCGTTTAAAGTTCGGATCTTTTTCATCTCCGTAGCGAAATAGATATTTCGACCGAATGACATTCAATACTTCTTCTTCTTCTTCTTTTCCGATCCAATAAAATCCTGGTCCTGGCATAAGAACCCTCCATAGTAAAATAGTTTATTTCATTTTGATTTCGGCTTTTTTACGACTACTTCATCAGACCGTCCCAAGTATTTCGACATGAGAACAATCAGTCCGAGTGACAGTACAAGTATGATTGCCGATATTGCGTACACCTTCGGTGATAAGCCGAAGCGCATCATCCCGTAGAGATAGACCGGCAGCGTCATCCATGAACCGGTCAGAAAATATGAAATGATGATCTCGTCGAAGGAGATCGTGAACGCCATCAGAGCTGCCCCGATAAGAGCTGTGCGAATCATAGGCAGTGTAATGTACCACAACGTTTTCGCCGGTGTTGCTCCTAAGTCCATCGCGGCCCACCTGTAGGTCGGCCCCATCCGCTGTAACCGGCTCGTGACCTGGAGCATAATGACCGGCGTGGTAAACGAAACATGGCCTGCTAAAATTGTCAGCATTGAGAGCTTGATATTCAAATTCTTAAAAAATATAAGAAGGCTGATTCCCATAATAATACCGGGCAGTACGTAGGGGAGAAGGACCAGTGTACGCAGCACCCCTTTTCCCGGCACATTTACTCTGTTGAAGAAAAGCGCCCCCGCGGTCCCAAACACTAATGAAATGGAGACCGCGCAAACACCGACGATGACCGAATGGAGAAGTGCGGCCATCAAACCGGTGTCCTGCAACAGTTCCTGATACCATTTTAATGTGACCCCCGTCATCCCGGTAATCGTTTTTGTCGGACTGAATGAGAAAATCAGGACGACAAAGAGAGGCAGATAGAGAAAAAAATACACTCCAAATCCGTATATTTTAATTCCGATACTTCGTTTTTCGAGACGTTTGACCTTGTTCATTCTGCTAATACCCCTCCTCCACCGGACCCGTACTTAGACGACAAGGTGAGAATCAATACTGCAATACCGAACAGCAGGAACCCGAGGGCCGCACCCAGCGGCCAGTTAAAAGCGAATCCGAACTGGCTCCAAATCAAGTTTCCGTACATAATGCCGGAGGTCCCCCCCAATTGCTGTGGTATAATGTAATCACCTAATGAAATGATAAAAGCAAAAATTGAGCCGGTGATAACACCGGGAAGGGATATCGGAAACACGACATTGATAAATGTCCGAAGCTCATTTGCTCCCAAATCGTTGGAAGCATCGATGATGTTCTTCGGTATTTTCTCCAATGCGGTATAGACCGGAATAAAGACGAACGGAATACAGATAGCGGTCAGTGTAATGGCAATAGCGAACGGATTATACAGGAACAGTTCAATCGGCTCTCTTATAATATGCAGCCACATGAGGACAGAATTGATAACCCCGTTGTTTCCCAATATCGTACGCCAGGCAATGATCCGTACCAGATAACTTACCCAAAGCGGTATGATACTGACCATAAACAGGAAGTCTTTTGCCCGTTTCATTTTAAATGAAATCATATAGGCAAGCGGATAAGCCATTGCCAGGGAAAGCAATGTAATACCGAGCGCCATAAGAATTGTCTTTAACAGTATCTTAGGATAAATAGAATCGGTAAGAAACAGGGCATAATTTTGCAAAGTAAGCTCTTTTTCAATAACCAGCCCCTCACTGGATTGGAAACTCATCACCAAAGTCGAACTCAAGGGGATAATTACCAGAATAATCATCCAGATGAAAATCGGCGTGCCCTTGAATAGATTTCTTGCATGTGGTCTTTCGGATTCAGTCATATCTTACGTTTCTCCCGATTCGTACTTAAGCACGTCTTTCTCTTCCGACTGCGGAAAGATCGTGACATCCTCGGATTTCCAGCCTACCTTTACAGGAGACCCAAGCTGCAGACTAGAGTCCCAACCGGCGGCCCCGATAACGGAGCGGATCTCCTCCCCATCGGAGAACTTGCAGCTTACTTCATAATCCGCACCCCGGAAAACGACCCTGGAAAGCTCGGCCGGCATGACCGTATCTGCTTTCCCGTTCTGGGGATTTATAAGCACATTCTCCGAACGCAGACACACTAAAACCGGAGTTTGCTCTGAAAATTTGTTTAACGGCTTTTTAGTGCGAATGAGACTGCCGGAAAACTCAACTTCTGCATGATCGTCGGCAGCCTGCTTGAACCTTCCTGCAAGAAAGTTCATGTCACCTACGAACGATGCAACAAATGCCGTTGCGGGATGATTGTAGATTTCATCCGGGGCACCGATTTGATGGACGAATCCGCCCTTCATGACTGCGATTCTATCACTCATGGTAAGCGCTTCGGTCTGATCATGAGTAACATAGACAAAGGTAATACCAACATTACGCTGGATATCCTTTAACACCTTCTGCATTGCCACCCGCAATTTAAAATCAAGAGCACCGAGCGGTTCGTCTAAAAGAAGGGCCGCCGGCTCATTTACCAGCGAGCGGGCAAGGGCAATACGCTGCCGCTGTCCTCCGGAAAGCTGCTGGGGCAGCCTTCTTTCATACCCTTCCATATTGACGAGGTTCAGCACCTTTTTGATTTTCGGTTCCGCCTCCTGTAAGTCCACACCGCGCATCTTCAAAGGAAAATACACATTTTTCAAAATGTTCATGTGGGGGAAAATGGCGTAATCCTGGAAAACCGTATTTACATTTCTCTTATAGGAGGGAACACCGGTAACATCCTCGCCGTCTAAAAGGATTGTCCCTTCCGTAAGCTGTTCCAGCCCTGCGATCATCCGCAGGGTCGTGGTCTTACCGCATCCGGAAGGACCAACCAGAGTAAAGAATTCTCCCTTCTTAATCTGGACCGAGAAATCATCAACCGCTATTACCTCCCCGAACCGTTTCTTAACACCTTTTAGTTCAATTGCACAATCCGTGCTCTTTTGGTCACCCATAACGATCGTTACCCCTATTCAAAACAGCAGTTGCAGCACCATCTCCGGTACCGCAACTGCCGTAATTTTTTCTAGATTTTTTCTACCGCTGCGTTTATTGTCCCGCTTTTACTCTGTTCCACAGTTCTACACGCTTACCGGGATCTTCTTCCGGCATCATGATGTGAAGCGGTGCCGGGAATTCACTGATATCAGCAGCGTACCACCAGGTTGAATCTAGTATGACCGGATTAAATCCGTCGGAACCGGCAGGATTGACGATACCGAACCCGACCAGTTCGGCAAGTTCATACTGCCCCTGATCGCTTATCATATAATCCGAGTATGTGTGGGCCAGATCATAAGAGGCGCCTTCGGTCGGTTCGGTAATTACCCAGCCGTCGATCCAGCAGATCGTTCCTTCGGTCATGGCATACTGGGTGAACTTGTCCCGTACTCCGGACTCTTCCAGCCTCAGGTTGAGCAGTGCATCGTTACCGCCGAGTACGACGTACGCGTCTTCGTTGGTGAGAACACCGAACTCGGAGTCGAGGCCCTGTGTAAATGTCCGGGCATTGTTTTTCCATTCGGTCAACCGCCGGCGGACCTGGTCCCACTTGTTTTGGGTATCAAAATTGAACGGATCGTCGAATCCGAGATGAAGGGCTGCAATGCTGGTTACATTGGTAGATTCATCGAAAAATGCAGTTTCATTCTTAAAAGCGGGATCGGTCAGTACATCGAGAGAAAGTGTTTTTCCATCGCTGCTCAAATGCTTTTGAATTTTGTCCCCTACTTTGTCCGTGTTTACAGTCATGGTCTGGGTACCCCATACCAGCGGAACATGGTATTTATCTCCCGGCGTTGCCTGTGCATAGGGATGTTCCCGGAAATACTCACCGATCTTGTTGTAGTTGGACAACTTCGAAGCATCGATCGGTTGGATGAGACCGGCATCGTAGTACATCTTTACCCTTCCCGAATCGATTGAAACGATGTTGTACTCTGAGGGATCTGCTTTTACCTTCGTAAAATGTTCTTCTACAGTACCCGCGTAGGTTACTTTAACTTCACAGTTGTTCTCTTTCTCGAACGGTTCCACCCATTGTTCTTCGGCGTACCCCTGAAAACAGATGATGCTCAATGTTTGTTTTTTAGCAGATTCCTGTTTTCCTTCCGACCACACAAAGCCGGTAATCAAAACCAGAACCGCTAAAAATAGTAATGCTTTTTTCATACTCTTCCTCCTCTTACTGAAAGCATTGTAAGGTTATTACACATAGTAGCACGGCTTTTAAAAAATCGTCAACAATTAAAAACAATTTTTTCTTAATTTCGAGGATTTGACGGTGTTAATTTGCTCTGTTTATTATAATATTAGTTTAACATATAATTTTCGTGCTTTTTTTATATAAGTATGGTATGATATGATTCAAAACCAGAACAGGGAACGAACATGAAACCAGTAACTGAAGAGCTCGGCCATCAGGAATTCAACGCACTGCAGGCCCTCTTTTCAATGACAACGCCCACGAGAATCGGTCTTGCAGATATAGTAGGTTTGAGTTTATTGAAAACATCCTCCATATTAACCGAGCTGGAAAAAAATGGGCTTATTATAAAAGCGGGGAAACTGCAAATAAAGACAGGGAGACCGTCTATTCTCTACGACCTCAATCCTTCTCGGTTCTACTCTCTCGGTGTTTCCGTCGATTCAGCAAGCCTTCGCATAATCGGTATCGATGCTTCTAAGACAATCATATATAAAGAACAAATTCCTCTCGAGGAAGCACATGATCCGCACCATTATGTAGATATTTTAGTCGAACACCTCGATACATCAATCTCTCGTGTACTGTCCGAGTTTGAAAAGCAGGGACGATGCATCTGCTCGATAACCCTTGCTCTAGCCGGAATTACCGACGAAGAACGGGGCATCTGGCTTCTCGGACTGCAGGTCGGAGGTGTGCGGGACATCCCCCTTGCGGAAATCATGGAACAACGGCTTAAGGTCCCCGTATTTATCGAAGACAAAGCCCGCCTTCTCGCTTTCTACGAAAACATCAAGGGGCACGGTAAAGATGCGGAAAACTTCGTTCTTCTCTACATCGGCCTCGGCCTCGGTGCAGGAATTGTTGTCGGAAACAATTTGTACCGCGGAGAGCAAGGAATTTCAGGGGAAATCGGCCATATTGCTCATGGAAATAACAATTACAGGTGCAGCTGCGGGAATGTGGGGTGCTTAGAAACCGTTGTTTCGAAACCCGGAATTATCCGGGTCATTCGTGAAAGGCTCCACGAAGGGGTCATTTCATCCCTGCAGGAATATACAAAACCGGGGGCCCCGGAATTGACCATAGAGGCAATTCTTGAAGCTGCGAACAGCGGAGACCGGCTGGCACAATCTACCCTTTTCGACATTGGAGAGTTTATAGGAGATGCCTGCTCGATTATTATAAAGCTGTTTAATCCCTCCAAAGTGATTATCTCAGGCTATGGCGCGGTATTCAAAGAGTTTTTCCGAGAACCGGTAAACCAGGTCATATCCCGAAAAGTGATTCCGATCATGACCGAACAGTATGAGACCGTTTATGTCGATTACTCGCCCTACGACGAAGCGTACGGCGCCGCCCTTTTTGCCCTCTACCGCTATTTGGGAATGAAAACCAAACAATTAAAATAAAAAAATAACAATTTTTTTTTATTTGACTTTTCATCAATATCGTATATCATTGTAGGCGCATTATTTGCTTCATAACAAAATTTTTTTTAAGGGGTGTTTTATGGCAGAAGCAGGAAGAGAACGTTGGACAAGTAGGGTACATTTTCTCTTCGCCGCTATAGGGTCCGCCATCGGCTTGGGAAATATTTGGCGGTTCCCGTACATTGCGTACGAATACGGCGGCGGTGCATTCTTGATTCCCTGGATAGTCGGCTTGATTGTCATGGGAATCCCATGGCTGATGATGGAGTTCGGCATGGGACACTACTTTCAAAAAAGTGCTCCCGGTGTATTCCGGGGCATCGGGAAAAAATGGGAATGGGTCGGCTGGTGGCCTGTTTTTGTTGCTTTTCTCATCGTCTCCTACTACGCGGTAGTTATGGCATGGTCTCTGCGGTACGCGATCAGCTCTCTCACCATGGCCTGGGGAGTGGGAGCAGAAGGTGCCGGAGGAGCAGGAGATTTCTTTTTCGGAACGATTCTGCAGCTATCGGACGGTCCCGGACAGTTGGGCGCTCCGGTCGGGCTTACCCTTCTCCTGCTGGCAATCATCTGGATTATACTCTATTTGATTATGTGGAAAGGTGCAGGAACGATTGGTAAAGTGGCCATTTGGACGGTCAGTATCCCCTGGGTACTGCTGGTAATCATTACAATTCGAGGGCTTACCCTCCCGGGAGCAGTTGCCGGTCTAAACTACTACCTTACACCGAATTTCTCCGAATTGGGCAACGTGGAGGTATGGTTTGCAGCATTCAGCCAGATTGCGTTTACCCTCTCCTTAGGGATGGCCGGTATGTTCGCATACGGAAGCTACATTGCAAAAAAAGCGGACATATCAAACAACGCGGTCATTACTTCTTTCGCGAACTGTGCCACCAGTTTTTTTGCAGGCTTTGCAGTGTTCAGCATCGTCGGATTCATCATGGGTGCTTTAGGTATTCCGATCGAAGAAGTAAGCGCCTCCGGTCTCGGCTTGGCGTTCGTGACCCTTCCGGTCGGTATTTCCATGATCCCGGCAGGTGCACCGATTATCGGAGTACTCCTTTTCTTGACCCTTTTCTTCTTAGGAATCGACTCGGCGTTCTTTCTCGCCCACGGCGGGGTCATCTCACCGCTAAAAGATAAGTTCGGACTGAGCGGGAAAAAAGCGACCCTGATCGTCTGTATCGTCGGCTTTGCAGTCGGTATCCTCTACACGACAAAGGGCGGTCTGTACTGGCTCGATATCATCGACCGCGCTAATGCATTCTACGGTCTGCTTATAACAGGTGCGTTGGCAAGTATCGTTGTCGGATGGAAATTCGGAGCGAAGAACCTCCGGGAACATCTTAACGCAACATCAGACTTCAAGGTCGGCCCCTGGGTAGACTGGATGTTAAAAATTATCGTCCCCGCAGGCCTTCTGTTTGTCGTCATCTACGGCGGATTCATGAAGGACCTTGCAAGCCCCTATGAAGGGTACCCGCTTTGGGCAGCATCGATGATCTGGGTCTCCCTTGTCGTAACCTTGATCCTGAGTTTTGTGTTCCAGAGCTTTAAGACCAGAACTCCGGACGGGAAGAAGGAGGAATAGAGATATGACTACAGGTGCAATATTAACCATTATTATCGGCTGGGCACTATTTGCAGTAGTCCTCGGCGTTTTCATTTCCAAAACAGGAAAGGGAAAGAGTACGTGGGAAGACTAAAAGGGTAACGAGACCCAAGCCTAATCAGATGAAAAAGCCCGGGAACTCCCCGGGCTTTTTTGATACCCTTTTTGACGGACTTTATAAGGGGCGATTTACAACAGGC
>CAZQKT010000131.1:0-9505 GCA_964594055.1 uncultured Spirochaetales bacterium
TGCAAATAAGTACTGCGATCCGGCGATTATCATTCTAACAAAATTTTAAAAAATCTCTTGTGTTCTCTGAGTAGGTCTTTTATAATGTCCTATCTTGTTCCTTAATTATACGTATCCATAAAAGGAGTTGCTTATGAGTGACGCGCAAAATGAAAATGGGCAGGTCCAGGCGCAAGGTTGGGTAGTCTACCCGATCGGAAGCCGGCCCAAAATGGGACTATCGATTCTCTTAGGCATTCAGCAGTATTTAACGATGTTCGGCGCAACGGTTCTTATCCCGTTTATTGTTGCCGGAGCGTTTGAACAGAACGGAATTCCAATGCCTCAGGAAGCACTCGCTCTGCTTATTTCGACAATGTTTTTCTGTTCCGGAATTGCAACGTTGATTCAGCAGTCACCGATTGGAAACAGACTCCCTATCATCCAGGGGGGGACGTTTTCTTTCTTAGGACCGATGTTCGCTATCGTCGGAATGGTCGCAGCAAGAGGTCTCGGCTGGGAAGTCGGCATGCAGCAGGTTTCCGCCGCGGTCATGTTCGCCTCTGTGTTCGAGATCGTTTTAGGGTACACCGGATTAATGGGGTATGTAAAACGGGCAATCAGTCCTATTGCTATCGGTCCGACCATTGCGATGATCGGATTGGCCCTCTACGGCATCGGGGCCCCTTGGATGGCGGGCAACTGGGCCATCTCGCTTATTACCTTAGGCGCACTGATCCTCTATTCGCAGGTGTTTTCGAGAAAATCCAAGGTGTTTTTACTCTTTCCGGTCCTGTTGGCAATACTTACCGGGTGGATTTGCGCGTTTATCGGCACGGTAGCCGGATGGATACCGGAAGGGAACCCGGCGAACCTCGGCGGGCAGCTCGGTCTCATTAATGCGGCACCCTGGTTCTCACTCAGGCCCGCTCTTCCCTTTAAATGGGGAGCTCCGCAGCTGATGGACATTACCTTGGCCGGTTCTCTCGGTATGCTGGCCGGATATCTCGGGTCTATGGTCGAGTCTATTGGAGATTATTATTCCTGCGCTCGAATGGCCGAAGGGCCGGTACCTACCGAAAAAATGATCTCCCGCGGTCTCGGTGCCGAGGGTGTGGGTTGTCTTATCGCCAGTTTTTTCCAGACTGCAAACGGGACCACTTCCTACTCGGAAAATATCGGGGCCATAGGCCTTACCCGTGTCGCAAGCCGGCGTGTTGTCCGCACCGGAGCGGTCATTATGCTCATTCTTCCTCTGTTTGCGAAGTTCGGGGCGACCCTGGCGACACTTCCCCAGCCGGTAGTCGGTTCGATGTTTGTCGGACTCTTCGGTCTTATCGCGGCCGTCGGATTGTCGAACCTTCAGTTCGTCAATCTTAACAACGCGAGGAACTTGTTTATTATCGGTATTTCCTTCTTTGCAGGATTGAGCTTTCCGGCACACTTCAATGTTGCCGCTATCGACTGGTCTGCCGCCGGTCAGGGTGCGCAGGTTATAGGAAGTATTCTGCAGACGATCCTTACGACCGGAATGGCGGTTACCGCGATTGTTGCTATTGTTTTAGATAATGTTCTGCCTGGAGCAACGAGGGCGGAACGTGGTCTGGAAGTATGGGAAAGTGAGGCAACTGATGAGGCCTGGGAGAAGGCGGAAGCCGAATGGGCCAAGATGGAAGTTGGAGAAGAGAGAAAAGTTATTATCGAATAGTTTCGCAACTTTTTGATTTTTCCTTAATTTCAGTAACATCGAGGATATGGGGTTTTCTACCCCATATCCTTTTTTCGATAACGATAATGCAAGACAGTAATAAACAAATTATTCACAAAGCACTTTATGCGGTGTTGGCCGTTTTAATGGTCACAACATTTTATCTCATTTTCAATGTAGGAAATCCCAATTCCCTGCTTCGACATATAATTGAAGACCCCTCATACGATCTTCTTGTAACCGTGCTCTGTTCGGTCGGAATCGGTGTGATCGTCATCGTTCTTTCCCGCAAAAAAGAAGACCGCCCCCTCAAATATCTGCTCGACATGAACAAGGAACATATCCGCAGTCTCCGGGAAAAAGGAAAGTCGAATTATTTTATTGCGGAAGATTTTCTCAAAGCGGTAGGGGTAAAAAACGGTCTTTTTTACCGTATTGCTTTTTGGCGTGTACTACGGTATCTTTCGAAGATGGAGTAACCGGCCGATGGAAGACATCATTACCAACTCTTCACAGTACAGCTGGCTTTTTTTTGCGCTCGTCTTTTTCGGCGTTATCGTGTTCTTGGCGGTTATGCGGCGAATCGAAATAAAACGGATCATGGATAAATTCGACCGGGATGAAATCCGTCTTATGAGTTTCGGTATTAACTATTTCGGTCTGGAAAGTGAACCGGGAAAACTGCTCAACAGTTCCGGGGCAATGGTGCTCCACAAGGACGGACTCTACTACCGGGCCCGCTACTCGGGGCGGGAGCTTTTTATTCCGGGCGGGACCATCACCAACATCGAAGTAACCGACAATCATAAGGGAAAAGCGCTCCATCAAAACGTGTTGGCCATTGTATTCATCAATACGGAAGGAAAGGTGGACCGTGCCGCTTTCCGTATTCCCCATCCTGCCCGATGGGTGCAGGCGATAAAAGAAAATTTTATTCAGACATGAAACAAACCACAGTATGGAAACTGGTCCTCCCATTGGTAATGCTGGGATGGGCGCTGCTCTATCCCGCTTCAAAGGCGATTGTCGGTAACGTTACCCCGATCGTACTTTCCTTTTTCCGGCACGCAGTGGGAATTGCAGGGCTTCTGCCTTTTCTCTTGTGGGAAAGGCGGGTCCGTGCATCACGGGTGCACGGGGGGCAGGGAAGTCCGGTACGACCAAATCTCCGTGACGTTTTTTTCATGAGTATTTTGAGCCTTGTGGGAGTTACCGGGTTTTCCACCTTCCTGTTTTTGGGCATTGATCTCTCTTCTGCAGTAAACAGTTCAATTCTCACCAATACACAGCCGATCTTCACCATTTTTTTGGCGCCCATCCTTATTCGAGAACGATTTTCCGCTGTGGGCTTAATCGGAGCTTTTATCGGGGTGGCGGGAATCGTCCTTGTTGTGACCGGAGGCAATCTCGAGGCGGTACGGTTAGGAGAGAACGTATTTGTCGGGAATTTATTTCTCCTTTTAGGTGCATTATCAATGTCTCTGTACAGTATTTTTATCAAACAGTACGTACATAAGTACGGCAGTACTATCGCAACGATCATTTCATTCTGTTTTGGCACGGTCGTTCTTTTCTTTATTGCCCTTTTTACTGCCGATCTCCGGTCGATAATCCAGGGTTTTTCAGTCCGGGTTGTTCTTTTTATTCTCTACATTGGGATTATCGGAACAGCAGTTACCTTACAGCTCTTTAATGCCTCACTCCGGTATCTCGATGTCTCGGTTGCGCTCAGTTTCAAGTTTCTTATCCCGGTATTCGGATCACTTTTTGCCATACTCTTTTTAGGGGAGCGCCCTGCCCCGGCGGTACTGGTCGGGATGGCCGTCGTTGTTGCTGCCATCATTAGTATCCAGAGCCGAAAACAAAAGGCGGGGAGGGAACGAATATGATAACAAAAAAAAACCTGTGGAAGCTGGTTTTGGTTCTAGTGATGTTCTGCTGGGCCACTGTATTCCCCGCTTCTAAATCCATCGTAGAAAAAGTCGGTCCTTTATTGCTTGCTTTTTTACGCTATTTTGTGGCTTTGCTCTTTATGATACCGCTCTTTTTACGTGAAAAGAGTAAGCGTGATCTCCGTATCCCCCGCCGGGAACTGGGCGGTCTCTGGCTTATGAGTATGATCGGGGTTGTTGCGTTTTCGATTCTGCTCATATCCGGAATCCACCTCTCCAGTTCGGTCCACGCTTCGATTCTCAACAACGGACAGCCCATTTCGGCAGTTTTTTTGGCCCCGCTTTTTATTAAAGAAGATTTTTCAAAGACGAGCATGATCGGAGCAATTATCGGTTTCGGGGGTATCATCCTCATTGCAACCGGCGGTAATTTCAGTACGCTTTCGTTTACTTCTACCCAACTCTGGGGGGATATCTTGGTCATCCTCTCAGCAATTGCAATGACCACCTTCAACATCTTTATGAAGCGGTATATCCAGCTGTACGGAAGCGTTATTGCTACGACGGTCGCGTTTTTGTTCGGGACCGCTGTTCTCTTTCCGATTATCTTTTTGGCCGGCTCCCCCATTCAAACCATCTTTTCCTTCACCCCGAGTGATATAGCTATTCTACTGTTTCTCGGAGTGGTCAGTACAGTGATACCCTATCTGCTCTTCAACCGGGCCCTCATTTACATGCCGGTAGCCACCGCCGCCGGATTCAAATTTCTTATTTCGATTTTCGGGGCCGTGCTTTCGGTCCTCCTTTTAGGTGAGAAACCTACGTTGGTTACCATTATCGGAGCAGTCATTGTTTTCGGTGCATTGGGGCTCATCCAGTGGGAGCGCAAAACTATCGCTTCTTGAAATCCCGCCTTGACAATTCTTTTCATTGGCACCATACACATTTTTTGTTATAATTGAGTTTCTTTGACATAGGCTTGTCTATTGTAAACAACACGAGGGGGTTTGTATTGTGAACCAAGATACAAAACAACAATATATGAGTGAGGTGGTCCCGCCTTTCACTCCGATTACGGCAGTAGAAGAAGCTTCCCGCTGTCTGCTCTGCTACGATGCGCCCTGTAGCAGGGACTGTCCTGCCGGAACTGACCCGGGAAGTTTCATTAGATCTATAAGGTTCCGCAACTTCAAAGGGGCAGCAGTTACAATACGTACGAACAACATTTTAGGCGGTATCTGCGGCCGCATCTGTCCGGTCGAGCGGCTCTGTGAAGAGGCGTGTTCGAGGACCGGGATCGACCGTCCGATAGAAATAGGCAGACTGCAGCGGTTTGCTACCGATTATGAGGCGGCAACGAAGTTCCAAGTCTTAGACCCGGTCCCCATTGCCAAGGAAAAAGTGGCGATGATCGGCTCAGGGCCCGGTTCTTTAGCCGCTGCGGCGGCACTCGCCTTGAAAGGGTATGACGTGACCGTTTTCGAGGAGAAGGGCAAAGCCGGCGGTATTCTCAGTTACGGAATCGTGCCGGGAAGGCTGCCGCAATATGTCGTCGACGAAGAGGTCGGATACATCGAGAATGTAGGTGTCACCTTCGAGTACAACACCAAAGTAGGTAAAGATATATCTGTGGCTGACTTGCGCAATAAAGGGTTCAAAGCGTTCCTGATCGGTACCGGACTGCAAGCACCGAAAACAGTCGACATCTCCGGGACCGATTTGAATGGTGTAACAACAGCCCTCCCCTTCTTAGCGGAGGCGCGGTCCAAAGAGGGAAATGTCGATGTCGGGAACAAAGTGGTCGTAATCGGCGGCGGAGACGTTGCCTTAGACTGTGCCACGACAGCAAAGAGTCTCGGTGCCCAGACTACGGTACTCTACCGGCGTACCAGGGAAGAGATGCCCGGTACTGTTGAAGAGGTGAGTCACTGTGAGTCGATCGGCATCCGTTTTTACTGGGAGTTCAAACCGGCTGAAATAATCGGAGAGAACGGAAAAGTGACCGGGATAAAAGGTGAAGGATTTCGGGACTCGTCGACGATCCGGCTCGAAGCGGACAAAATAGTGTTCGCCATAGGGCAGCAGCCTGAGGATTTGGCCGGTTTCGGTAAACTCGATTTCAGCGAACACCAGAAGTTTGTTGTTGTCGATGAAGAGAACTATCGGACCACTATCGAAGACATTTTCGCTGCCGGTGATATTGTTGCCGGTTCCCAAAAAACGGTCGTCAATGCCGTAGCAGCGGGCAAGCAGGCGGCGGAAAGCATTGACGAATATTTGAGCAAAAAGAGAGGCACCTGATTATGGCAAAACATGTTGATCTTTCTATAGATTTCTGCGGGGTAAAATGTGAGAATCCATTCTTTCTCTCATCTTCCCCGGTTGGAAGCAGTTATGATATGTGTAAACGGTACTTCGAAGCAGGTGGGGGAGGGGTGGTCTTTAAGACCATCGGGACGTATATTCCCAATGAGTGCTCTCCCCGTTTTGATCAGACCGCCAAAGAACGGACCCCGTTTATCGGGTTTAAAAATATGGAGATGATCTCCGACAAACCGTATGAGAAGAACCTCGAGTATTTGGCACAGCTCAAAAAGGATTTCCCTGACAAGGTAGTCATCGCTTCAATTATGGGCATGAACGAAGAGGACTGGAAGCTTCTCGCCGGAGACGTTACCGAGGCCGGAGTAGATATCATCGAGTGCAATTTTTCCTGTCCTCAAATGGACGAAGAGAATATGGGCTCGGACGTCGGGGCCAACCTGGAATTGATCCAACGCTTTACCAAAGCGACCCTTTCCGCCACCGATCTTCCGGTAATGCCGAAGATGACTCCGAATATCGAGCGGATGGAAGAACCGGCCATCGCTGCCGTGCAAGCAGGAGCACACGCCATATCTGCGATCAACACCATTAAATCCATTACCGGACTCGATTTCGACAAGTTCACCTGTCTGCCGGTCGTCAACGGGAAATCATCGATATCCGGCTATTCCGGAAAGGCCGTCAAACCGATTGCCCTTCGGTTTATCGCCCAGCTCGCCCAGGCGGAAGAGCTCAAAGACATCCCGTTAAGCGGCATCGGCGGAATCGAGACCTGGGAAGACGCGGCAGAGTTTATTATGGTAGGGGCGCGAAACGTACAGTTTACGACCTCTATTATGCAGTACGGATACCGGATTGTCGAGGACATGATAACCGGGCTCTCCCTCTACCTTGCGGAGAAAGGGATGAAATCACTCGATGAATTGGTAGGCATTGCCCTTCCCAATATCGTCAGCGCCGACCACATCGACCGGGATTTCAAGGTCCAGGTCCAGATCGATGAAGAAAAATGTATCGGGTGCGGCCGTTGTTATATCTCCTGTATGGACGGGGCCCACCAGGCAATAGAATGGGACGAAGAAAACCGAAAACCGTCGGTCGATGAGGATAAGTGTGTCGGATGCCAACTCTGCCTGCACGTGTGTCCGGTAGCCGGCTGTATTACTCCGGGGAAAATCCTGTTTAAAGAGCACGATCAATTCGGCAAAGGATATGAGAGTGAATGGGACGAGAATACATCCACGAAGCGGGAGCTCATTGTCGGAGAATACATATAAGCGAACGAGATTTACTAAGGAGAAGGTATTATGAAAACGTTATTAAAAAATGGAAAAATTGTTACTTCCACCGGTTCTTATAACGGTGATGTACTGTTAGACGGTGAGAAAATAACCCAGATCGGGAATGACCTCGATCCGGGCAGCGCCGACGAGGTAGTCGATGCGAAGGGCAATTATATTCTCCCCGGAATAATCGATCCGCATACCCATATCTCCATGCCGTTTATGGGTACGAATGCGCAGGACGATTATGAAACGGGAACAGTGGCTGCGGCCTGCGGCGGTGTGACGACACTCGTAGATTTTGCACTGCAGGCAAAAGGAGAATCGATAAATGACACTGTCGAGAGAAAGAAAGGATGGGCGGCAGGGAAAGCGGCAATCGATTTCTCCCTCCATCCCGGGATTACCGACCCGCGTCCGGAAGTGGTTGATGAGGTAAAAAATGCGGCTGAGGAGTACGGGACCCCGAGCTTCAAGATTTTTATGGTGTACGACTTTCGGGTCGACGATGCGACCATGATCAAACTCTTAGAAGAGACCAAAAAGTACGGCGGTCTGGTACAGGTGCATGCGGAGAATGTCTATATCATCCAGCACATGAACGAACTGTTCGAACGGGAAGGGACCCTTACCCCGTATTACCACGCTAAAAGTCGTCCTCCGATTGCAGAGGAAGAAGCGGTTGCCCGTGCTTCGAAGATGGTAGAGCTTACCGGATCGAGAATGTATGTGGTCCATCTCTCATCGGAAGTGGGGCTGACCCGGATCCAAGAAGCACGAGACAAGGGGGTGAAGATGTTCGCGGAAACCTGTCCCCAGTATCTCCTCCTCTCGGAGGAACGGTACAATGAACCGGATTTTGGAGGAGCAAAATACGTCATGTCTCCTCCCTTGCGGGAAAAACCGAACAACGATGCGCTCTGGCGGGGAATCAACAGAGGCGATATCCAGGTCGTGGCGACCGACCACTGTCCGTTCGACTTCAAAGGAAAGAAGGACATGTTCGGCAAGGACGACTATAAAAAAATTCCCAACGGGGCACCCGGAATTGAAACACTTCTCATGATGATGCACACCGAAGGGGTAGTCAAAGGGAGAATATCCCTTGAAAAAATGGTCGATGTCCTTTCTACGACAACAGCAAAGATGTTCGGTCTGAACGAGAAAGGTGATATTTGTGTCGGAAAGGACGCGGATGTCGTGGTCTTCGATCCGAACCGGAAGTTTACCGTCACCCAGAGCAAGCTGCACATGAATATCGATTACACTCCCTTTGAAGGGTGGGAAGTCCAGGGAATGCCCACAATGGTTTTTTCCCGGGGCGTGAAAGTGGCCGAGTGGAAGAACGACCACGTCGATTTTACCGGCGAGAAAGGACGGGGTAAATTTGTTAAACGAAGCCCTATTGAAATGTGAGAAGCACAGTATATAAAACAAGTAAGGAAGGAGTTGTATGTTATGGAACGAATTGTAAAATGCGCGCATATTCAAGCTTCGAACCCGAAACATGAGGGTTCAGTCGAAGAAATCAAAGAGGCGATGATCGAAAAACACATCCCCATGATCGAAGAGGCGGGGAAAAAAGGAGTACAGGTCCTCTGTCTCCAGGAGATCTTTCACGGCCCCTATTTCTGCGCGGAACAGGACATTAAATGGTATCAGACTGCAGAACCGGTCCCCGGACCCACGGTAAACAGACTGGCCGAGTATGCTAAAAAATATAAGATGGTCATGGTCATTCCTATCTACGAAATGGTGCAAAAAGGGGTGTATTATAACACCGCCGCCGTCGTGGACGCAGACGGTTCTTACATGGGAAAGATGCAGAAAATCCATATTCCCCACACCTGGCCCGGTTTCTGGGAGAAGTTCTACTTCAAACCGGGAAGCCTCGGTTTTCCAGTTTTCGAAACCGCATATGCCAAGATCGGTATCTACATCTGCTACGACCGCCACTTCCCCGAGTGTGCCCGAATTCTCGCATTAAACGGAGCAGAAATTCTCTTTAACCCGTCGGCAACGACTTCGGGTAAATCCCAATACCTGTGGGAGCTCGAACAGCCGGCCCAGGCGGTTGCGAACGGGGTGTTCGTGGGCGCGAACAACCGGGTAGGACTAGAAAAACCGTGGGAGTTCGGTGAGTTCTACGGCTCGAGTTATTTCTGCGACCCCAAGGGACAGTTTCTTGCCAAGGGAAGCACGGACAAGGACGAGATCGTTGTTGCAGACCTCGATCTCGAACAGATCAGAGAGGTGCGGGACGGCTGGCAGTTCTTCCGTGACCGCCGCCCGGAGATGTACGACGAAATCGTGGATTT
>CAZQKT010000132.1:0-9489 GCA_964594055.1 uncultured Spirochaetales bacterium
AAGCATATGATACGAACTGAAATACATCCGGGGGTGTGCGGTTTTAAAGCCGCTGTAGAAGCCGAAGTCAGGGATTATCAATTCGTAACTTTGAAAGTGCAGAGTGAATGCGATACTATTAAAAAGATGGCATGCGACTTGAAAGAACTCGATGCTTATAACGAAATACAGCAAGGATTTGACGGCGAGCTTCATACGATTGTCAAAGAAAACCTTAAAGGGTGCTGCAGCGGATGCGTTGTG
Organism: uncultured Spirochaetales bacterium; assembly: GCA_964594055.1. Taxonomy (GTDB): domain Bacteria; phylum Spirochaetota; class Spirochaetia; order SPDA01; family CAZJBZ01; genus CAZKZZ01. The sequence continues at coordinate 244 of CAZQKT010000132.1, forward strand.
CCCGCCGGATTGTTTAAATCGATGCAGGTGGCCGCGGGGCTCGCCCTGCCGCGGGACTGTTCGATTGCTTTTGAGGCGTGACGGACGGTAGCAGTCAAGCGGCAACGGCAGATGAGGATTAAAGATATGGATAGAATCGCATTTACAGTAACGGAACAAGACATCGTGGAGATGAACAGGATTGTTCTCGACCGCGACAAGGAAGAAGCACTTGCTTTTTTAGAGAAGAAGGTCCTCTCTCAATTGGACAAAAAGCAGAGGAAACAAATGGATGTCGACGGCAAGTCCCATTTATGAGATCAACGCGGAGGCAGGCAAGTGCTTCCGGAACGGGTTTAAGGCGTTCGGTGGGGATGTTATTCCCGCAGCGTATGCACACGCCGTAGGTCCCCTTTGTATAAATTATAAAAACAACACTATGCAGTGTTAACCATTCAGGACTAAAAGATGATTTTTTGTTATACTTTCAGATAAAATGGTCCTCGAGAGGCAGAATCTGTTATGCGAATATATCTTGATACATCGGTTTTTTCGGCTCTTTTTGATGTTCGCAATCCGGAAAGGCAAGAACTTACCAAAGAGTTTTTCTCGAAAATCGACGAATATGAAGTGTTTATCTCAAACCTAACACGTATAGAAATTGATAAAACCCCGGACAAAGACCTACGGGAGAAGATGCAAGAACAAGTCTCTGAAATCACAATAGTGCCTTCAACAAGCGCTGTTCAACAACTCACAGAAGAATATATTCGATATGAGGCTATTTCAGGGAATTATATAGAGGACGCTTACCATATTGCTATAGCTGTGGTTAACAATCTCGACATTGTCGCAAGCTGGAATTTTCGGCATATTGTAAGGAGAAAGACTAAGGATATTGTTTCTATGGTTAATGGGAAAAATAACTACAAGCATGTGGAGATAATGACTCCGGCAGAATTATTGTGAGGATAATGCTTATGGAAAATACCAGGATGAAAATAGCGAAAGAAATAAAAGAGAAGATTGAACAAGAATTTCCAGGTGATCCTGGATTGCAGCAGATACATATCGCGCGATATCTCATCTCACAGGAAACAAAAGAGAAAGGTCTCAATCTGCAAGAGTATATCGACCACTATTATGACTGATAGGAACTGTCATTTTCGGTGGTAAGCTCCATTATCGTTTCCGTTACGGACACTGGATGAAACCCTGGGCCCAGAGACATCCTCCGCAGGCGGGAGATTCGCTGCCGAAACAATCTTCATCGTTCGATTCGACATACTCGCAACTATTGCAGACAGTGCACGGAGAAAAATCGAATTCGAACAGCCGTTCCCGTAACTTCATATAGCCGGATGAGCGCCACACGGTTAACAGCTCTTCTGTGGCGAGGTCTCCGAGAAAATGGCTCTTTATGTCCCGTTTGGTTTGATCAAGGTAACTCGTGTGATCGTGCAAGAGGGAGAGACAGGGACTTACCTTCCCGTCGAAACGAACACTCGTGCTTCCCCGTTCAACAAACGGGCAGGTGTTGTACGGTGATGGGAACCGATTCCCATTGATTTCGGAAAGTTCGAAAAGAGAGAATACTTCGCGAATGTTCTCAACGTTGATCGTCGTCAAATCGAGGCGGGGTAAATTAATACTCCGGGCCCGTGGTTGATACATCGACATGCTCCTGGTATACAGGATTTCATTTTTCATTTCTTCGGAGTAGGGGAGAACATTCGTTACCATGATTTCTTCCGCGCCTAACTGAAAAGCCAACCGGACCACATTGTGCAGATCCGATGCATTGCGCTTCATAAGAACAAACGCAATACCCAAATGGGGAGATTGGGTCGGGTAATGATATTTTATTCGGCGAAGCCGTTTCAGATTTTCGAGGATCCGCGGTAATTCATTACCGAGCCGCACATCAGCGTAAGTCTCGGGACTCGACCCGTCTAGTGAGATCCAGAGAAAATCAAGTCCCGCCTGTAATAACCCATGCGCCATGTTCTCCTCGAGTAAGACCCCGTTTGTAATCAACTCTACTCTACATTTCTTTTGCTTTGCATCCGTGACCATGGAAACAATATCCGGATGAAATAAAGGCTCGCCGAATCCGCCGAAAAAGATCGTCGGCGGATCCGAAAGCCGGTCGACAGCGGACAATACTTTTTCAAAGATCGCGTACTCCATATGCATGCTCGGCTCGGCCCACGCATGACGGATACAGGTCGAACAGGCAAGATTGCATCTATTAGTAGGTTCTACATAGATTTTGGCAAGTTGTGATACCGGACGGTGCAGGTAGGTCCCGTTCTCCCCGGTTTCGAAATAGAGTTTATCTCCCGGGTTTAAACGAAGTTTGTTCCGTTCGCTGTCCGGTAGAACAAGCCTGCCTTGTGTATCGACCGTAAAACAGCCTATTGATCCGTCATAGCGCATAAACCTCTACACTGCCTTTTTCTTGTCAAACCAGTGCGTTGTCTGCTTGCAGATACCGACGAGCATCAACATGACCGGGACCTCGATAAGAACGCCGACCACGGTAGCCAAAGCTGCACCGGAACCTAATCCGTAAAGCATTGTCGCGGTAGCAATCGCCACTTCGAAATGGTTCGACGCCCCGATCATCGCCGAGGGAGCGGCGTATTCATAGGGGAGCTTGAGCAGTTTTGCTCCCGCGTATCCGAGCCAGAATATCAAATTGGTTTGAATAAAAAGCGGAACAGCGATCCATAAAATTGTTAGCGGTTTTCTAACGATAATATCACCTTTAAACGAGAACAACAGGATAAGGGTGATGAGTAAGGCGATGATGGTAATAGGTGTTAAAACGTGGAGAAACTTTTCTTTAAACCACTCGATTCCCCGTCTTCGAATAATCCATTTGCGCGAAAAATATCCGGCAACAAGAGGAAGCGCTACGTAAATCGCAATTGAGAGTACCAGCGCCTGCCAGGGGACAGGAAGTTTACCGACACCTAAGAGAAATCCGCCTAAAAGCCCGTAGAGAACCAGCATGGTAAGGGAATTGATTGCCACCATCACCAGGGTAAGCCCGTCGTTCCCGCGGGCAAGGTAGCCCCACACCAATACCATCGCCGTACACGGGGCAATGCCTAAGAGGATACAGCCGGCAAGGTAACTGCGCCACAGTGGGACCTGCAGCATTTTAACCCCTTCCTGCATGACCACGATCCCGGATCCGTACTCCGCGCCCACCGGTAGATCCATTCCTAAGGGCATTTTCACCAGGTCGACTGCTTCCGGGCCTATAAACGCACGAAAGAGCACGCCGAGAAACAATATAGCGATCCCGTACATGGTAAACGGTTTCACCGCCCAGTTGAGGAACAACGTCAATCCGACCGGTTTCCCGCTTTTTCCGGCCTTGACGACTTCGGTGAAATCGATTTTGACCATAATCGGATACATCATCAAAAATAAACAGATCGCAATCGGGATGGATATGACCGGCGCTTTATTGACATAAATGGCAAACCCGTCGAGGGTCTCGGCGAAAGAGGGGGCAACTCGGCCGAGAAGAATCCCTATTCCTATACAAAGTATAACCCATAGGCTTAGATAGCGTTCGAAAAATCCCATGCTTTTCGCGCTTCGATCATCAAACTGTTCCATATGTAATTCTCCTCCTTACTTTTCCGACCAGTATACTCATTATTGCTTTTTTGGCAATACCGCCAATAACTTGATTGACAATTCATTCGACTATTTTGTAATATGGCCAAAAATCAAATTACTGCCGGAGGATTACATGGACCACAAGAGATTCTTATTTCGTTTATCGGGACTATTTCTTATATTGCTTTTTCTGACGGTTGGATGCAGTAAAACCAAGACAGAGAGCGAAACCGGCAGCGCTGATTCGTCTAATTCGGCTAAAGTGACCTTTATCGAATTGGGCTCGGTCGATTGCATCCCCTGCAAGATGATGCAGCCGGTGATGGACAAGCTCGAGGAAAACTTTCCCAATGATGTGAAAGTCGTCTTCTACGATGTATGGACGGAGAAGGACGCAGATAAAGCCCGGGAATACGGAATACGGGTTATCCCCACCCAGGTATTCCTCGATGAAAACGGGGAAGAGTATCACCGACATGAGGGGTTTTATCCGTATGAAGAGGTTGTAAAAATATTACAGCAAAAAGGGGTAACGAACTGATGCTCGAGCTATTCACCCGGTTGACCATGATGCTCGAGGCTTCACTGTTTTTTGCGCTCATTGCTTCTTTTCTCTGGGGAGTGTTGAGTATCGTGTTGAGTCCCTGCCATCTCGCCGGTATTCCGCTTATCATGGGGCATATTGCTACGCAAAGTAACGGGACGAAAAAGAAAGCGGGCATAATGGCGCTCCTCTTTGCGTTAGGGATACTCCTTACCCTGCTTATAATCGGTGTTATCACCTCTCTGTTGGGGAGAATAGCAGGTAATACGGGCCCCTGGGTAACGTATGTCGTCGGCGGGTTTCTTGTTTTTTTCGGAATCTACTTGGCGGGAATTCTTCCGTTTGATCTGTTTAATTTTTCCGTACATCCTGCGATCAACAAACGGGGTCTGTTTCCCGCTTTCCTGTTCGGGCTGATTTTCGGACTGGCCTTAGGACCGTGTACCTTTGCGTTTATGGCGCCGATGCTCGCAATCGGGTTTCAGCACGCGCGTACTGACCCTGTTTTTGCCTTTTCCCTTTTCGGCCTGTTCGCTCTCGGCCATTGCATCGTCATTGTTGCCGCCGGACTGCTGACCGAGACCGTGCGGTCCGTTTTACGGTGGAACGAGAAAACAGGGGGGATTGAAAAAGCAAAGCGTATTTTCGGCTGGATAATCACTGCAGCCGGAGTGTATCTTATTGTTCAGGAGTTGGTATGACTTGACTTTTTCCCAATATTTGGCTATATTGCCAAATAGAAGTTAACACAATAATGACGGAGGAACAGATATGAAAATCCAAATTTTAGGGACCGGCTGTTTTAAATGCAAAGCACTCGAGAGCAACGCCCGCGAAGCGGTAGCCAAGGCCGGTATCGAAGCGGATATCGAAAAAATAACCGATCTCGACAAGATTATGGAGATGGGAGTCATGGTTACTCCCGGTCTTGCCGTGGACGGTGAGGTCAAAAAGAGCGGAAAAGTACTAAACGCGGACGAAATTGTAGAAATCATCAAGGGAGGTAGCTAAAATGGCGCCATGTTGTTGCGGAAGTGAAGCTCCGACCCGATTACTCTATGCGTGTTCGGGAGTGGCCAATACCGGATACCTTGCCGACTCCGTGTCCCGCCGTCTTATGAAGGAGGGGACCGGAAAAATGACTTGTCTCGCTGCTATAGGGGCGGAACAGTCCGGGTTTATTGAATCGGCGAAAGCTGCCGACTGCAATATTGTTATCGACGGATGTCCGATTTCCTGCGGAAAGCAAATTTTCGAGAAAATGAAGCTGCCGTTTGCCCATTACAAAACAACGGATTACGGAATAGAGAAGGGCAAAACGGACATAACGGAGGAAATTATCCGTGAGGTAACTGGTAAGATTTCAGGAGAAATTACCAATGGCGGAGGTTAAAACGGACACCGACGGCAACACCGAAGTAGGACTGATAAAAAGGTTTTGGGGCGAGAAGAAGAACCGGATACTCGTTGTACTGGCCGGTATCTTTCTTATTGCCTTCTTCGTACCCTGGAGTTCTCCGCGTGTTACCTCGGCAGTTCATGAGTCGTTTCTCATGCTTGCCGAGTACGCGCGAGAACATGTCCTGCTCTGTCTCGTGCCGGCGTTCTTTATCGCCGGTGCCATCCTGGTCTTCTTAAACCAGCAATCGGTAATCAAATACTTAGGTCCGGACGCGCCGAAACTTGTCGCCTATAGTGTGGCCTCAGTCTCGGGGACGATTCTCGCGGTCTGCTCCTGTACAGTCCTTCCTATTTTCAAAGGTATCTATAGGAAAGGTGCCGGTATCGGGCCTGCGGTCAGTTTCCTCTATTCCGGACCGGCGATAAATATCTTAGCGATAATACTTACGGCGAAGGTCTTGGGGTTTCAGCTCGGATTGGCACGGGCGATCGGAGCGGTTGTTTTCGCCTTCATCACAGGTTTGTTGATGCACGTTATTTTTCGCAAAGAAGACGCGGAGCGGGTCACGAATACCGCGATGTTCCAAGATGCCGGTGAAGAAGAACGGGGTCTCGGGAAAACCGTCATCTATATGGCGAGCATGGTCGGTATCCTCGTGTTCTTAAACTGGGCGCCTTCGAAGGGAACTGCTGCCGGATGGGACGTCATCTACCGCTGGAAATATCTTATCACCGGGATATTCGGGGTGGTATTGATCTACTCCTTGGTGCGATGGTTTAAGAAATCTGAACTAAAAGAGTGGGTGGGCGCCACCCGGGACTTTGCCGTTCAAATCTTACCCCTGCTTTTCGGCGGGGTCCTGGTTGCCGGGTTCCTGCTGGGAAGGCCGGGGCACATGGCCTTGATACCGGAGCAGTGGATAGCCGCCGCGGTCGGTGGCAACTCGGTCCTCTCCAATTTTATTGCCAGTATAGCGGGAGCACTCATGTACTTCGCCACCCTTACCGAAGTGCCCATCATGCAAGGGCTTATCGGCTCAGGGATGGGTCAAGGTCCGGCTTTAGCGTTGTTGCTCGCCGGTCCTTCCATGTCTTTGCCGTCTCTACTCGTCATTCTCGGAGAGCTCGGCCTTAAAAAGACGGCGGTATACGCGCTCATTGTTGTAGTGATGTCCACAGCAGCCGGAATGCTCTACGGAACGATTTTATGAGTGGATGCCTTTGTAATCGTGATAGTCCGGTCGAAAACCACTACGTACAGGCCGTACGATCAGAATATAAAAAATTCTACAAAGAATTCTATAAGGAGAACACCAGCGATGGATAAAGTATCTCCCCATCCCGATTACCCCCCGGAGGAAGGAAGATATCTGCGGGGGAACGATTTTTCTCCGGTCGCGGTGGTCGTCATCCTCCATAAACCGGAAGAAGAGATACCTCACGAAATCGAAGAACTTGTCCGCGTAGGGGTCGAATCCGGAGCGGCCCTTTCCGGTACGGTACAGACGGAGAACATCGGGTTTGAGAAAATAATCTGTAATAGTATTGCTAACCCGAATATCCGTTATGCTGTGTTAACCGGTCCTGAATCACCCGGCCACTTGACGGGAGAAGCGTTTAAAGCCCTCCTCAAAAACGGCGTTGATGAGAAAAAGCGGATTATCGGGACCGACGCACCGCATCCGCTTCTCTACAATATACCGGTTGAGTATATCGAACGGTTTCGCAACCAGATTACGTGTATAGACCTGCAGTTCAAGGGAACTCCGGAGACCGTGCGAAAGGCGGTATGGTCCTGTTATCAGGAAGAACCGGTCGAGTTCGAAGGAATGGAGGTGTATGATATCGGCGCGTATCCCGAAGCCCCGTTAAGCGGAAGCATAACCGAACGAGTGCTCGAGCCGTGGAAACGACCCCAAAACAAAAACGAACAGACCGCCGTCGACAAGATGTGGGATATGATCAATAGTCTCAAAGAAAAGAAATCACCAGCGGATGGAGAAGAGTAAAACGCGGCTGATACCTCTTGATTGTGCCATTCAGTTCAGCCGTTTTTCGATATGCTGTTCGTAGCTTTTCTTGTCTGCTCGAGAAAAAAGTACAAAACGGACTCGGTGGACCGCATGTAGTGCAGGGAGCACATCAAAAACTGTTTGCAGCGTGATGGTAGTTGCTTCTTCGAACGGATATCCGAACGCACCTGTCGATAGTGCGGGAAAGGCGATCGAGTGAATTTCGTTTTGCTCGGCTAAAGTGAGAGCATTCTTATAACAATCTGCCAATATTGTTGCAGACGGTTCATCAACACCATATATCGGCCCAAGACAGTGGATAACATAGCTGTTCGGTAAGTTGTGCGCGCCTGTTATGACAGCTTCTCCGGGACGTATCGGAGCGAGAGGCCGACATTCTTCCGCCAATCCCGGACCTGCAGCGCGATGGATGGCCCCCGCTACTCCTCCTCCGATACGAAGCTGAGCATTTGCCGCATTAACGATCGCATTGATATCGGGTTGATCGGCGATATCTCCCTCAACACATTCGATCTCTTTTCCACGAAATTGGTAAGTACTCATAGCAATCCTCCTGGTTATGATAATCTCATGTGTAGTGTAAATGATATTTCTTTATGGAGTCAAAGCCCACCGGTCACCGCGAAGGATTTGGCGCACAGGTGGGTGGCTCGACACAAGCTCCGTAACAAAAGTCGGCGTCAACCTCTCCTGGCGGGGAACACTATGTATTTTCAATTACGCGGCAAACAAACACTTCGTCAATCTGCACATTGAAAGCATAGGCAATACGAAAAGCCAGTTCCAACGAGGGAGTATACTTTCCCCCTTCGATAGCGATAATTGTCTGCCGTGATACCCCTGCTTTTTCAGCAAGTTGCTGCTGAGTCATTTCATCAGCAAAAAACCGTAATTTGCGAATATTATTGGTAATCTCAAATTTATTACCCAATTTTATACGCCCCTCTTATAATAATAAAGCCGGGCAATCCCCTCTATGATACCTGCAGTAAGAAAAGAACCAAATACTATGTTGACCATTAGAAATACAGGATAATCAAGCGCCAGAAATATCAGGGAAGCAATGAACCCAATTCCGGCAGTAATATAACCGGCTCTCATCGATTTAAGGTCGATCAATTTAGCCATCTCATCCTCTACCATCTCCTGTTTAATGGCTTTTTCTATATCCTCTTCATTACAGGAGACTCCTTTTATGCTTTCCTTCACTGCCACTCCAATTGAGAATAGAATGTGAAAAACTATTTCCACCACAATGGCCACAGCAATTCCGATTCCGATAAATATAAGCATAATTAGGGCCCAGGATTGGTATTCATCCATGGCCAAAAGACCAGCTTGATACCTGCTGTTGATGTGAAACAGATAAATAATCAAAACAGCAGCGCCGGAAAGACTCCTTGTTATCGTTCTTGTTACCTGATAAGACATTTTTCTTACTCCTGTACATGTATGTTTTTATATACATATTGTAATAAAAATTTTACTATATGTCAAGTATATTTTACATATTTTTCAAATATCGGAGCATGAAAAAAGTCTCATTCAGAAAAAGTGTAGCGGAGCCGGGTACTCGCTGTTATGTGCAGTGCCTAAAATTTAAGGGGTGTTTAAGACCAATCTTAGTCCGAAATCGATTTCAGACATAGC
>CAZQKT010000133.1:0-9360 GCA_964594055.1 uncultured Spirochaetales bacterium
GTGGTCATCGCGGGTATCTTTGTTGACCTGCTGTTTAAGCCGGGAAAGAGAACCGAACGGTTCAATTCTTCCGTTGCGCAGATAAAACTGCCCTTCAGTAATGTATCCCGTGTTGTCAGGAATAGGATGGGTAACATCATCACCGGGCATCGTGGTTGCCGCAAGTATGGTAATCGATCCCGCGCCTTCAAAATCGACTGCTTTCTCATACCGTGCCGCTAATTGACTATATAAGTCGCCCGGATAACCGCGGTTTGAAGGCACCTGCTCCATGGTAATAGCGATCTCTTTCATGGCATCGGCAAAGTTCGTCATATCGGTCAACAGGACAAGTACTTTTTTCCCGTCTAGAGCAAATTGTTCGGCAACAGCTAAGGAGAGGTCCGGAACGAGCAGACTTTCTACAACAGGGTCGGCGGCCGTATGTACAAAGAAAATGGTCCGGTTCAAGGCACCGCCTTCTTCAAGGGTATCTCGAAAATAGAGATAATCATCGTACTTAAGCCCGATTCCTCCTAAAATAATCATATCGACTTCAGCCTGCATGGCAATACGGGCAAGAAGCGGGTTATACGGCTCCCCCGAGACCGAAAAAATAGGGAGTTTTTGAGATTCGACGAGTGAATTGAATACGTCGATCATGGGGATCCCTGTCCTGATCATGTTTTGAGGAATAATACGCATAGCGGGATTAACAGAAGGGCCTCTAATTTCAATGACATTTTCGGTAAGCTCGGGACCGTTATCGCGAGGCCGTCCGCTGCCGTCGAAAATTCTTCCTAACAGGTTCTCAGAAAATGAAACCTGCATGGGGTGTCCTAAAAATCGTACTTCATCTCCGGTCGAAATTCCTCTTCCTCCCGCGTATACCTGAAGTGCGACTTTATCTTTGTTTAGCCGGATTACTTCCGCGAGGGAAGTGGTATGGGAGGATTTTACCTCCGCTAAATGGCCGTATAACACTCCTTCAGCGGTGACTGTGATTACATTCCCTGCAATTTCTTCAATTTTACTGTAAATCTTTCTCATAGCTTTAAGCCTCAACTCTTTCTTTTTCAAGCACTTCTTTTGCATATTCATCAATTCCGATTTTTTTATTCTCGAGCATATCTTTTATCTCGTTCTCGAGCCTGAAAAATTCGTCGGATTTCCATTCGCATCCGTTATAATCGATATATTTTTGCCGTAATTGATTAAAATACGTACGGGCTTCATCCTTCGATTCGAGCTGAAGATGCGATGCTAATATCTCTAAAACGAGCTCAAAAATATGCCGTTGCCGTTCTATAGTAACCGAAGCGTCTACCGGATCGAAGGCATCCTGCTGTATATAAGCACTATCTAAAAAGTCACTTTTAAGAAAGAGGATATAATCATCGAGACTGGTCCCCTCTTCACCGACGACCTTCATCATTTGATCGACTTCATTTCCTCTAAACAGGATATCTCTGGCATAATCGGTTTTCTCCTTGTCTACAGCACCTGAGTATTTACTCCAACTTTCGAGAGGATGAATGGCGGGATACTTTCGGGCATCGGAACGTTCCCGGGAGAGGCCGTGAAAAGCCCCTACTACTTTCAGTGTGGCCTGGGTAACCGGTTCTTCAAAGTTTCCGCCCGCAGGACTTACCGTTCCGCCGATGGTAACGGAGCCCGTCGTACCGTCCTTCAGTCGAACAAGCCCCGCCCGTTCATAAAAATTGGCGATAACAGATTCGAGATAAGCCGGGAATGCTTCTTCTCCGGGGATCTCTTCGAGTCTTCCGGACATCTCTCTCATAGCTTGGGCCCATCGGGAAGTAGAATCAGCAAGGAGAAGTATATTCAGTCCCATCTGCCGGTAGTATTCCGCAAGGGTAACGGCAGTATACACCGATGCTTCACGGGCCGCGACCGGCATGGATGAAGTGTTGCAGATGATGACCGTCCGTTCCATGAGTGTACGTCCTGTTCGGGGGTCGAGAAGTTCGGGAAACTCGCGGAGTGTTTCCACAACCTCTCCTGCCCGTTCTCCACAGGCGGCAATGATGACTATGTCTACTTCCGCGTTTCTGCTGGTAATTTGCTGTAAAACAGTTTTGCCGGCCCCGAAAGGACCCGGGATGCAATAGGTACCGCCCCGGGCCACCGGAATGAACGTATCGATAAGCCTGATTTTGGTTACCATCGGCTCGGTTGGTTTCAACCGCTCTGCGTAACAATCGATTGCCCGCTTTACCGGCCATTCAAATCTCATTGTGACGGGAACAATAGTTCCATCACTGTCTTCGAGTTCAGCGATCGTCTCCGTTATTCTGTATTTCCCTTTTTCAATAATCTTTTTTACCGTATACGTATCGTAGAGATTAAACGGGACCATAATTCGATGTTCAAAAATACCTTCCGGAACGGTCCCTAAGGTTTCGGCTCTGGTTACGGTATCACCTACCGATACTTTTGGTGTGAAATCCCATTCCGTCTCTTCCGAAAGCGCGGTCAGATATACCCCTCTGTCTAAAAAAAACCCGCACTGTTCGGCCAATTCCGGGAGAGGGTTTTGCAGGCCGTCATAGATCTGCTGGAGCAGACCGGGACCGAGTTCAACCGCGAGTAATTCGTTTGTAAACTCTACCGCAAATCCGATACCGATACTCTCGGTCATTTCAAAAACTTGGAGTTCCACAACACTTCCGCGAATTCGAATAACTTCAGACTTAAGCCTCTTTTCTCCCAAATGAACGTATCCCACTTCATTGAGAGAAACATCGCCCTCAACCTCCGCGGTAATCATATTTCCGTTTACACCAATAATTGTACCTTTTGTCGATTTCATTGATTCACTCCACGCTCGCTAGTGATTCGTATATTTGATTAAATTGTTCTTTTCCGGCCTCTTTTCCAAACAATTCCTTTCGTTCAAGTAACTGCAGTTTAAGGTAATACAAGATCAGTTTCTCGATTTCAAAAAAATAGTTTACTTCAAGTTCTTCATACAAGTCCCAGCGGGAATGCATAAGCACAAGTTCGCCCTGCAGAGGAGAACTTTGATTAAACGCCTCTCTCGCCGCCTCTTTCGCTTCCGGAATAGCTTCCGCGGGGACCGCATCTTCAGCTTCAATCCCTATTTTCTGGCTGCGGAGAACCACCAATTCATTGCGCAGGGATTTCTCCCATTGAGACACCGTAGTAAGTATCCGATTTTGGTAATTTTTACGTAAAAGCTGTTCTAAAGAGGCGGATTGAAGCAGTTCGTAATCTCTCTGCGATGCTTGCCGCCGGCAGAGATCAAGATACTCATCCGTTTCCATTATCTTTTCACTATCAAAGGAGAGAAATGGAAGTGATGCAACAATATAGTAGTATTGACTCACGTGAGATTACCTCTTAAGAAAGTGCCTTTTCCATAATTTCTTTTAATCTCGGATTTAACAATTCGGAAAGGTTTTCTGCCAATCCATCACCTGAAAAGTTGTAATAGGCTGAACCGTCTTTTTCAGCAATATAGAATCCCGATTTGACCCTTCGAAACGGTTTGACTTCTACACCCTTTTTCATCTCTTCCGCTAGCGCGGTTTTGAGTTTTTTTTCAAGCTTATCGAATTGTTCTTCAGAGATGAGTACGGAAAGATTTCCTGTGTGTTCTTTGCTCCAGTTCTTTAAGATCATAGAAACAGATTCCGCTACAACGTCATCGCTTAAGCTTTTATCCACTTCCTGCTTGACAACTGAGTCGAACAGTACGGTGATCTTTTTCTCGAGTGTTAACAGAAGGTCTCTCCCGGCTTGGGTGAGAGCTTCTTTGCCGCTTTGTTGTAATTTTTCTGCTTCCTGTTTTGCATCCGCGACTATTTTGTCCGCCTTCTTTTGAGCATCCGCCTTAATCTGTTCCGCTTGCTTTTCAGCCTCTTCAGTTATCTGCTTCGCCTGTTCCTCAGCGGTTTTAACACCTTCCGATTTTATCTTTTCGATCAATTCCTGTAACTGCGATTCCATACAAACCTCTTTACACGCTTTGATTTCTAACAACTGTAATTTATATATCTAATAGAATCAATAATATAGCCGTATTTGCCGGTAAAAAAAAGCTTTTTTACTCAAAAAGATATCAGCTGAAGCTCCTCCTGTCTTTCTATTATAACGAACCGAGGCTCAAATCACCATGAATTTTTATTCTATTTCCATCTTTGTGAATTCTTAGGTTTTTCCCGGGAAACGCCTCAGGTAGTTCTCTTTGTAACATTTTTATCACATCTTCTTCAATCTGCTGCTCGACGGAGTCAGGCACACTATCCAGAGTAACCATATCGACATCTACAACATATCCCCGCCCATAATCGGAACCATACCCGGCGGTAAAAGAAGCTCCGATGCTGAAAAGACCGTCGTGTGATTTGTTCGATGTCATTCCTCTCTGAGAACGGGAGGGATGGAGGGTATACTTCCGGCCATACGTGTCCTCGAGGTATATATCAATCTTGTCCAGTATGTCTTTTAGCTTTTTTTCCCAGGCAACTACTTTCGGATGGCGCATATTACCATCGAACTTCCCATACCACTTCACTGTTGTTTTCAAACAGTTCAGGTATCGAGGTGGAAAATGATATAGAGCGGCCGTTATCACTTACCGTACCGATGTTGGAATCTGTAATCGGGGCCGGTGTGTTCACTGTAAAATCAAGTGAATAATCAGTAAAATATGTGTTTATCATTGTCATTGTCTCCGGGTCCACCGGCTGTTCTAATCCGGAAAACAAACGATATCGAAAAACTGTCTCATTCCCATCTTGCTCTACAGTAAAAGCCTCTTCTTCTTCCGCAGTGCTGAAAAGCCCTGATAGCGCTTCGGCTGAATCGAAACGAAAGTCGGCATTAATGTACACATTTGTTTCATCTTCATTCTGTTCACTCGAGAGAAGATTGATACCGTCTGTATTAGCAACCGTCCTTTCTAAATCATTTTCATTTACAGGAAGAGGGACGAAAAGATCGTTTTCGTCTAACCGTCCGAGGTGGGCAACTTTGTGTGATATCCGGTAAGAGAGGGCAGCAGTCCCTGAACCGTTTTCTCGTATGGTAATGGTCGACTCGACCCCGATGCACGCATTGAGGAGAAGAAGCAGTGCAATAACCGTTATTGAGCGGAATACGGTCCGGCTTGCGTTTTTATGTCTAGTACCCTTAGAAAGAATCATCTTCACTTTCATCCTCTCTCTTTTGTTGTGGAATTTTCTTTTTTTTCACCTGCACCTTTTTAACTGTTACCGGCCTCTTATCCAGCGATGCTAGTTTGAAAATAAGAGGAATAAAAACCAGTAGTGCCGATGCTACCGCTATAAACTCCCACGAGCTGAACAACTTCTTGATAAGTTCCATCGGCATACGAACAGAATAACGGTTTAATAAAAAAGAGGCAATCAGGGCCATATCACTTCAGCTTGACCGCTTCAACCGGACTACCGTTTTCCCATGCCCTCCCTGAGAGGGATGAGAGTAATGATACTCATCAACAAGCCTGCTTGAACTGAGATACTCATGTACTCCTCTCTGCAAAATTCCTTCTCCTTTACCATGGATAATGTGGAACTCGTTCAACCCGTGAAGAACAGCTTTATCGATCTGTTTTTCGACTACTTCCACCGCTTCTTCCATTCTCAGACCGCGAACATCTATCTCGAAGGATGGTTTATCTTCCGATTCTGTCTCGGTTATCGCTACCTCGTACGGTTCTTTTTTCTTATTTCTTTGTGGAAGCGGAATAAGCTCTGTTTCCGGCATGTTAATTCGCATCGATCCGGTTGCAACGATCCAATCTCCTTTTGGAGACCGTTCGACCACTGTTCCTTTCCGTTTTGAAGGACCGATATACACCTCTATTCCCGGCCGGAGAGGAATCTGAGGCTGTTCTTCCTCCCGTTTCTCTTCAATGTTTTCAAGGATTTTCTCTTCTTCTTTGGTTTTTTTCTCGATTTCCTCTATAAAAACTTTAGCTTTTTGTGTCGTCTCTTTCGTTATTTCCTCTTCCCGAAGCTCTCGTATCAAATTTTCAAGGGCACGGCGGGTTTCATGGAGAAAAGAACGCAGTTCCCGCAATTCCTCATCCTTGAGCCGAGCTTCCTGCTCATTAACTTCCCGCCGTTTTTCACTGATTAATTCCTGTTCTCTCCTCAGTTCGATCTCGTTCTCGGTAAGTACACGCTCTTTTTCAGTAAGCTCTTTCTGCTTTCTGCTTATCTCACGTAAGAGATTTGCCACATCAGTTTCACAACCGGCGAGATACCTATCGGCTTTTTCTATAATGTGTTTTGGGATACCATGAGAAGAAGCAATATCTAAGGCATGACTATCTCCCGGTATTCCTTGAATAATTGTATAGGTAGGCTGCAGTGTGTCGGCATTAAAATCGACCGATGCGTTCTCGACTTTTTGTTTGGAAAAAGCGTAATGCTTGAGAATACCTTGATGTGTTGTAGCAATGACGGTGCAGTCTTTCTCGATAAAATAGTCGAGCAGGGCCATAGCGATAGAAGAGCCTTCATTGACATCTGTTCCCGAGCCTATTTCATCGAGGAGAATAAGTGACGATGGTGTTGCCTCTAAGATGACCCGGGCAATCTGTTTCATATGGCCTGAAAAGGTAGAGAGGTGCTCATCAATAGACTGTTCATCGCCGATATCGGCAAAAACAGTATCAAAGATGGGAAGGGAAGAGCCTTCACCCGCCGGAATTTCCACACCGAACTGGTGCATTAAAGAAAACAAACCGGCTGTTTTTAGAGTCACTGTTTTCCCGCCGGTGTTTGGCCCGCTTATAATCAACCCTTTTGTTCCTTTTTCCAACGCTATGGTAATGGGAACAGCGTCTCTGCCGAGAAGCGGATGTCTGGCATTTATCAGTTTGAACTCGAAAGAGGCAGTCTCGGGACGTGTACAGGAATTGGCTATACTGTAGCGGGCCCTTCCTGCCAATGAGTCGAGATAAGAAAGCGAAGTGACGAGATGGTTTATTTCTTCCCGCCTCTCACGGACGGAGAGAGTTACACTTTTGAGTATTTTGTGTACTTCCTGCCGGAAACGGTTTTCCTGTTCTATACGAGCATTGTTCTTTTCGACGATGTCCAACGGTTCGATAAACAGTGTAGCGCCGCTTGCAGAGACTTCATGAACGATTCCTGATATCTTCCCTTTAAAGTTCGCCTTCAACGGCAGCACGATACGTCCTGAACGCTCTACCGGTACCGTGTCCTGCCAATAACGACTTTGAGAGGGATCGTGCAGATATTTTTTTGCGAGTTGAGAAATGGTCCGGCTTAACTGTTTAATTTTTTCCCGGATGGACTTAATCTGCGGCAATGTCTCACGCACTTTCCCCTCTTCGTCAATGACTTTGCGGACCGCGGAAACAATATCGTTTACATCGGGAAGTTTTTCACATTCGTTACTGAGTAGATGTGCCGACTCCTTTTCATGCTCTCCTTTTATTTCCATCTGCTTCAGGTTTTTAATGATAAAACGGGTGAGGGTACGGGCTGAATCAATGTACAGTGCAATGAAGGAAAGCTGTTCTTCGCTCAATACTGTTCCCTCCGTATCGAGCATATGCAAAAAGGGTGAGACTTCCGGAAACGGAGGGAATGGGAAATCGAGACCGGCTGTGAGAAGCAGTTTGAATGACCATCCTATATCGAAGAATTGATCGAGTTGCGATTTTACCGTCGTCGGTTCCTGGCGTAAAACCAGCTGTCTTCCCTCCTCGGTAAGGCAGTACGAAGCTACAGATTCCCTGATGCGGTGAAATTCCAACAGAGTTGAGGTGTGTTTATCCATATACCTATCCGTAGGTTAGTTTGTTTTTTTCTTTGAGATCATGATAGAGGGAGAGATAACTTCTGTATCGATCGTAATGGATTGCACCGGTATCTACTGCTTCAATCACCGAACATCCCGGTTCATGTGTATGACTGCACGGCTGAAACTCACACCGGTCTCTAAAAGTATGAAAATCAGGAAAGTAGTACTGCAGTTGTTCCGGATCGAGACCGTCAACCTCGATTTCTCTTATACCGGGGGTATCAATCAGAGCGGTGCCTTTTTCAGCCAGGAGCAGTTCCGCATATACCGTTGTATGAGATCCACGGTTATACTTGGAGGAGACAGTCCCCGTTTTTAAATGTATATGAGGATAGATGACATTGATGAGACTCGACTTCCCCACACCTGATTGTCCGATAAGTACGGAGGTCTTATCAGTTACGTGTTTTTTTACTTGTGTAAGCCGGTTTTTCTCCACTGCTGAACAGGTGAGGACGGTGTACCCTAATCTCTTATACGCGGTAAGTCTCTCTTGTATATCCTTGCCGATATGCTGGTCTGTTTTATTGAGGATAATTGTAAACGGGATGTGTTCCATTTCTGCTCGCACAGAAACTCTATCGATAAAACGGGGCCTAAACGGCGGACTTTGAGGAGATGTCATACAGATAATACAGTCGATATTTGCAGCCACGGTTTGGGGGGTTTTCTTTTTTTTATTCCACCTCGAAAAACTATTTTTTCTTTCAAATCTGTCAATAATAAGCCCTTCTTCTCCGGTAAGTGTATCCGGTTCGAATTCCACATAATCACCGGGAGCTAACGGGTTATATTCATTTTTTGCACTAGTGAGTTTTTTTCCTTTAATTCTGCACAGGTACCTTTTCCCGGCTGAGTAGACAGCATAGATGTTATTGATTCCGTATTGAATTAATCCTTTCATACTCTGCAGGGGGAGGTCATAGTACTCCGATAAATGAAAGGTTAAACTTTTCCGCTATCATTTTATATTTTCCTTGTAAATCAGGGCTTGTGCAGTAAAACAAATCCTGTAATCTGTTCTCCCCGAACAGAGCATTTTCCCGGAGAACAGAGACGACCCTGTTGCTTACTCCGTCTCTTGAATCAATGACAATAATTTCCGGCCCGAGAATTTCGCGAAAATACGGTTCGAGAAACGTAAAATGAGTACACCCGAGAACCAGCGTGTCTATCCCCCCATGATCAAACGCGTTAACGGCTGCCGTTACCTGTTTTTTAATATCTTGTTCATCCGCTGTAAGAAAGCAGTTTTCAACAAAATCAACAAGGCCGCTGCCTTGATTTCTCGTCACAATACAGTCGGATGCAAACGTATCGATGAGTGCTGCAGTATAGTTGTCTTCAACGGTTCGGCTTGTTGCCAGTACTCCGATTTTCCGGCCTTTAGATTGTTCAGCAGCAGGTTTTACGGCAGGGGCAACTCCTATAAAAAGAAAAGAATAAAGTTCCCTCAAAAAATCGAGGGCCGCCACAGAAGCCGCATTACAGGCAACTACAAAAAATTTTTGGGCCTCTGCAGCTATCAGTTTT
>CAZQKT010000134.1:0-9153 GCA_964594055.1 uncultured Spirochaetales bacterium
TGATATTAAAACGAATAAGACTAGCATTAGAGTATTAAACAAATATCTAAATACAACTGCATCCTCAAAAATTGCTAAATAGTTCTTAAAATTATTCCATTGGGGATAATTATAATTCATAATGGTATAATCAAAAAAACTGTAAACAATACCCTTGACGAGGGGATATAAAACAACACTAAAAAGAAGAAATATCGTAGGAATTAGAAGGGCAATAGAAAACCAAAAATTTTTCTGCTGTATTGTCTTTATCTTCATTAAATAACATCCCTCATTTTAAATTAGTGTGGCGCATTTCACCATATTCATATACGCCACACTAACCAATTAAAAACTTTTCTTTCAATAAATAGCTTTTAGGTTTTCATCAGTTTCAGTCACGACTTCGGCAGGATCACCACCAGCAACTACTTTTTCAATTGCAAGAGAAATTTCATCCATTGCCTTTAAGAAATTACTGTTTTTGCAGGGAAGAGGTCTTGCGGTTTCAAGTTGCTCTAAAAAAGATCCAAAATGTGGACTAGATTCAATTGTTTTTAAGTAGGCATCAGCTTTAGCAACTGATTTTCTAGCAGGAATTTTACCGCCTACATTCTCAGAATAATAACTCATTGCATCTACACCGGTCAAAAATTTAATGAACTCAGCTGCGATTTCTTTATGCTCTGATCCTTTCGGAATTAATAAGTCGTGCTCGACATAAAACGTTTCACTCTTTCCTGTAGGGCCAACCGGCATAGGCATAGTAAAATATTGTGAGGAAAAATCATCACCTGAAGGGCTCAAAGATTCGGAGATACTTATTCCGAATTCACCATCCATATAGAATCCTAGTGTACCCTGTGCAAATAAATTACGTAAATCTCTTATCTCCGCACCTTTTGGGGAAATTCTGTTCTCTATTGCATATTCCAACCATTCATACGCTTTGACAGTTCCCGGAGTATCGAAATTGATATTTTCCCCTTTTAAGAAACTTCCACCATATAACCAAATATAACTGAGAAAGAAATAGCCCGTACCGGTCATCTTTTTCGTGCTAACACCCCATCCGTACAAACGATTGCCGTCTTCATCCTGATCAAGTGCAGCAATATCAGCAGCTATTTGTTGCGCTTCTTCCCAAGATTTTGGTCTTTTATTTGGATCATGACCAGCTCTATTAATGAGGTTTTTGTTAGCATAGACTGCTATCGGTGAAGGAGCCCACGGTAGTGCTAAAATATTATCTCCAAAAGTTATCCCCTCAAGATTACTTTCATAAAAATCGTTAAGAAAGGATTCATCATAATATTTATTTAAACTCTCAACATGACCCCCTTCATAGAGAGGAGCAATCCATTCCGTTTTTGTTTGAGAAGCATCCGGCGGATTACCACCAACACTTGCTAAAATAAGTTGGTCCTTCATATTGTTGTACGGAACCGCATTCAATTTAACAGATACTTTCGGATGCTCTTTTTGAAACATTTTAACTATTTCAGTGAAAACAGCTTTTGTTGCTTCTTCTGAAGTCAACCAGTTTTGGAAGGTCAAAATGACCTCTTCTTGTAATTCTGTACTCTCTTCCTGTTTCCCTTCTCCACAGAGAAACACCACATTAAGTAAAAGTAAAACAGTTAATAGAATTAGAATCTTTTTCATCTTACTATCCTCCATATTTAATGATGATAAGTGATGATACACGGAAACTGCTTAACTGTCAAGTGGTTTAACCAATATACCAATAAATAAATACTTTTTTGGCCTAAAAATAACGCTTCAGGCCCTTCTCGACATCGGCAAGATGTTTGAGTGCTAATTTCTCGGCAGTTTTGCTATCATTGTTTTTAATCGCATCGAAAAGATTCTGGTGTTCCTGAATAAAGTATTCTAATTCTTTGTATTCACCGATTGATTTTTCTTTGCCGTACCGCCAGAACCGGTCTACAGCCATTCTGTTAATAATTACCCGCATGACATCAATCAGGGTGATGTTTTCAGTCATCTCAGCAATCACCATGTGAAACCGTCCATCAATCTCATAATCGATATCCTGCTTCCCGATAAGAGATTTGTGCTCATCTAGTATTTTTTCTAAGGGTTTGATATTTTCTTCATTCGCATTTTGAGCGGCCAACGAAGCAGAAAGCGGTTCGATACGTTTACGTACTTTGATTACATTGAGAGGGTTCTCCCCGCTCTCGATCATATTTTCTACTTCAGAAATACTGGAATTGATCTTTGTAGATTTTATATAACTCCCGTCCCCTACTTTTGTTTCTATGATCCCTACCATATCCAAAGCCCGAAGCGACTCCCGCAGCGCGCCCCTGCTGACACCCATACTCTCTGCCAGATAACGCTCCGAAGGTAATTTGTCACCTACTGAGAGTTGCTTGGAATTGATCAATTCCAGTATCATGTCTGCAACGGCTGTAGTTTTTTTCTTGAACTGTATTTTTTTAAACATATCATTTGTCATAAATACTATTCCTGTTCACTTGTCAAATGGTTTAACCAATTTAAATATACTACACTTTTTATTTTACGCCAACCCCTGCAAAACAGCATAATTATGCTTGACAAACATAATGTTTAACAAACATAATATTTATGTAATGAAAACGAAGTTTGTAAATCGAGAAAAAGAACTGAATTTGTTGGATGAAGAGTTTTTAAAATCCAAGGTCATTGTTTTATTCGGGAGAAGGCGTGTCGGAAAAACAGAGTTAATAAAGAGATGGGGCAGAAACAACGAAGTGCTCTACTCACAGGCCATCGAAGCCGACGAGAGCATTCAATTGAATCAGGTTTACGAGGACGTGAGAGACCTGCTACCTCTAGAGGTGTATCCTCAATCCTGGCCGGATCTACTCAAACTTTTTTCACAGATTAGAAAAAAAAGTGCTGTCATTATAGATGAATTCCCGTATCTCGTCGAATCCAATCCCTCTCTGCCCTCCATCGTCCAGCGATGGATAGATCATGACCAGCCGGACAATGTATCACTGATCTTACTTGGTTCTTCCCAAAGCATGATGCATGGATTGTTCCTGGATACGACGTCGCCACTATACGGACGTGCACATAGGATTATTCATATAAAACCTATGAGTTATAAAAGTTTTACCCGTTATCTCGCGGAAGAACCTTCTAAAAGAGACATTTTTATAAAATATTCCGTTACGGGAGGAATTCCAAAATATTGGGAGTATATTGAGCCCAAACAAAACGCCGCCGAGTTTATTGACCAAATCTTCAACTCAGATTTTTCGTACTTTGAAAACGAACCACAGAGAATCTTGAAGGATGAAAAAGTGAGGGGATTACGCCCTTTATCGATTTTGGAGGCCATAGGACGGGGTGCTGCAAAACCATCGGAGATTGCAAAACGGCTCAACGTGCCTCAGACGGACCTTAGCAGATCGCTACATATACTCTCAGATACTTCGATCATAGCAAGAGAACTACCTTTTGAAGAAAGTGTCCGAAGTACAAAAAGAGTCATGTACCGTATAGCGGACCATACACTTCGATTTTGGTTCAACATTTTTTCACCCCATCGTTCACGATGGCATCTCTACTCAGATAAAAAAAAGGAAAATATCATAACCGAACATGCCGGAGCTGTTCTCGAACGGGAGTTCAGAGTACTGTATCGGGATGCAGCCCGATATTGGGAAAGTGGTGATATCGAGTTCGATTGCATCAGGTATGCCGACCAAACACTGCAATCAATTATTATCACAGAAATTAAATGGAGAAGAATAAGTAAAAAAGAGAAGAATTCGATCATAACGAACATGCAGAAACGTTACAAAGCTTCATCTCTTTCAAAAAAATTCAAATCAGTCGACTTCGAGGTGTTATCCTTCGAAGATGTTGTTGCGCGGATGTAGAGAAGATCACAGTTTGACACATCAGCAATTCTGATGGATTAACCTTGACTTAGTCAAGTATGTCGTATACTCTTTTCCCATGATTCAAATAACAACCCATGAAGCGAAAACCCATCTCTCGCGGCTGCTCAAAAAAGTCAATGACGGAGAAGAAGTAATAATAAAAAAAGGCGACCAACCGGTGGCAAGAATTGTCCCCTATCGGGGTGGGGATTGGAACAGGAGACCGGAAGTAGGCAAGATTACTTCTGAACCGATTGAACTTTCCGAAGACGCCTTTTTACCATTGTCCTAAGAAGAAATATGGAAATTCGATTTCTTACCCATTTCCCTTGAGCATATACTCACGACTAATGAACTCCCGGAATATCATAAAGATCCTTTCGATAGGCTACTAGTCTCTCAGGCATTGCGAAATAATATACCTCTTCTTACCCCGGATGAAACCATAGCCGAATACCCGGTGGAAGTTATCTGGTAAGGACTTTACTACAAAGATTATTTATAACAATCGGTAGACGGGTCTACTGAAAAATTACCTTTTTTAAGGAAAGTCATAGACACATAGTCATGTTATTTGTTACTACTACAATAGTAACAAAATTGGTATGCGTATGAGGCACAACTATGACAAAAAAACGAGTCCTTATCTGCGGCGCTGCAGGGCGGGATTTTCACAACTTCAACGTCTTGTTCAGGGACAACAGCGATTATGAAGTAGCAGCTTTCACAGCGGCCCAAATACCTGACATCGAAGGACGGGTATATCCGGCGGAACTGGCGGGAAAACTGTATCCCGAGGGCATTCCCATTTATCCCGAAGAAGAGCTTTCCGATCTTATTCGCAGCAGGAAGATCGAAGAGGTGTACTTCTCCTACTCAGACGTTCCCCACCGTCATGTGATGCACATCGGCTCTATTGCTATGGCGGCAGGAGCACGATTTGTGCTCGTTTCTCCCGAAGAGACTATGATTTCATCTCAGAAACCGGTCGTCTCGGTGTGCGCGGTCCGTACCGGCTGTGGGAAATCACAGACGACCCGCTACGTCTCCGATGTCCTCACCGAGATGGGGCTTAAAGTAGTGGCAATACGTCATCCCATGCCCTACGGCGATCTTGCCGCCCAGAAGGTACAGC
This sequence comes from uncultured Spirochaetales bacterium, assembly GCA_964594055.1. Lineage (GTDB taxonomy): Bacteria > Spirochaetota > Spirochaetia > SPDA01 > CAZJBZ01 > CAZKZZ01. The sequence goes on from CAZQKT010000134.1 coordinate 5,020, forward strand.
GTTATGCGGCCACAGAAGACCTGGAAAAACACCGCTGTACAATAGAAGAGATGGAAGAGTACGAGCCGCACATCGACCGGGGCCGGATCGTGTATGCAGGGGTTGATTACGGGGCAATCTTGAAAGAGGCTGAAAAAGAGGCCGACATCATCCTCTGGGACGGGGGAAACAACGACACCTCATTCTATAAACCGGACCTTCATATCGTGGTAGCAGACCCTCACCGTCCGGGACATGAGCTTTCCTACTACCCCGGCGAGATAAACTTTCTGACTGCCGATATTATCATCATCAACAAAGTGGATTCCGCAGACCCTGCCGGGGTGAAAACCGTAGAAGAAAACATCCGCCGGTTCAACCCGAAAGCCGTAGTCATAAAGGCGAACTCCAGGCTGGAAGTGGAACGCGAAGAGGTGATTCGGGGAAAGCGGGTCCTGGTAGTCGAAGACGGCCCCACTCTCACCCACGGAGAGATGGCCTACGGTGCCGGTGTGGTTGCGGCAAAACGGTTCGGGGCCGCGGATATCGTTGATCCCCGTCCCTGGATTACGGGAACCATCAAAGAAACGTTTGAGAAGTACCCCGGTATCGGGGCCCTTCTTCCGGCAATGGGATACGGAGAACGCCAAGTCCGTGACCTCGAGAAGACCATCAACGCGGCCGACTGCGATAGTGTCGTTATCGCTACACCAATCGATTTAAACCGGATCATAACCATCAACAAACCATCGGTGCGAGTACGATACGAATTGGAAGAACTACCCGGGGAGAGAGAGGCGCCCGGACTTGAAGAGATTATCCGGAAAAGGTTTCTATGACCGGAGGCAAAGCGGCCGAACAGTCGATCGAGCATCTTAAAACACTCGGGTTCACCGAATACGAGGCCAAAGTTTATTTGGCTCTGGTAAGAGAGCACCCCGCTACAGCCTATACGATCTCTCAGAGCTCAGGGGTACCCCATTCCCGGGTCTACGATATTACCAGGAGGCTGATAAGCCGGGGGGCGGCCCTCCAGGCAGGGAGCAATCCTGACCGATTCTCACCTCTTCCCCCGGAGGAGTTGACCGTTCAGCTCGAACAAGAACATCAGCAAAGTGTCCGCGAATTTCGTGAACTTATAAAAACAATCCCCTTTGAGGCGGACTTCGATCCGGTCTGGAACATTGCCGACCGAGAAGAGGCCCTTCACATAACCGGAGAGCTCATCAAAGCGTCCGAGAAAACAGTGTATATCGGCATCTGGGATGATGAGCTCGGCGGCCTTCTCCCTGTCTTGCACGCAGCGGATGCCCGCGGGGTTCGGGTCGTCTTTCTCATATACGGCAATACAGACCCCGGTTTCGGTGAACTGTACTATCACCGGACTGAAGGCATGCCCCAGATCAAAGAGCTGGGGAGGACCATCGACTGTGTGGTCGATTCGACAGCCTGTGTGAGCGGCTGTCTCGGCGGCAGTGAACCGCCCCAGGTGGTGTGGACGAAGAACCGGGGACTTGTTAAAACTGTGGAGGAGTACATCATCCACGATTTTTATGTGGCTGAACTGCAGCGGTCGATGGGTGATGCAATCGAAACTGCATTCGGCAGAAATCTCGAAAAGCTTCGGGAAAAATTTAGGAGAGGGGGAGCACAGCAGGTGGAACAACAACGAAGATCACCGGACAAACTGCTTACCTGGGCGGAAGTAGACTTGGATGCCCTTGCTTTCAACCTGCGGGGCATGAAGGCCCATATCACACCGGGTACGGAGATAATGGCTGTGGTCAAGAGCAATGGCTACGGCCACGGGGCGGTCATGTCGGGGAAGACCGCACTGGAATCGGGTGCCAAGCGGCTCGCCGTCCACCGGGTCGAAGAGGGGCTCGAGCTGCGGGAGGCGGGAATCGAAGCTCCTATCCTTCTTATGGGATACGCACCTGTGGCGACCGTCCCCCTGTTTGTCGATTATCGATTGACCCCTACCGTTACCACGGTCGAGTTTGCCCGGGCCCTCAACACATATGCCGGAAAGCACCCCGTTCCGGTCCACATCAAAGTGGACACCGGCATGAGCAGGCACGGACTCTTCCCCGAGGAAACGTCGGATTTTATCGGGGCCCTGCGTGAGTTTGACTCGATAGTGGTCGAGGGAATATTCTCCCACTTCGCCACTGCCGACGAGGCCGATGAGTCGTTTGCGCGGGAGCAGCTCTCCCGGTTCGAGACCTTAGTGAAAAATCTGACCGCAGAACAGATCTGCCCGCCGCTCGTCCACATGTGCAACAGTGCGGCTGCTCTCCGGTTCCCCGATGCCCACTTCAAGGCGGTCCGCCCCGGGGTCGCCCTCTACGGTATGGCCCCCTCAGGGGAGTTTACCCTACCCTTCCCGCTACAGCCGGTCCTCTCCCTAAAGAGCAGGATCGTGCGGTTGAAAGCCCTCGCCCCGGGGAGCTGTATTGGTTACGGATGTACCTACATAACCAAAGAAGAGAGGACCGTAGCTCTGGTCCCGGTAGGCTATGGAGACGGCTATCACCGCATTATCTCCAACCGGGGCGCAGTCTTAGTAGACGGCAGGCGGGCACCGGTCTTAGGTCGTGTAAGCATGGACCAGATAACCGTCGATGTCACCGGCATCCCCGGTATAGCCTTAGAAGACGAGGTGACCCTTATCGGTGAGGGCATAACCGCAAATGAAGTGGCCTCCTGGTCCGAGACCATCAATTATGAGATTACCACCTCCCTCTCTCCTCGGGTGGCCAGGGTATACAAGCGGGACGGCAGGATCGTATCCGTGCAAACACTTACCGGATGACACTTCACTTTTTGACTATAATGACTATATAATCAGGAGCATCAACAGGAAAACATAGCTGACTTTTTTAAACACCTTCGAAGCGTTTGCGAAGAAGAACAGTATGAACTCGTTGTACCTGAACGCACAGACAGGCAGATCCAGTGGTAGAGTCACCTTTTCTTTCATATAGCATAAGATGCAGTTAGAGCAGAGTAGAGAACATGAAGGCCGTTAAAATAATCATAGGCATTTCTATTTTTTCTTCTCTTGCGGTTCTGCTCCCCGGCTGTATCCCGCTTCATGCAGAAATGTTCACCGCTTTTTCCGTTTCCCGGGCCGTATCAGGCTTTTTTTATCGAAGCCGATCAGCTCCTTTCGGCCCGTCCGCAACAACGCTTCTTTTACCAGCTTATAATTAGCAGGGTTGCGGTACTGGATGAGGGCCCGCTGCATCGCCTTGTCATGGAGGCCTTTTGCGACATAGACCTGCTCTCCGGTCCGCGGGTCGATACCCGTATGGTACATGCAGGTAGCAAGGGTCCCCGGTGTGGGATAGAAATCCTGCACCTGTTGGGGAATAAACCCGCTGTCCCGCAGGTATTCGGCAAGCTCCACCGCATCCTCGAGAGTAGAGCCGGGATGGCTCGAAATAAAATAGGGAACGAGGTACTGTTTCTTGCCGAGCTCTCGGTTTATTTGTTTGTATTTTCGAGTAAATTGATCATACCACTTTCCGGAAGGCTTACCCATGTAGGCAAGAACGTTCTCGGAGACATGCTCCGGGGCAACTTTGAGCTGTCCGCTTATGTGGTGTTCGCACAGTTCCCGGAAAAAGGTATCGTCACCGTCGGCCATAAGGTAGTCGAACCGTATCCCGGAACGGACGAACACTTTCTTGACCCCGTCGAGAGACCGCAGTTTTCGCAGGAGCTCGAGATAATCGCTGTGGTCTACTTCCAGGTTTCTGCAGAGGTCCGGATACAGACACTGCTTCTCCGGACACGCACCTGCAGCGAGCTGCTTCTGACAGGCGGGACGGCGAAAGTTTGCCGTGGGGCCTCCCACATCGTGAATATATCCTTTGAAGTCCGGATGTCGGACCAAAGTCTCTGCTTCTCGAAGGAGCGATTCATGGCTTCTCGACTGGACAACCCCCCCCTGATGGAACGTAAGAGAGCAAAAACTCCCCCCGCCGAAGCAGCCCCTCGAACTGACCAGGCTGAACTTCACTTCCTCCTCGGCCGGTACGCCTCCGAGCCCCGCATAGACAGGATGAGCATTCCGAGTGTAGGGGAGCTCATACAGTTCGTCCAGTTCCTCGGTAGTAAGGGGAAACGAGGGCGGATTCTGCACGAGGT
>CAZQKT010000135.1:0-9132 GCA_964594055.1 uncultured Spirochaetales bacterium
CTATAAAAAGGTCATGGAGACCCGCGAGGAGGACTCCTTAACCGCCTCGTTTACCTTTCCCGACGGGACTCCCGGTGTATACCAAGTGTATGTCCTCCCCTGTTCCGAGGGTATTCAGTGTATTGCCGTTGATATCACGGAGCAGAAAAACGCGGAAAACAGTTTACGGATACAGCAGCGGTATGAAAAAGCGATAGCGGTCGCGTCGAAGGCCCTCCTTACGGTAGAATCCGAAAGTGAAGCAATTCAAAAAGCGCTTACCGAGCTGCGCGATGTGACGGCGGTTTCACGGATATATATATTTGAAAATTTTCATGATCCCGCCGACGGACTGTGTATGCGCCAAACATACGAAGTGTGCGGCCCCGGTGTCGAGCCTGAAATTGACAATCCGGTTCTGCAGCATGTGGTGTATAAGAACGGATTTTCCCGCTGGCGGGACTCCCTTTCTTCGAGAAACGCGATTTGGGGAAATGTAAAGGAGTTTCCCAAAGAAGAACGGGACATTCTTGATCCACAGGGTATCGTCTCGATCCTCGTTCTTCCCCTGTTTGTAAACGGCGAATGGAAGGGGTTTATCGGGTACGATGGAACAGAAAGGGAGTATTCATGGAGCAAAAGTGAGGTCTTGCTGCTGCAAACGACTTCCGATCTCATCGGTGGATATCTCGGGCGTATGGAATCGGAGAAGATAATACAACGGCAATTACAGGAAAAAGAGCTGCTTATCCGGGAAGCCCATCACCGGATCAAAAACAATATCGCGTCAATCGCCGGGCTTTTGAATTTGCAGAAAGAAGAGACAACCAATAACGAGGCGCGCGCTATTTTGACTCAAGCTACCGGCCGGGTAATGAGCATGAGGGACCTCTACGATAAGATGCTTTCTTCCGGTGATGTTCGCGTTGTTTCGGCGGCGCCCTATATCAATGATTTAATCGACTCTATTATGCAGCTGTTCTCTCATCAAACGGCGGTGACCGTTTATAAGTCGATTGTCGACTTTTCCCTTGATTCCGATAAACTCTTTTTACTGGGGATAATTGTAAACGAGGTTCTAACAAATTCGATGAAATACGCGTTTGCCGGTCGGGAGACGGGAACAATCAGGGTCAATTGTGAAAAGACGGAGGACCGTGTCCTCCTTGTTATAAAGGACGACGGAGTCGGGCTGCCGGCAGGGTTTGATGCTGAACAGGCTGCCGGTCTGGGTACAACGCTCGTTACAATGCTCAGCGAACAAATAGGGGGGACTGTTACATTTGAGAACGAAAACGGCGCGAAGGTAACGGTAGAATTCTTTGTGTAAAATTGTTCTGCCTCAGAGGCATAGTCCATTTAAATCTATACTGCACGTAATGCTAAGAAGTGCCGGCAATAGAGAGCGGAACTAAGGCCTTGCAGCTAAGGTTTTATGACGCCTTGACAGGCAGTATCTTACGTTATACTATGTTTAACAAAAGAAAACGAAACCACCAGCACTACGGAAGCAGTCGTAATGGCACATTCACCACGACATGATGAAATACTGCAGATACTCGCGAGACTCAAGAAAGTGACGGTAGGAGAGCTTACCGAGCGGCTCGGTGTTTCCGAAGTAACGGTCCGGAAGGACCTTACCCTCTTAGAGGAGCAGGGAAAGCTGCTCCGTACACACGGCGGGGCAAAACTTGCTCAGGATGAGAACCTGCTCCGTACCCTCACGGTACGACAGCGGGAAAACATAGCGGAAAAGCAGGCCATTGCCCGGCGGGCGAGTGAACTTATTTCACCCGGAGAGACGGTGTACATCGATGCGGGGAGCACCTGCGCGGTCTTAGCCCGCGAGTTACGGGGCATGGAACTGCGGGTCGTAACCAACTCCATCGATGTGATTGTAGAGCTCTCCGAGGCGGAACAGATATCGCTTTTCTCGGTAGGGGGCAGTTACCGCAGAGAAGCAGGTGCGTTTATTGGCCCTGTGGCAGTGAACAACCTGCAAAACTTTCAGATCCAGACAGCGTTCTTGGGCACGACCGGGTTTTCGAGAGACGGGGTCTTTACCTCTCAAAATGTAATCGAGACTACACTCAAAAACACAGCTCTGAGCGTTTCGAGCAGGCGTATCATCCTTGCGGACAGTTCAAAGTACAACAACCGGGCGTTTTCGGTGTTTGCCCGTCCGGATGATGTGGATGTTCTGGTCACGGACAGCCGGTTCGAAGAAGCCGACCGCTTCGTCTCGTTAGGTATCGAGGTCGTATTGGTATAGTGGAAGTCGATGTAAAGGAGAAAAAAAATGAGTTACGTAGAACAGATGTTCGGGTTAGAAGAGATAACGGCGGTTGTTACCGGCGGCGGCGGCGTGCTCCCTACCGCTATTGCTGCTGCTCTGGTAAGAGCGGGGGCCCAGGTCTCGTTGTGGGGACGGGGAAAAAGCGTTTCGATGGATGATGCCCGTGACCGGCTCGCGGAGGAAACGGGGGTAACGGACCGCATACACAGTACCACGGTCGACACCGGAATAACCGAAGAGGTCCGATCGGCCCTGGAGAAGACGACTTGCGAGTTCGCTCCGCCCAATCTCCTCGTCAACGGTGTGGGCGGTAACCGGGGCAAATGTCCGTTCATCGAGCAGGACATAAAAACGTTCGAACAGGTGCTCCACCTCAATCTCATCGCGGGGTTGATGATCCCCACCCAGGAGTTTGCAAAGTACTGGATTAACAATGCGATCGAAGGGTCAGTTATCAATATCTCTTCGATGTCTTCTTATATTCCGCTTTCCGGAGTGTGGGCCTACGATGCGGCAAAATCCGCGGTCCTCAACTTGACCATGGCTTCGGCCAAAGAGTTTGCTCCTCACAACATCCGTGTCAACGGTATTGCACCCGGCTTTTTTGTTGGGAAACAGAACAAAGCACTTCTCATCAAGAATGAACAGACGGGGGAACTGACCGAGCGGGGGCAGGACATCATCGACCACACCCCGTTCGGCAGGTTCGGAGAAGCGGATGAAGTCTCCGGGGCTGTCGTTTTTCTCGCCTCGAAAGAGGCTGCCGGATTCATCACCGGGGTGACCATACCTATAGACGGCGGGTATCTGGTAGACAACATTTAATACGGCCCGGTACGGAGGACAACTGGAGGAAAAAATGAATGAGTTTTTAACGGAAGATTTTTTGTTGCAAAGCGATACCGCGCGAGAGCTCTACCACGATTATGCCGAGGAGATGCCGATACTCGATTATCATTGTCATCTCCCACCTGTCCGGATCGCGGAAAACAAGCAGTTTTCAACGATAACCGAGGCGTGGCTCGGGGGGGACCATTACAAATGGCGGGCGATGCGTACCAACGGAGTGGAGGAAGAGAGGATCACCGGTCAGGCAGACGACAGAGAGAAGTTTCGGGCCTGGGCGGAGACAGTACCGTATACCATCGGCAATCCGCTTTTCCATTGGACACATCTGGAGCTGAAGCGGTACTTCGGTATAGAAGGGAAACTGCTAAACGGAAATACGGCGGACGAGATCTACGATGCATGTAACAGCCGGCTTGCCGGCGAACAGTATCGGGCCCGGGGATTGATGAACCGGATGCACGTCCGGGCCGTCTGTACCACCGATGATCCGGCGGATTCGCTCGAGCACCACCGGAAGATCGGCGCGGATGAAGGGTTTGATATCCCTGTTTTTCCGGCCATGCGCCCGGACAAGGCCCACGCGATCGAAGACCCGAACCGCTATAACAACTGGCTGGCACGGTTGGAAGCGGCAAGTGATACAACCATTACAAGTTACAATGAGCTGATCGGGGCCCTGGAAAAACGGCACGATTTTTTTCATGAGCATGGATGCAGGCTTTCCGACCACGGAATAGAGTATCCGGTAGCTAGGGAGTTATGTGATCAGGATATCGAGCCCATTTTTAACAAGGTCCGAGACGGTAAACAGCCCGGCCCAGATGAGGTCGAAATATTCCGCACGGCCCTGCTTCTCGAGTTCGGGAGGATGAATGCGGCCCGGGGATGGGTGATGCAGCTCCACATGGGGGCACTCCGCAGTATGAACAGCCGTATGTTCGAGCGGTTAGGTCCCGACACCGGGTTCGATTCGATCGGAGATTTTCACATTGCGAAACCCCTGGCCTTTTTTTTGGACCGTCTCGATCGAAACGAGCAACTGCCCAAAATGATCTTCTATGTACTCAATCCTAATGACAATGAGACTATTGCCACCATGCTCGGCAATTTTCAAGACGGGTCCGTTCCCGGCAAAATGCAGTTCGGTTCCGCCTGGTGGTTCAACGACCAGAAGAACGGAATGGAGCAGCAGATGACCGCACTCGCGAATATGGGGCTGTTGAGCCGGTTTGTCGGCATGCTTACCGATTCGAGGAGTTTTCTCTCATACCCGCGTCATGAATATTTCCGCAGAGTGCTCTGCAACCTGATAGGTGAGTGGGTCGAAGGGGGAGAAGCGCCTAAGGACATGAAACTACTCGGTCCGCTGGTGCAGGATATCTGTTATCACAACGCGGTAGAGTATTTCAACTTTCCGGCAGATTTGGCAATACGAGGAGAATAAGATGCACGACACTATGGAACTGGTAAAGCTGATAAAAAAGCACGGCCTAAACGAAGCAAAGCAATCGGATCTGGATGAGATTAAAAGGCAGAACAAAGAGTCTATACTCAGCAGCGGAAACGCACACATCTATCCGGCCTCACTCTATACACGGGACCATGTTCTCTATTGTATCGGGACGAGCGGTGGGGAGAAGCTGTTTTTCGCAGTAGCTTTGGAAGAACGGAGATCAGTTCTCCCCGAAGGGGAAGGAGGATTAGAAGGCGAGCTCGATTCTACTTCGGGATTGTCTTGCCTCGGGGCGCGGTTTACGTGGAAAAACTACCTCTTTCTCCGAGAGCTGTTTCCGTTTACCGCACCGGTGTCTCTCCGAGACAAGAAGACTACCATCGGGACGGGCGACCGTTTGGGACTTGCCACACCGGGACACATTCGGGCAATCGGGCCCTACGATGCATATCCGGTATTCGCCCAGCAGTCGATACGGGAATTGAACCTTACCGGACGGAACTACAAACAGGTGGTAGCTGATGCCGCCTTCGGCGTGTTCCAGGAGGGGTTCGAACGGGGGTACGGGGCGGACGGAGATCATCTGAAAACAATCGAAGATATCGATACCGCCTTAGCGGCAGGAATGCCCATGATCACCCTCGATCTGACCGAAGTCATGTCCCCCCGGTATCAGGACAAAAGTGATGTCGAACTCGAAGAAGAGTTCGGAGGCCTCGATGAATCAGTTAGGAAAATTGTACTAGAACGGTATGCTGGAAAACGATTTGCAGTCGGGAGCGGTACCGAACTATCCATTACCGAACCCGAGGCCAGGCGATGTGCTCTCATGTATTGGAACGCGCTCGACTTCGCGGAAAAAGTAGACCGTCATCTCAGCTCCAAACGGGGTGACCAGTATGATCTCGAAATCAGTATCGATGAGACCACCGCTCCCACCGTGCCGGAGCATCATCTGTTCATCATCCGGGAATTGAACCGCAGGGGTGTAAAGGTCAACTCAATTGCCCCCCGTTTTAACGGTGAGTTCCAGAAAGGGATCGATTATATCGGAGATGTAAACGAGTTCGACCGGCAGTTCAAAATCCATGCCGATATTGCCCGGGAGAACGGAAATTACAAGATTTCGATCCATTCCGGCAGTGATAAGTTCTCGGTCTACCCTTCAATAGGGAAACATACCGGGTGCAGGGTACACCTCAAAACGGCAGGCACCTCCTGGCTCGAGGCGGTAAAGACAATTGCACTGACTAATCCCGCGCTTTACCGGAAAATCCACAGCAAGGCGTTCGACTATTTCGAAGAAGCGACCAAACAGTATCACGTGACCACGGACCTTAAAAGCATTCCCCGTCTCGAGGATTTCGAAGACGATTCACTCGTGCAGTTTTTTAACGACAACAACGCCCGGCAGCTTATCCATATCACCTATGGATTTCTTTTAAATGATCCGGAAATACGTGACCGGTTTTTTGACACCCTTGCTCGGGAAGAAGACACCCACTATCGGACCGTTGCTGAGCACATCGGCCGGCACATACGGGAACTCGGGGTGCCCCGGCTGTAGCGCGAGAAATACTAAACCTTCGCATCGTCTGGGTTTTTGTAGATGACGTTTCCTACAAGCCTGTCGATAATGGTGATAGAACCACCCACTATGAGGGGGGAGACGATGCAGCAGGTTGTCGGATAGGTGTGATGGAATGGTAAGACCCCGACAAAAACATCGCTCTCATCAATTGGCAGTGACAGGATTGAGGCGTTCGCGTTGGTAATAATCGCTTTATGGCTTAACATGACCCCCTTTGCAAGTCCGGTCGTCCCGGATGTGTAGATAAGGGCCGCAGTATCGTCTTCACGAATATCGGCTATCTCCTTCGATAGTGGTGAAAAACAGTAGTGAAAACCTGTATTAGTAAGTATCCCGCATTTCGCTCCAGTTGTAAATATCCTTGATATATTTCAAGACGATAGAAAGTTGTACGTTCTCGATCCCGTCGATTATATAGAGCCTCTCTTTGAGCAGGGTATGGACCGCTTCGATATTCTCTACAAAAAAATCGGCCTCTAAATCGGAACTGCCGGTAGTATGTGCGAGATATTCGAGTTCATCGATCTCCATCAATTTTTCGATAACATGATCGAGCTTTTTCACATCAACTTTGATATGGACGTTGCCGTTTATTCCGTAGCCCAGTTTTGTGTGATTAGGAATTGCCGCGACTTGGATGAACTCTTCATCGATCAACCGCCGCAGTCGGTTTCTCACTGTAGCCTCGGAAAGAGAAAGCGTCTTTGCAATTTCAGTGTTGGGAAGCCTCCCGTTTTTTTTGAGGAGATTGATGATGTTGCTATCTGTTTCGTCGATTACTGTATTGGCCATATTTTGATATTATACGAATAATAGCAATTTGTCACTGGTTTATTATTATAAATCGCATTTTATTTATTGACAATCGTATATTTAAAACTTAATATGTGCGATATGTTTCTGAATCTTCGTTTTTTCATACAATGAACAGGAAAGGAGTTAACAAATGAGAATGGTAATGATCGGAGCAGGCGGAGTAGGTGAGTCTATCGCCCATATTTTAAAAGGCCGTGACCCGAACGGCTCGTGGCTAGAAGGAATCGTATTGGCAGATTACAACTTGGGCCGGGCTGAGGAAGTAGCTGCCCGGTTAGGGGATGCAAAGCGGTTTCTCCCCGAGCAGGTAGATGCGAAGGACCGCTCTTCAATCGTTGCCCTTGCTAAAAAGCATAACTGTGATTTTATCATGGATGCAGCAGCCCCATTTGTTACGAACAACATATTCGATGCAGCTTATGAAGCCGATTGCAACTATATGAGCATGGGCACCTGGTCGATCCCCGATGAAAGCGACCCGTTTGGAAAACCGTATAAGGAGTGGATGGCCGAGTACAATTTCTCCAAACATGCCCAGTGGGAGAAAAAGAAGAAAACTGCGATGATCGGGTTCGGGATCGACCCCGGTGTGGTGGATGTGTTCGCCCGTTTTGCAGCGGACAATCTCTTCGATGAGCTCGAAGAGATCCATGTAAAGGACGGGGGAGATCTCGAGACTCCCGATGTCGATATTGCCTTCGGCTTTAACGTCTGGACCGTACTCGATGAATGCCTCAACCCTAATGTCGCCTGGGACAAGGAACGGTCCGGTTATAAAATCGGGGACTTAAACGGGTTTTATACCGAAGAGCCGTTTGCAGGCGAAGAGTACTACGATTTCCCCGAAGGGGTGGGGCGGCAGAAGCTGGTAAAAGTCGAGCACGAAGAGACCGTGTTTATGCCCCGCTACCTTGCTTCCAAGGGCCTCAAAAAATGTACGTTCAAAATTGTCTTAGACGACGGCCTCATCAACGCACTCAAAGTAATCGATACACTCGGCCTTCGAAACATGAACAAGATCAACATCGGCGGTGTCGAAGTTGCACCGCGGGACGTAGTAGCAGCCGCTGCCCCCCAGCCAACCGATTTGGGAGAAAAGATGACCGGTAAGATGTGCGTCGGCATCGATGTGCATGGGAAGAAAAACGGTAAACGGCGTAATGTGTTCATGTACCAGGTCCTCGACAACCGGGACTCGATGAAGCGGTTCGGCATGCAGGCTGTGGTGGCCCAGACCGGGTTCGGTGCAGCGATCGGCATCGAACTGTTAGGCCGCGGCAGCTGGAAGGATGTCTACGGTGTACACGCCCCGGAAGGGTTCGACCCGGTCCCCTATCTGGAGCTCATGGATGCGTATGACTTCCCTTATCGTCTCGTAGAGCGGGATTCCGAATACAAGCGGGAGAAGGACACCGCCGAACTAAAGGATATCCTCCGCCGGGCGAAGGAGCGGTAGATCCAGGACAGGGGAGAGCAAAGACATTGTTCCGAACTCGGGAGTTACTACAGGGAATATCTACGCGAGAAACTTGAAAAGCACACTCATCGTAGCAAGTACGGTAAATCCGATGGTGATAAAGGTGAACATCATCCGAAACCGTTGGTTTACATCTTCGAACCGCCGGTTTACGTCATCAAAACGTCGATTCATGTCTTCAAACCTCTGTTCCATGTGTTCGAAGCCCTGCTTCATCGTATCCGTGACACTTTGAATGTCCGATCGAATACCTGACATCTGAGAATCGTATTGATGCTTTTCAACCATATTGGTTGCAAGCAGCTGGACCGAGCGGCGAAGAGAGTCTTTGTTCTTCACCTCAACAGCCTCCGATAGCTCGTGTTCGAGAAATTCCGCAAAATCGTCCATGGTTAGCTCCCACATAATTATAGTATAATCGAGACCGGTTAGTTATTCTACCCGGTTCTATATTGTAATACCGGGTTTAACCGTCTGTTGATTCAATCACTATATATAGAGCCTCTTTCAAAAATCGGGCAAAATAACCGTGTGAGTTTTTAAGGTATTCTGGGCTTCCCGTTTATGTGAAAGATTGAATGGCACTACAGGCCGGATTTGTCCTACTACGCTTTAAATGAAGGCAAAAATAGCCACCTACGGCTCCAGAGAAGACACCTCTCCCGCCGACA
>CAZQKT010000136.1:0-9050 GCA_964594055.1 uncultured Spirochaetales bacterium
CCCTTCAGTGATTCTTCGTAGTGGTAGGAGGAGATACCGAGATCGAACAGTATTTTATCAGGTCTTCGCATATCTTTCGGATATTCCTTAAAAAAAAGATTAAACCATCTATTATATAATTCGACCCGTTTACCAAATCTGCTGAGTCTGGTTTCGGCTTTTTTCAATATCCCCGCATCTGCATCAATACCGACAACAGTGAGGCGGGAGTTTTTTTCGAGAAACATTTCGGCATGCCCGCCTTCCCCGACCGTTGCATCGATCAATAATTCATTCGGCCCTTCCGGTTTTAATAAGGAATAGACTTCATCCTTGAGCACCGGGACATGAACAATATTCACATCAATAATAACAGACTCCTCTCTCCACTAACTTCACTATATTGTTAACAGCTTGCTCAACTCGGTTGCTGCTTCTTTAAAATCAGCATCGGTTTCTTCGAGATAGGACCGATACACAGTTTCATCCCAAATCTCGATGTAATTTTCAATAGCTAGGATGATGCACTCTTTTTTTAAGCCGGCTGCTTCCCGTAAACTCGGCGAAATATTGATTCGTCCCGCTTTGTCAATTTCCACCTCTTGAGCGGGAGCGACGATTTTACGCCTAATGAGGCGTGCTTTCGGATCAAACAGTGAGGTGGAACCCATCAGATCTTCTGAAATACGGTTCCACTCATCGGGCGGGAACAGCCACAAACAGGAATCGATCCCTTTAGTAATGATAAGCACAGTACTGCCGATTGCATTCCGCAGGCGAGAAGGGATGAGAAGACGACCTTTTTCGTCTAAGGCGTTTTTCGATTCCCCCGTAATCATTCAACCTTCCCACTTTCTACTATTTTTTCCCACTTTCTCCCACCCTCTTTTACACAGTATACTCTCTTTGCCCATTTCGCAAGAAAGAATTGAGCGGTTTATTGAGAAAATTACGATTTTATGTCTAGTATTACTGTACAAAGGTTAAGTAGCTATTTTTAATACTCCGTGATTTCATGTGTGGAGAGGAGGAATCTCATTTGTCGATCTACAAAGTGCATTTCAAATGGAAGGAAAAAGAAGTTGAAATTTCAGCAAAAAAACTTGATCTTACCCATCCATATTTTGTTTCTATAAAGGACCTTATCTTTCCCAAAAAACATAAACTTATAATTGACCCGACGGAAGATGAGCTGGTAAACCGGTTTGGAAACTCCGAACACCTTATGATTCCGTTCCAATCCGTTTCGCTCATTGAAGAGGTCTCCGAGGAAGGCAGTGGAAAAGAAAAGGTAACACAGTTCAAAGTTCTCGATAGAGAAGAGGGGGAAGATACCGAGGAGTGACACTCACCTATAATCACATCGTCTATCCGGAAGGAGATATCCAGGAAATACCACATCATCTGCGCATAAACCAGATTGTCGACCTCAATGGATACCCGCTTACCCCTCCCCTCCCTACGGTGAAAATGATTGTTTATAGGGTGTATAAAAAACGTACGGAGCAGAGACGGGGAGAGGTTCACACACTCTACTATGTAGAATTACTGAATAGAAAAGAACTCATCCAGTATGTGTAACTGCTTCGGGTACTTGTTATGGTGCACCTGTTATTTTGTAAAAATTCTATAATCGATATCAGGAAAAAGATTGTTCTTTTTTTCGACGGTCGTCAGCCACTCCGTATTGACCGTGTTCTTACAAAGATTTTCATAGATTTTCGTAAAATTGTGAATATGTTCTTTGATTCTCCGTACCGCATACGGTACCGTTGTTCCCATTTTCATAATAAACGGCCAATCCGAGGCTTGGCTCAGTAAAACTTCCCGTGCTGCCTGGTTGAGCACCCGCTCTTTTAACCCCTTTTCATTCGGGAACCGGGATGCGAGCTCTTCCATCCGTTCAATAGCCTTATGAAGGTGCCGGTAAATCCAATCATTGCTCCCGTTAAGCCACACCTCCGAATAACCTTTGTTACCCCAGCTCGAAAAAGAGGGTTCCGCTATTTGATTTTGGGGATGTTCCCGCAGATAATCAGTCGGGGTGACCATAATGAGCCGGTCCGTTTCACTGTCTATTTTTCGAATAAGATGCTCGATCCACAGCGGGCCTTCAAACCACCAATGGCCGAATAGTTCCGCATCGAAGGCACCGACAATGATAGGAGGCCGGTCCATGAGCCGGTTCAGCTTGTCTATCTGCTTTAACCGGTTATAGAGATAGTTTTCAGCATGCTCCTCCGCCTTGAATTGTGCTTCTTCGATAGTATACGGACGTTTAGTATCAGTTTTGCCTGTAATCGCATAGTATTTGTAACCGGTATTGATTCTCGTTGTTTCTTCGTGAATATAGTTGCCGATATAATCTAAAGGCAGATCAAATCCGATATCCCTGTAAAAATCGCGATATGAGAAATCACCCGGATACCCTTCTTCTTCGGACCACACTGAATGAGAAGAGGCGAGATCACGAGCAAAAACAGCGACCCCGTTCGGGCAATATATAGGAGCGTAAACCCCGTATTTCGGTTTTTCATCCGCAAAAAGCAGACCGTGAGCTGCGGTAAAAAAATAGGAGAGGTTATGCACCTTGAAATGCTGCTCCAAACCCGGATAATACCCGCATTCAGGCACCCAAAATCCTTTCGGGTCGCTTCCGAAGTTTCTGCCGTGTGAAAAGACGGCGGTCTGCACCTGTGCGTCTATTGTTTGTTTATATTCCTGATAGAGAGGAAAATAACAGTGCGTTGCAGCGGTAGTAATCAATTCCAGATAGCCCCGTTTCTGCAGATCTTTGAACCCGCGGAGAATATTTCTTTTATAGACTGATGTAAAATCCTCTAAATTTTGTTCATACAGTTCTTTATACATAACGGCTAAAGGCCGGAATGCAGGTTCATATTTCGTGCGTTCTATCTCTTTTTCCCCCAACTCGATCATTTTGAGCAGATGTGATACGTATCTTTCCCGAAGAAGCTCATCGGTGAGCATCGAACAGAGAGTAGGAGAGAGTGAGAGGGTAATTCTAAAAGGTATCTCTTCATAGGCCAATCGATTAAACATCCTTAATAAAGGAAGGTATGTTTCAGAGATAGCTTCGAAGAGCCAATTTTCTTCGAGAAACAGTTCGTGTTCCGGATGTCTGACAAACGGTAGATGCGCGTGAAGTGCAAGTGAGATATAGCCTGGGTTCATTACATTTCCTCTAACAAAGTATTACAAGGCATTACCGGTGAACCGACATATATGCTGAATCGACCATGGAAATAATTCGCTGAGGGATATTTTCTCGAAAAGAGGAGGATTCGACATAATCGTAGATCCCGGAGAGAATGAGCATGGTGTTGTCGAGGGAATCGTATATCTTCTCTCGTACCGCTGCATCCATCAAAGTTTTTTTCGGGCTGCAAATCGTATTCGATCTGCACAATTCCCTTTCTTTCCGATTTACCTTGCTCATGACCGCGATAAAGTAGGACCTCCCGGACCTCGGCAAGTTTATGTACCACTTGTTGTCTGAAAACTTTATCGGGATATCAAAAGAATCGATTATTTCACAGTACGTCTCCTGCTCATCGATTTCGAACACCCGCAGATACAGTTTTTCGAACCCGCTGTCATCTTTCAGCGCATTTATATCATCAGTTTTCAGGTCCCAATAGGCGAATGCCCAGAGCGGATCGCGGATAATAAAAAATATTTTTGTTTCATTATACTTTTCAGGGATGGAATAATCCTGAGTCTCCGTTGCCTCGAGTTCTTCATCTCTGACTATTTCATATTTTTTTTCTTCGACTAATACGGCCGAACTATTCCCCTGTTCCCGTTCATATCGATCTTCCTCCATTGCTTCGAGTATAGACTCAATGAGCGATTCACGAGAAAGACCGTTGGTTGAACGCAGACCTTCCTTACGCGCAATTTCCCTAAGCACCTTCAAAGGCAGCGATTGCAGCCTTTCAATGGTCATATGTTCCCCCCTTTTTAAGCATTTGCATGCTTAAAAACTATCGTAAGAAAAATATTTAAAATCTGTCAAGACTCGCCCCTCTGTTCTCGCCATTTTACTTTACAAAGTAATAAAAAAAGGAGAGACTGTCCCCTACCAAAACAATGCAAAATTATATTGTCATTCACGGCCATTTTTATCAGCCTCCGCGTGAAGACCCCTGGCTGGGGACAATTCCCAATCAGCCTTCCGCCGCTCCATATCATAACTGGAATAAGAGAATTACTAAAGAGTGCTATGCGGCCAATTCCGCATCGAGAGTACTCAATAACCAGGGTAAAATCGTTGATATCATCAATAATTACCTATATCTCTCTTTCAACTTTGGACCGACGTTATTCTACTGGATAAAACGACATGCTCCCAACGTCTACCATCGTATTATCGATGCGGATGAGAAAAGCCGGGAACTGAATAACGGACACGGAAACGCCATAGCACAAGCGTTTAATCATACCATATTGCCGTTAGACCATCCGAATGATAGATATACGCAAATCCACTGGGGGTTGGAAGATTTTAAATCCCATTTTCATCGAAAAGCAGAAGGGATATGGCTCCCTGAAACTGCGGTCAATGACGAAGTGTTGGATATTCTTATAGAAACGGGCGTACGCTTTATCATCTTAAGCCCGTGGCAAGCAGAGGCTGTTTCTGCCTCCGGATCGCGGTCCTGGAAGCCGCTGCAAGGTGCTCCGGCCCCTTCTGAGAAGCCGTACCGAATCGACAGACCGGGGGGCTCCATCGCGGTGTTTTTCTACAACCACATTCTTGCCCAGGGGATATCTTTCGAACACTATCTGAAAAATGCCGAAAACCTCTACGAGACCGTCACATCGTTTTATAATAAAAAAGATTCGTCTCATCTTATCTCTATCGCCACAGATGGAGAAGTGTACGGACACCACGAACCGTTTGGAGATATGTGCCTCGCTGCTCTTACAAAACTTGCTGCGGAAAAAGGAGAGTTGGTATTTACAAACTACGGAAATTACTTAGACCAATTTCCGCCTCAAGATAGAGTCAAATTGAAACCGGGCGAAGATGAACGGGGCACATCCTGGAGCTGTGCGCACGGCGTATCCCGGTGGTATAAAGATTGCGGGTGCTCTACCGGAGGGAAACCGGGATGGAACCAAAAATGGAGGGCCCCTCTGCGGGAAGGGCTCGAAGCACTCAGGACGGAGCTGTTTACACGGTATGAGCGGGATATCAAAGCTTTATCCGCTCTCGAACCGTCCGAAATCAGGGACCGTTATATCCAGGTAGTAACGAGTACAGTAGATCAGGAGCAATTTGCTCGAGAAGTGTTACAACCACAAGTACTCGAAAAAATGAACAAGGACGAGGCAGTCGTTCGATTGTACGCGCTCTTAGAAAGCCAGAGATATGCACTGTATATGTTCACTTCCTGCGGATGGTTTTTTAACGATATTTCAGGAATCGAAACCGAACAGAACCTCCGCTATGCGGTAAAGGCTGTGGAACTCCTTACAGCAGCTGAAGCAGGAAAATCCGGTATTGCAAAATCTGCAGCGTTGTCCTGCCTTCTGCATACATTGAATAAAGCAAAGAGCAATATACCGGAACGGGGAACCGGCAAAGATATTCTCGAATCCATTATCGCAGAAGATCCTAAGGACATGAAATTTATTGCTGCTGTGTTTACTTTTTTGATAAATCTCTGCTCAAAGCTCAAGGAAACATACGGTTTTTTCGATCTGCTCGACTATGACCATGAGAATAAAGAGGTAACGGACAGCTGTCGAGAATATCATGGAAGAGTAACAATTAGAAACAATCCGCTTACACTGAAAGATTCGTTTGTCTATCATCTCTTCGATGATGATGAGACGGGAATACGCTTGAGAATAGAAAATCACGAAGGCGGGAGGGACATAAATCTAAGCAAATTGCCGAAACAGCTTCTCGAGGATTGTTCGTATCATCTTTCCAACACCGTTCAAAATCGGTGTATCACTTTTGGATCAAAGCTGTACAGAGATTTAAAAAAAGTGCTCCGTCTTTCAAAGGAAAGCGGTATTACTCCATCCCCGCTGATTGTTAAAACAGCGGAGTTTGCTATAACCTGTATCCTGACTGATCTTTTTGCCAATCACCAGCACGATATCAGCGAAGACCGGATCGATACCATTGAAGAGACCCTCGTTTTTGCCAAGGAAATGGGACTCGAGTACAACAGAGAAACAGTAGAAAAGCAGATTGCCGACTCTGTTTCCGAGCATCTTTACTCTCTACAGACCGACCTCGATGATAAAACAGTCGGCTATGTGTACCATCTGCTCAAAGCGGTGAGAAATGGAGGCATAGAACCGGATTTGAGTGTCCCCCAGAATATTATCTTCTCGATTATTACAGACCAAGTTCCTTCATTCTACGAGGAATTAGAAAAAGGTGATGTGGAAGGGCTGAAAAAATTGAAGCGGATTATCAAAATCGGATCAATTCTCAATATCGATGTCGAGGGGATTAAAGAGCTCATTCTCGCTTAGTGGCAGGGTTGAGAGCAGCGGCAATCATAACATCACCGAAACCGAACCGTTTTGCAGCTCTATCGAGCAGTTGTTTAATCCAGGGAGGACCGGCTCCCTTCTCCAGCCCGCCCCAGGTTTTTAAGCTCTCAATTGAGAAATGATATTTCCGCAGAAAGTTTCGCAGTGTTTTTTTCGAGTAGAGGAACACGTGATCAGCAATGGCAGAACGCCACTTCTCTTTAAATAACTTGGACTGAAACCCGTCAATATTCGGGGTAGCGACAATCAACAATCCTCCCGGTATGAGTATCCGGTTTATCTCGGTAAAAAAGCCGGCCGGGTCGGGAAGGTGCTCAATAAGGTGTGAGCAATGTACAACGGAGAAAAAATCCGTTTCGAACCGGTTCTGCTCGAGGCTCCCGGTCCGTATCCGCAGCCCCCGCTTTTCTATTCCGTAACGGACGGCGGGCTCGCACACTTCAACGCCCTGCTCCCGCCAGCCGCGTTCTTTTACGCATTCGAGCAGTTTTCCGGTCGCACAGCCGATATCGAGAAAACGTCCCCGCCCGATTAATTCGGGCTCATACTGATAAAACCCAATGTCTTCGAGTCCTCGTAGCATCAACTGAAAAAATGTGTGTTCATTTTCACGTTCGTATGAGAAATATTCAAAACTGTATCGATTCAGCAAATCATCAGCTATCGGCTGCGGATTTTGGAAAACGAGACCGCACTTGTGGCATGTTACGAATCGATACTGTTCTGTTTTATAGAGCTCAGTATGGTCCCTGCTCCCGCAATAGGCACATGCGACGGTCCGCACCGACTCCCTTCCCGGTATTGTGGAAAAGGTCTTCATCGTCTATTCACTGCTCACCGTTACTGTATAGGTGGCTGAACTTTCGTTTTCATAAATGTCTCCGGCAACGAGTTCAATGCTTGTCGTGCCGGGATTTATATCAATTGTGCCCAAAGAAATCGTCCATTCCGATTTATAATATTCTGAATGTTCAAATCCCGAATCGGAAAGAAGCGTTATGACACCATCTTCTTCTTGCAGCCCTTCAAACTCAACACTCCTTTTCTCTTCCCCGTTTATGTAGAGTCTTACTACGAAAGGGGCCATAGGGGAATAATAGTCGACATGCTCGTTTTGGTCATAAATCGTAGCTACGAGTTCTCCCCGGCCGGCTGATATATCTCCAGGGGATTCTAATAGCACCTCTTTGTTTTCCATTTTCAGCACAGCATTCTTTATAAGGGGCGGTTTGTTATCTTCAATCGGGGGTAGAATAAGAAGGGGATTTATTAACTGGTTCAGTTCCTCATCAAAAAGGGAGAAAAAGAGACTTTTCCCGTAGGCGAAACCCGTATCACCGATCTTTCCTAACCTGCTGGTCGTATCAACTGCAATTTGTTCGACATCGATAGATTCCTCCTCCAGATGTGCATAGACTGATTGTAACCCTCCTTCATGACGCACCACCAAGAAACTGCCTAATCCACACGGTAGCGAGGAAAAACCGGTCTCTCCCCGTTCATAATACACTACTTCACCAGGAGCAACTGCTTGCACTACTTCACTCGTTTCGGTATTTCTACTGATTTCGATTCCTGGAAAGAAAGCTTTGAAGCGGTTCCCACCGAATGTGGCTATAAGCTGCTTTGATTCGACAGGCCATTGGAACCCCACTAAGCCTAGGATTATCACGAGGACCCCTAACACGAGAACCAATTTTCTCAAAGCATTCCCCCTCTCACAATTCCATACTTATACAATGAGCACTCTACCTGTTTTGGACATCGAGACGCATCAGTTGTTCATTGAACCCGAAAAACAAACTGTTCTCTATAATTCTTGTACTTGTGTTATGGGGAAAGGTAAAACTCATGACACTAGTGCCGGTACGTCTCCGATAAACGAGGACCTTACTTTCTTTCTCCGTCTCCATCGTGATAAAGCTCAACCGTAACAATGGGCTCTCTACAATGGATGTGAATCTGCCTTCCGCCCTGATCTTTGTAATGGTACGGCCTTTAAGTGAAAAAATATTGACCCCGTCCGTTCCTTCAAAATAAACTGCTTGTTCCTGCACGGAATAATGCATATTCACCGTTCGCCTGAAAGATGATTCTAAGACCTCCGTGAATACCGGCTTGTATGTCTCGTCTTTTCTTTCTAAAAGGATAATCCGCTGAGGCTCGAGACCGGTGATTAAAATCAGAGTGTCTGCATCAGGGGCCATTGTACACCCATAGATGACCCGGGATGAAGAACTGCCGGTCGGAGCAAATTGAAACAGCTCTCTCCCCTCACTGTCGAGCAGCAAGACAACACCATTGAGAAATCCTATCAGGATATACTCCGACGAATAGTCCACACAAGTTGCCGGAGCGATATACTCTCTGCTCCACAGCAGATTGCCGTTTCCGTCATATTCACTGATCCTGTTCCGCATGGGAGAAAAAACAATTAGTCTATTCTCTTCAAGGACCGGGTAACCTGCAACATCAACAGAAAAATCAATACTCCCAAGATAATCACGTACAACAAGATTCATGGGTAT
>CAZQKT010000137.1:0-8892 GCA_964594055.1 uncultured Spirochaetales bacterium
AGGAGTGAACATGGAAGAACTGGCCGACATACTGGAGCGGGAACTCAAAGGAGCGTTCCAGGTAAAAGACCCCGACTCTCTGCACCGGTCCGCACAATTGATAGCAGAGCGGCTCGTCGAACAGCAGACCTATGACAGGGACCATGCTGCTATCCTGGGAGAGCTCAAGGAGCTCTCCTCTTCGATGAAGCAGGGATTTGCCCTCATGGATGAACGGTTCGCCGCACAGGACAGAAAGTTCGAGGCACTGCAGAAGCAGATGGACGTGCGTTTCGCTGCACAGGATAGACACTTCGAAGCACTACAGAAGCAAATGGACGTGCGCTTTGAAGCACTGCAGAAGCTGATGGATGAGCGGTTTGAAGCACAGAACCGGAGATTCGAGGACATGAACAAGCGGTTCGACAGTATGCAGCGACTTATCGGGGTAGGGTTTACCGTTCTTGCCGTACTCATCGCGGGGTTCAATATGTTTTTGATTCTGGCAAAATAACGCCGCCGGTGGTATGCGCGGAGGTTTATCTTTAATACGTACCGGTCTTAAAGGCGATATCATCGGCAAAGAAGAGGAAATCCACCCCCTCCTCGATCGCTATCTCGGCAATCTGTACATAATAGTCGACACCGCCGATAACTGCATGCTTTTGTGATATTTCGATATCTTCTTTGGTAAAATCAGGATCAAACCACTCAGTCTTCGGAAACTGATACGGCCCCATACCACATGGGAAGCCTGTCAAATCCATTTCCCTTAAGTACCCCGGTAACACGTTCCTTGTTCGTCATCAGTTCCTCTTTAAAAACAGTGTATTCAGCATCTTTTTTAAAAAAAAATTTCTTATTATCCTGAAGCAGCAGCCCGCTTATCCCCTTTTTATATAAATGAAAACCTATTATACTAAAGGAGTGAATATGGAAGAATTGGCCGACATACTCGAGCGGGAACTCAAAGGAGCGTTTCAGGTAAAAGACCCCGATTCCCTGCACCGTTCCGCACAATTGATAGCAGAGCGGCTCGTCGAACAGCAGACCTACGACCGGGACCATACTGCCGTCCTGAATGAACTGAAAGAGCTTTCTTCCTCTATGAAGCAGGGGTTTGCTCTCATGGAAGCTCGTTTCGAAGCACTGCAGAAACAGATGGACACGCGCTTTGCAGCCGTCCAAAAGCAAATGGATGAGCGGTTCGGGGCCGTTCAGAAACAGATGGATGAACGGTTTGCTGCCCAGGACCGGCGGTTCGAGGATTTCAACAGTCGGTTCGAGGACATGAACAAGCGGTTCGACAGTATGCAGCGACTTATCGGGGTGGGGTTTACCGTTCTTGCCGTACTCATTGCGGGGTTCAATATGTTTTTGATATTCATGAACTAAGCGAACCTGGTTACGGTTTTTCCGATAGGAAGGTGACTGACGCTTTCACACCCCAGTCCGCTGGTCCGTTGGTTAAGGCAAAACTACCCTTAAGCTGTTCGCTAAGCGCGGACACCATCTGTAACCCGAGCTTCCCATTCCTACCCTGTTCCAAACCTGAAGGCAGACCGAACCCGTTGTCTTCGACAGTCAGTTGGTAACATCGATTATCTTTCGCTTCCAGAGTGAGTCGTATGATACCCTTCTCTCCTTCTGCAAAAGCGTACTTCATGCTGTTTGAGACCAATTCATTGACGATGAGACCGACAGGAATAGCGGTATCGATGTCGAGATCAATTTCGGAGATCAAGAAATCAACCGCGACAGTCGAGGGTCCCGCTGTAAACGAATCCACAACGAATGATACAAGTGAGGAGATATAATCCTTCATGTTTATCCTGGCCAGTGATTCCGATTGATACAGCTGTTCATGGATCATGGCCATCGACGTTATGCGGTTCTGGCTTTCGGAGAGAACTGTTTTGACCGTTTCATCTCCGCCGGCAGCAATCTGGAGATTGAGCATGCTGATTATCACCTGCAGATTGTTCTTTACCCGGTGATGTATCTCTTTTAACAGGATCTCTTTTTCTTTGAGGCTTTCCTTTATCTTCTCTTCGGCAAGAATACGGTCGTTGATATCAATATTAAAAATGGTAATTCCGATTATCTGTCCCAACGTGTCCTTGACAGGGGCGGAGATGCACTCGAAATATCTTTTTTCTCCTCTCGTATCGATAAAGGTATCTATCTCGCAGAAGTTATCTCCTTCGAGGGCACGGTCGAAATGGATTCTCACATCTTCCCGATAAGCCGGATCAGGTATAAGGTCCAAAACAGTATCGCCAAGGTCCGGCTCGACCCCCCACACCTCTTTCATCGCCCGCTTATGGGCATTGTTGAAAAAGATATATCGGTACTCACGGTCTATAGAATGAATCAGCACATCAGGAGGGCTGTTTATAATCGACTGCTGCAGAGCTACTAAATCTTTAAGCTCTCGTTCTAAGCGGACCCGTTCGGTAATATCGGTGGCAAAAATCGTGGCCCCCGTAATGCCATTGGTTTTGTCTCGAATGGGGCTGCCGATATTTTCGAAATACTGTTTTTCTCCCTTAGGCCCTACGAGCTCATCAACTAATGAGAACTCCTCCCCTTGAAGTATTCGATCGTACTGCTTCCTTACTTTTTCCCTGTATTTATGGTCCTTTATGTAGTTGAGTACGGAAGAGCCGATCTCGATTTGGACACCCCAAAACAGGCGCATCCCCTCCCGGTGGGCATTGTTAAAGAACGTATATCGGTATTCTTTATCAATTGCCCAGATGTTTATGCCGGCAGGACTTTGGATAATCGATTTCTCGAGCGCCTCTGAGAGACGAAGCTCAGCTTCCATCTTTTTCCGAGAGGTTATATCACGTATGACGGAAAAAATATAGCTGGATTCATTGAAAATCACCTCTGTGTTGGTTACTTCGACAAAAAACCTCATCCCGTCTTTTTTGATATCTACGGTCTCGAACGGTTTGCAGCCGTTCATGTGGAGCTCATTTTTGATCCGTTCGGTACCGGGAATACGAGACTCTTCCGGGAGCAGGTCCGAGACGGTCAGACCGAGAAACTCCTCTCGTGTATAACCGAACAATCTGTACGCACTTTCATTCACATCGATAATTTTGTCTTCGATGGTGAACAGAACGATGGCATCATTCGCGCGGCGGAAAAGCCGCTCGTAGATACCTTGCTCATGGAAGGGGACCTCCCTTCCACTATCGGTACTCATAATACCAACTATACTATATGGAGAGTTGATTTGTAAGGGGGTTTTTCTATGAAACGGCAGCAGCCGGCAAGTCCGGTCTCTCCCGCTCCCTTCTTCGGTCATTTTCTCTGCCGTACCTTTCGCACCTACTACAGCAGCACTCTTTTGAGTACGCTTCTACGAAGTGTTGTAAAAAAATACATACGTTTCCTCCTCGTGATGTGAGATAGGGAGGAAAAACAGCTTTTTTACAGGGATTACAAGACGTGCCTGTATAAACCGTATCTTCCCTCGAAAATAATCGTTTTCAGGCAGTAGACCTGGCTTCCGGATTTCCGGTTACAGTGGCGGGGCCGCTGCGGACTTTCACCGCATTCCTCTGACCTGAAAATGGCTTTGATAATCATTTTTATGTGAGAATCCTAAAAGGGTCAAGAGATTTCGAATAGTCCTGTGAAGAGTTCTGTAAATAGTCGGTTTTTCCTGTATAATGGGTGTACACTAAAGCGGGCACAGGAGAACTATGCATGGACAAAAACATCGTACTGTTAGGCGATTCCGTTTTCGATAACAAAGCATACGTCGGTCAAGGCGGTAACCCTGTAGAGGCGTACCTGGAGGAGTTCTCCGGCAGCGGGTACCGGATTACCTCACTTGCGGAAGACGGGGCGAGGATCGAAGATGTGTACCGGCAGGCTGCTTCGATCCCGGAGGATGCGGCCAAATTGTTATTGAGTGCCGGGGGAAACAACATTACCGCTCACATCAGTTATCTGCAGCAGCCGGCAGAGTCGGTAGCGGAAGTTCTGCTTACCTTCCGCCGGATAGTCGATGAGTTCACTGCCCACTACAATCAGCTCATCGAGCACCTCGGTTCTCTCGGAATACCGCTTACCGTCTGCACCATCTACAATTGTGCGTTTCCAAGTGAAGAGGGGCAGAAGTGCGTTGAAACAGCCTTAGCACTGTTCGACGATGCAATTATACAGACCGCATATCGGTATTCCCTCCCTTATATCGACCTCCGTATGGTGTGCGGGGAGAAGTCAGATTATGTAAACGAGATCGAACCGTCGGACAGCGGCGGGAAAAAGATTGCCGAAGCATTACTTCGAGAAATCCGTATGTGAGTTTTTCAGTGATATGCAGTGATCGGAAACGATGCTTCCAGGTAATCTCGCCCCCTCTGAACACCTTTGCATACCAAGTATTGTCCCAATAGTGACAGGTTATACGGATAGAAGCATATAGACCGAATCCTCATCCCGGGAAACTTTAACGGCACTGATATCACCTCCCGGTTTAACAGAGGGCAAACGGGAACCGACGAGATCTTCAGTATAGAAAGCACGGCTGCTGCAACACTGGCGTCATTACCACTTCATCGGAATATGACCGTTCTTCTGTCAGGTAGAAGCGATAGTTGACTCCCAACCTTGTCGGACCTTCGGTAACGAAAAACGCCGGAATAGTGGGAGCGAATGTCGACTCTTGCCTACCATCTAATGCACAGACTGCTTATAACGAAGTGGCGCGACCCGGGCTCAACGGTCTACGTCAATTTTACCACCTCAAAGACGGACCGGTATGAAACCGACCCGCGCAAATGTCACATCAATTGGGTGATCCTCGATAGTGACTGGGAGGCTGAGTTCTGTAGAGTAGCGGAAGCTCATCCGAAAGTTCGCGCTTATGTAAAAAACCACAGCCTCGGTTTTGAGGTACCGTACCGTTACGGATCTGCATTTTTATACATTGAATTGCAATGAGAAAAAATCAAAAATGTGATAGAATACAAAGTACTATGGATGAAATAATAAAGGAAATAGTTGAAAATCTTCAAAAGATCAAACCGCTTAAAATAATACTTTTTGGATCATATGCGAAAGAACGATTTGATGAAGAAAGCGATATCGATCTAATTGTAATACTGGATACGGATATAATACCGGAAAATTACAATCAAAAACTTGACTTGAAAGTAGAAGTGCGTGATTGCATCTATGATGTGTCTAGAAAAATACCGATTGATTTAGTTGTATATACAAACGGTGAATTCGAATTAATAAAGAAGAACAGAACTTCTTTTTTTAATGAAATAGAAACTACCGGAAAAACAATCTATGAAAAAGCAGGCTAAGTCTTGGCTAAATTCAGCGTATGATGATTTAAAAGTAATAGAGAAAATATACGATGATGAAACATTGACGAATATGATTGCGTTCCATTCTCAACAGGCTATAGAAAAGTCTCTAAAAGCTATATTAGAGCAGTATGAATCGAAAGTTCCAAGGATCCATAATTTAATCAAATTAAGAGAAATGGTTGAAAAATACATATGTTTAGAGATGGACAAAACAGTATTAGAACAAGTAAACGAAGTATATACTGATACTCGATATCCTTCGGATATCGGATTAGTTCCAACCGGAAAACCAAGTCTTGATGTAGCACAAAGTTTCTATGAATTTGCTAAGAATATTAAAGAAGCCATCGAAGTAAAAATTTGCACGTAAGTTTTGAGTGGAAAGAGCCTTTCATGAGGGTCCCTAAACGGCTCTACTATATAAGATTAGGGGCCAAAAAAACAGATCGAGGAAATCGATATGGCTAAGAAAAAAAGATCCAAGTCTGTTGAAACCATAACCCATGATGAGGCGAAGCGTCGCAATATTCCCACCGCCGAATATCAGTCGGTCATGCGGACGGAGGCTTCCGGAGTGACAACAGGACCTACTCCTCCTGCAGCATTTCGAAAGGAAGCTGGGTGCGCCGGGTTACCCCCATTTTTTTTAGGATTGTACTGACATGATTGTCTACCGTCTTCTTTGAAACTTTGAGTAATTCAGCTATCTCTTTGTTCGTGTATCCCTTTACGACGAGCTCCACTACTTCTTTCTGTTTTGGGGTAAGTTGGGAAACAGCGTAAATGGCCTGCTGATTGATACCTGCATTACCGCCGGTCTGCCCTATTTCTCCACCGTTGTTCCCGTGGGGGTCCCACTTCTCTAAGTATTCCCGAAATCGTCTGTTATAATCATTGATGATCCTGCTTTGAGCCGCCAGGAGGGAACGGATTTTTTCGAGGAAAACATCCCGATCAAAGGGCTTGCGAATGTAATCGACGGCCCCGTACTGCAGCCCCTCGAGCGTCTTTTCGTGGGAATGTAAAGCCGTTAAAAAGATAACCGGGACTGCGGCTGTTTCTTCCCGCCGCCGGACCTCCCGGACAAACGCAAAACCATCCATACCCGGCATCATGACGTCAGTAATAATAAGCCTCGGCTTCATTTCAGCGAGACGAAGCAGCCCCTCTTCCCCGTTTGGGGCCATCGTTACATGAAAATGGGGATTTAAAAGCCTAGAGAGGGAAGCACGCATATCGGGATCATCCTCTACAAGCAGAATGGAGGAAGCGGGGCCCGCCCCGGCAGACGCGGCAGTGCCCTTCGGCATCTCTTTCGACGGCGTCCCGTATTCAGCCGGAAGACCGGCGGCCCCCTGGCGTACCGGAGCGCCTTCCGAGACGGGGAGTTCCATGGCAACCGTCGTCCCCTCTCCCGGAGTGCTTTGTATGTCCACTTTTCCACCGTGAAGACGAGCGATGTTGTTGACTAAAGCAAGTCCGATGCCGAATCCTCCGTTTCTTCCGCCGGAATAATACCGTTTTAAAACTCTTTCCATATCTTCTCGCGGAATTCCCGCCCCGGTATCGCGCACCTCAATACGCACCATCTTGTCCGCCACAGATACGGACAGGGTGACACTACCCTCCCGGGTATATTTCACCGCATTGTCCAGTAAATTCAACAGCACCGATTCCATCATTTTTCTGTCGACATCGGCGTAAACTACTTGTTCCGTTTGCCCTTCATACCGGAGCTCCAATCCCTTCTGCCGGGCCGCGGAACGAAAGTCAGCAGCGCATTCCCGGCACAGCTGTCCCACATCGGCAAGCTCCCTGTTCAGTTCCTCCGGCAGCAGTTCGATTTTTGCAATGGTCAGCATATTGTCTATGTGCCGGTTCAGCCGTTTGGTCTGCCGGTTCATCTGCTGAAACAGCGGATTATCAGAGGAAACGTTTGCTCCTTCTTCACCCCGCATAATACGCTCTAAGGGAAGCCTCAAATTTGTAAGTGGGGTGCGCAGTTCGTGGGACACTCCGGTGAAAAAATCTATCCGTTCTTTGTGTTCACTTTTTAGCTGCTGTGAAGACTTCTCAGCCCGGATTTTTTCCTCCCGCAGCTTTTTTATTCTGTCTGAAACGGCAATGGAAAGCAGCAGCAGAGAAACCGCGAACCCGGGCTGTTCAGCCCTCGAAAGGAAAAAAGTCGCGCCTCCAAAACGGACCCCGAATTGGCTCAGCTGCGAGGTAACGACACCTCCGCAAAAGAGAACAAACGCCGCAATAAAAACCCATGCCTGCCGTTCTTTCCGGAAAGCTCCCGCGGTACCGGAGGCGAGCATGCTTCCCATGGCAGAAATGACCGTTATTGAATGAAACGTATCCAGAAAACCGAGACCGTCGAAAACATGAGAAATAATGCCTAATGGAAGTACGGCGATATGAATGATCAACAGAAGGTTCACCAGGGACAGCCGCATCGTCGTCTGCAGAAACGCGCGTGTGAACAGCAGAATACAGATAAGTGTCATCACTCCGAAGACAGAAGGCGCATTATAAAACAGCGAAACAATATTTGCGGATACAACGACATATAGCGCGGCGAAAACTATCGTAGAGATGAGATAGAAAAGCCAGCGCTCTCTCATGGAAAAGAACAATGCTGTATTGTAAATGAGCAGTGATCCTAAAATACCGAATATAATTCCGATAATGATATGGGCTGCTAACGTGCTATTCAAATGATGCTGCATGTCAACGAGACGGAGGGGCACCTTTGCAATATCGTATGCCTTCAACCGGAACAGTAAATGCCGCTGTTCGCCCGGCGGCACGGAAAAAGGAAACGACACCCGGGGCAGGAGCCGGTCCCGGTCAAACCTGTCGGACAATACACTGTAGCTGTCCTCGGAAAGCAGTGCACCGTCCCCTGCGAGAACAAACAGGTTTGCCTTCCAGAAGTACCCCTTGCCCAGCTCGGCAAAGTAGATTTTTTCATCTTCAAAACTGTTTTGCACTGAAAAAAGAATCCAGTACGCTGATTCATTCTTATCCGGGTCCACCTGCAGCTTATCAAGGGGGACAAAATCCGACCGATTCTGTAGAAATTTTCGTACCAGTTCCTGCTTGGAAACAAGATCCAGATTGACCTCTTTTTCCATATAGAGAAGATTATTCGCCGGGGAGATAACCGGGGCATCGAGTTCAATACTTTCAGATTGGGAAAACCCTATCTGCACAATGCAAAAACAGAGAAAAAAAACCGGGAATTTCCTCTTCATACCGTTGTCCGCCATTTTGTAGGTATTTTTACCTATAGTGTATAGGGATTTCGGTCTATTTCAAGAGTTTTCTCATTTTTATGGTTGTTCCGGGTAATTCATCCCCGATAGGTACCGTAACCGATTCCGCCGGCGGGAGCTGCCACCCCTTGCCCCGGCACTGGTATCGGCGTACAATATCTGTATGGGCAAGCGGAAACTCCCCATCGGGATTCAGGATTTTATTTCGATTCGGGAAGACGGCTATCTCTACGTCGATAAAACCGATCTCATCTACCGGTTAGTCCAGGAGGGAAAGGTCTACTTTCTCT
>CAZQKT010000138.1:0-8767 GCA_964594055.1 uncultured Spirochaetales bacterium
CCGGGAAAAGGGTGGAAGAACAGCAGCATTGTCATACCCTGCCCCGGCAACCCGCATGGCAAGGTCGGAAAAAAGGAGGTGATGATTTGCCACCAAAATTTTTGCGGACGCGGCCTCTCGACGCGCACGTAACACAAAGCATTCTTCTCTATGGGGGCAGCGCAGTCCTAAGCAGCTGACCGTTTCCGAGTTCACTGAAAACCACACCTCATCTACAACGGTTACTGAGAGTTCCGATCTGCTCCCCGTCTTCGTTGCTTTGACCCAATCTGCTAACATAACGAGCTCATCATCTTCTTCCCGAAATAGAGCATTTTCTTCAACCCTCTCTTCCAATCGCCTCAAACAGATATAGTTTCCTCTCCCTTTTACCAGGACCGTTTTCACCGAAGAACCCATTAATTTTTGAATTAGAGGAATATCTTTGTCGAGAAGCTGCTGCTGAAGATTAATGGTCGCTGTTGAAATTACCACCCGCTCATCGTTGTGCTTTGCCCAGCTCAAAGCAGGTAAAAGATAGGCGAGAGATTTCCCGACACCGGTACCCGCCTCTACTGCAACAATCTTGTCATTATTGAAGCCGTCCGCAACATGTTCGGTCATATCGAGCTGGGATTGGCGGGGTTCGTAAAAAGATACGGTTTTGCTGAGCACTCCCCCCGGCCCTAAAACGGATAAAAGTTTTTCCGTATCAAGCAAGACGCGGGGACGCTGCTGGATCGGTTCACTTACAACGTACACCCGCTCGGCTGTATTGTCGATAATGAAAAACCCGATTCCCCGGTCCCCGAGCCTGGAAGCCACCCGTAAGTCTGCTTTACTCGGAGTCAAAAGCCCGGATGGATGGTTGTGTATGACGACATCCCCTCGTTCTAGAAACGGGGCTAACGCGGGCACCTCCTCTTCATCCCCCCGTGCAGCGATATCGATGTCCGTGACGATGCCGTTTCCGTCCACTTTACCGATTACAAACAGTTCGTTTCCGCCTATATCATCTATAGCACCGGTCAGCTGTTCGATTACGGATTCACAAAATCTTTGCCTTGCTTCCATAGGTACGTCCACGCATTATCTAATGTTGACATAAAATGTGCAATGTGTTACCAGTATCTTGGATCAATAGAGGAGCGTCCATCAAGAGTAGTTTTGTCTTTTTTAGGAACTGGGATTCCGTACGGGGCAAAGTGAAAGGGAGTGGTCGCCGAAGCAGCTGAATGTCCCAAGATTCAGGTGCTGGGCCTGTAGAGTTAAATCTCCAGGACTGTCACAATAGTGTGGAGCGCTATTGGTTTCCTTCATCCGGAACCGTTCATCCGGAAACGGATCATCCATCGGTCCGCCACAGTGGTCCACACATTAATCACTATTTTTGGAGGTGTTCTATGAACAAGTCACAAGGAGAGGAGAAACTGTCCGTTGCCGTGTTAGGTGCTACAGGTACAGTAGGACAAAAGTTTATTACTCTGCTCGAAAACCATCCGTACTTCGAAGTGAAGGAAGTCGTTGCTTCACCCCGCTCGGCAGGAAAACCGTATCATGAAGTGTGCCGCTGGAAGCAGGACAACGTTATTCCGGAGGAGGTCCGTCATCTCGTCGTTAAATCTACCGACGATACGCTTGACAGCAAGATTCTTTTTTCCGGTATGGACAGTTCAGTAGCAGGTCCGGTGGAAGAAAAGTACGCCCATGCAGGACACATCGTTATCAGTAATTCGAAAAACCATAGAACGGACAAAGACGTTCCGTTAATAATTCCGGAAATCAACCACGATCATTTCGATATCGTCAAAACCCAGCCGTATAAAGGCGGTATAATCACGAACTCCAACTGTTCCACAATGTTTCTCGCGATGGTTATGGCCCCTCTTCACCGGGAAATCGGTATCGAAGCTCTTTTAGTGACAACCATGCAAGCAATCACCGGGGCAGGATATCCGGGCGTTGCGTCCATGGATATTTTAGGTAATGTCATCCCGTACATCGGCGGCGAAGAAGATAAAGTGGAAACGGAAGCGCAGAAAATTCTAGGTACTGTAAAAGACAATGAAATTGTTCCCGCAGATATTGCAGTAAGCGCGCACTGCAACCGTGTTGCAGTTTTCGACGGTCACACGGAGACCCTCTCCATTAAGTTCAAGAGAAAAACGACCGTGGAGGAAGTAAAAAAAGTAATGAGGGAGTTCAGAGGACTTCCCCAGGAGATGGGGCTGCCCTTCGCGCCTGAGAATCCGATAATCATTTTTGAAGAAGATGACAGGCCCCAGCCCGCGCGGGATGTGTGGAAGAGCAAAGGCATGTCCACCTGCGTTGGCCGGGTACGCGAATGTCCTGTCTTAGATATTAAAATGGTTATTCTCGGTCATAATACGGTTCGGGGAGCAGCAGGGGCCGCGATCCTTAATGCTGAAACGTATGTAAAGAAAGGATACTTAGATCAATGATTGTACTCAAATTCGGAGGAACTTCGGTCCAGAACGCTGAATGGATAAACCGGGCGATTGATATTACCGACTCTCAAATAAAAAAGTCCCCGGTAATGGTCTGTTCGGCTATGGGAAAAACCACCGACCGCCTAGTCGACATCGAAACCTGCGCGAACAACGGAGACAGCAGCGGTGCCGAAAAACAGCTGCAGCAGCTCAAAGATGCCCATTTCGGCACCGCACAGGACTTCCTAACAGGAGAGACGTTGGTAAAAGCCTCGACCAGACTCCATGAGTTGTTCGAAGAGATGTCTTCGCTTGTAAAGGGACTCATTCTTCTAAAAGAGTGTACGCCGCGCAGCCACGACGCACTACTCTCGTTCGGAGAATTGCTCTCCACCACACTGATCTACTACAGGGCCCTGCAGCGGGGTATAGATGCGGTTTTCGTCGACTCACGAGAGTGTATTACAACAGACGACCATTTTACTTCGGCAGTTCCGCTCCTCGAAGAGACCGACAAGACGATAAAAAACAAGATTACTCCTCAATCCGGTAAGCTGTTTATCGCCCAGGGTTTCATCGCCCGCAACAAGAACGGGGCAACGACCACCCTCGGTAGGGGCGGCTCCGATTTCTCCGCTACGCTCTACGGCGCCGCCCTCGAAGCGGAAGAGGTGCAGATATGGACGGATGTCAACGGGATTATGACTTCGGACCCGAGGATCGTACCGGGTGCGTATACGATCCCCCGGATCAGCTACGAAGAGGCGGCCGAGCTCGCCTACTTCGGAGCAAAAGTGGTGCACCCCTCCACGATCCAGCCGGCGGTTGAAAAAAACATACCGGTGGTCGTAAAAAACACCCGAAATGTTGACGGTGATTTCTCTACGATTACTGTCTCCGCAGCGGAGAAAGGGCTTCGCGCTATAGCAGGCAAGAAAAATATAACCTTGATCAATATTTCATCGTCGAGAATGCTCAATGCGTACGGTTTTTTAAAAAGAATTTTTGCTATTTTCGACACATATAAAACACCGGTCGACCTTATTGCAACTTCCGAGGTGTCCGTTTCTATGACTATCGATAATCCGTCAGCAATAGATGCCATTGTTCGTGAATTAGAAGAGATCGGAATAGTGACAATCGAACAGAACAGGAGTATGATCTGTCTCGTCGGAAAAGATTTCTGGAAAGATTCTCAATTTGTAGCAAGGGTTTTTTCATCTCTCGCTCCAACACAGGTGAGGATGATCTCTCTCGGTTCATCCGATATCAATCTTTCATTGGTCGTGCAGGAAGAACAGTTTGAATCATCCATTCAGAAACTGCATAGCGAATTTTTTTAAAACGTAGTATAATAGAGACATGGATTTTGAATTTATTAAAATCTATGTATGTAAAAACGATTTTTTACTCTTGAACTATCTCTATTCCGATGCTCCGCCGGATTCCGTTCTCTCTCGATTTGCCGGGCAAGGCTGCAGGAGAAAAATGGGGATCGGAAGCAACGGAATTATCTCTCTTTTTCGGGGCACAGAAGAGAAGTATCGTATAAAGACCTTTACTTCCAAGGGGAGAAGGACATCCGTCTGTAACGATGCACTCCTGGCAGTAAGCAGATACGCTTTTGACAGCGGTCTCTTTGCACATAACAGGCTTACCGTAGAAACGGACGAAGGGCCCCGTACCATAACTGCTGTAGACAGCAACAATTTCAGTCTTTCTTTAGGATCTCCGTACACTCTGCCGTTTTCTCTCGATACCGGCAGGTACGCCGATTCAGTCACCGAAAAAGAGAGAGGCAGCGAACTCCGGGAGATACCGGACGGCGAGTTTACCGAAAAAATACAGCTTCGCGGTAAACAGTATGCAGTTACCCCGGTCCATCTCCACAGAAACGGTGTGGTCCTCTTCTCCGATGAGTTTACAACGGAAAAACTCAAGCAGATTGCGCGGGACATACGCCGCTTTTATTCCGCTGAGATGGAGCTGCTTCCGATATTTGTGAGAGTGCTAAGCAGAGAAGACCTTCATATTCGCACCTGGTTCCCTTCTCCGCCGGCTGATTACGTATCTGCATCTGCGATGGGCGGGATAGCAGGAGTTATAAACGGGTTTTGCGATCGCGATATAGTTGTACATAGCGGGCTCGAGGAGTATTATATGCAGTGGGTATCTCAAGATAATTCAATTCATTTTACAGCATCGCCGCAGTATGCGTTTTCAGGATCATACTATATGGAAGATGAAGCTCAATAAGGCGAAGGAAGATTAGTGGACCCGATATTTGACAGATTAGGAAGTCTTCTGCGCAGTTTTTTTCAGGATGATGGACCTCACTACCACCGGAACAGCAATGTCGATGAAGATTTTCAAACTGCTTGGGATGAACTAAACGATTTTCTCTCCGGGAGTGACGGTACTTCGAAAAGCGGACATTCCTCCCCTAAATCAGACGCACACTCCGGGTCTGCGGGGACGGGAAGCTCCCGTGTTGTTCCGCAGGAGCTCCGGGATGATTATAAACTGCTTCAGGTGCGGTTTGGAGCACCGTTCGACGAGGTGCACAAAGCGTACAAAAAACTTCTTTTAAAGAATCATCCGGACTATCATCAAAACGAACCGCAACGGGCCACCCACATGACACAGAAGCTCAACTACTCGTTTCAACGAATAAAAAATTTCGAGCAGACCGGGAGGGTCTAAACTTCTTCAATAAGAGTATCTTCAGTTTCTTCGAGTTTGTACTCATGTACCTTACGGTGCAGGGTTTTCCTGCCGATACCAAGCACCTCGGCAGTTTTGCTTTTATTACCTTTCTGCCGGATAAGTGTGCTGCGGATAATCTCTTTTTCAGCTTCCGCCAAACTAGAGCCGAGCTGTATCTTGATATAATTCTCGTCCGAGCCGGATTTTAGGGCCGGAGGAAGATCATCTACTGTTATGATGTTGTCCTTAGACATAACCACGGCGCTTTCCATACAGTTTCTCAGTTCCCGAATATTGCCGGGCCAGGAGTAGTTAT
This sequence comes from uncultured Spirochaetales bacterium, assembly GCA_964594055.1. Classification (GTDB taxonomy): domain Bacteria; phylum Spirochaetota; class Spirochaetia; order SPDA01; family CAZJBZ01; genus CAZKZZ01. The sequence continues at coordinate 5,452 of CAZQKT010000138.1, forward strand.
ACAATGCCAATCTGGCCTTCGGATCTATTCCTTCAATATTTTTGTTGTTCTCTTCGCTGAACTCTTTTAAAAAGGCCGCGGCAAGCAGAGGGATATCCTCTTTCCGCTCCCGTAAAGGCGGTACATGAATATTGACAACATTGAGTCGGTAGTAAAGGTCTTCACGAAAAGAGCCGTTATTGATCTCTTCTTTGAGGTCTTTGTTCGTAGCGGCGATGATCCGCACATCCACCTCTAACGTTTCCTCTCCTCCTACCCGCTCGAACGTTTTCTCCTGGAGGACCCTTAGGATTTTTATCTGTACGTTTTGACTGATCTCTCCGATCTCATCGAGGAAAATTGTGCCGGTATTGGCAAGTTCGAACCGTCCCCGCTTCCTGGCAATCGCTCCGGTGAAAGCACCCTTCTCATGGCCGAAGAGTTCACTCTCTAAGAGATTTTCCGAGAGTGCGGCACAGTGGACTTTTATAAACGGCTTGCCCTTCCGGTTGGAGAGATGGTGCAGTGCATCGGCCACCAATTCTTTTCCCACCCCACTCTCACCCGTTACCAGTGCGGAAGCTTTTGTTGGTGCTATCTGATTGATAACATCCATTACTTTTTTCATCTGCGCGCTTTTGCCGATTATTCTATCGTACTGGAGCCTTCGCTGGTTTCGCTCCAATTCCTCCTGCAGAGCACGATGTTGAAGGACCAGCTCACGCGTACTCAAAGCCCGCTTTGCCAAAAGTGAAAGCCGGTCGAGATTGACCGGTTTTGTGAGAAAGTCGTAAGCCCCGTTACGCATTGCGTTTACCGCACTTTCGATCGTGCCGTATGCCGTAAGAATAATGACCGGTACGGTCGGATAGGAGGACGAGACTTCTTTAAGCACGTCATCGCCGGAAACGTTGGGCATTTTTAGATCAGCTATCACGAGGTCAATATCTTTTTTGTGTACCAGATCTAGGGCTTTTGCTCCGTCTTCCGCCAAAAAGATGTTGTGTCCGTCCATCTCGAGTGCTTGACCGAGTCCTTCCCGGATATTTTTCTCATCATCCGCTATTAAGACATTAAATTTCATCTTTCTCTCCTTGCCAGCCGAGCAGCCGCTTTTCTTTCTGCGGAATCGGGAAACGGAAATAGAAACTGGTACCTTCGTGCTCTTTTGATTTGACTGAAATCTCCCCGAAATGCTCTTTTACGATCTTATACACGACAGTAAGACCTAATCCGGAACCAAAATCTTTGGTTGTAAAGTACGGTTCGAATATTTTATCAATGAGCTCATTGGGAATGCCTATCCCGGTGTCCTCTACCTTGAGAACAACATAGTCATGTTCGCACCAGGTCGAGATAGTCAGTGTCCCCCCGTCGGGCATGGCGGAAATCCCGTTTTTGATGATATTGAGCAAAGCCTGCTTCAGATATTTATCATCCAATTTAATATAGGGAATTTCTTCACTTAAATATTGTTTCAATTCGACATCCGCGTTTTCCAGTTCGACTTTGACGAACTCGAAAACATCCTCTATTACCTTATTGAGGTCCCCTTCTTCCAACTGTGTGTCCATCGGCCTTACCGCAAACAGAAAATCGACAACAATACCGTTGAGCCGGTTTACCTCTTCGTTGATTATTTCTAAGTTCTTTTCAACCTGGTCCGTAGTCACACACTCTTTCCTGTTAATCGCTTTTTTTATCAGCTGTATATGAATACTCATCGAGCCTAAGGGGTTCTTTATTTCATGGGCCACTCCGGCAGCAAGGGTTGTAAGGGAGGCAAGCCGTTGCGCCCGTCTCAGCTTTGCTTCTTCTTCCCGCTGGTCGGTTATATCGTTTATATGGATAATATTTCCCCGGATACTGCCGTCCTTAACCAGCGGCATAATACTTATTGCCAATATCCGTGTCTTGCTTCCAATTTCTAAAGTGAACTCCTTATCAACGACTTTTTCCTGATTGTTCAAACTGGTCTCGAGGAACCCGGCAATCTCTTCATCTTCTATTACACTCCAAACTTTTTTTTCATGTACATCGCTGCCGGTAAAATAGAAGAGCCGCTCCGCAGATTTGTTATAGAGGATGAGATTATGCTCCGTATCACAGACGATCACCCCCTCAGTCATCGATTCTAATACGATCTCGAGCCGCTCATTCTCTGCTGCCATATCGTAGAGCAGGGAATGCACCTGTTCCTTATCGAGCTTGTCTATTTTTTTTAATGCACGATGGATAAACTTTCTCATACCGAGACCTGCATCTTATAGTAAAGGCTTTCTATAGCAAACGAAGGGTTCTGATTGTATAGATCAATCTGCCGGTATGTATCCGCAATAAGCTGTTTCCATTTTTCAGCGACAGCGAGGAGAACAGACGTCTCCTCACTTGTCGGCAGCTGTTCTTTTACCATGGTGCGGATTACCGTGAGGAGCTCGTCGAGAAACAGTTCACTCCGGCTCTTGTTTCGAAACTGTTCACATATCTCCGATAGAGTACGGTCCACAGTGATACTTTTTTCTCCTTCCAAGAGGATCTTCATAAACCGATGTGCCTGAGCGGATACAATGTCTCTACTCTGCTCGGACCATGCCAAAAAGTAATCCCGAAGCGTTGGGTATTTTTTGGGATCTTCGCGAAAGATCTTTTTCAAAACTTCACCACTCGATTTCCGGTCTCTGCTTACAAAATAGTAATGCCGCATCCGGGAGAGAATCGTGGAGATGAGGGCACCTTTTCGGGGGGCAATAAGAATAAAATACACATCGGCAGGCGGCTCTTCTAAGATCTTGAGGAGGCCGTTTCTTGCACTTTCGAGCATTTTCTGAGCATTTTCAATAATAATGATCTTTTTGGTGTCTCCTGCTGTGGTATGGGCCCAGTAGCTTACTTTTCTTATCAGATCGATGGGTATAGTTTCAAGATTAGCACTTGTAGCGACTTCTTTAGATAGAGAGACGATAGATTCTATCGTTTTGTTTTTCAGCCCATTTTCACCGTTCGGTTCTATTTCCGTAATACGTACCTCGAGTTCCTGGACAACACCGTACACCTTTTTGATCTTGTTTTCATTTCCTTCCCATAGAAAATCGTCAAAACGACGAGTCAATTTTCTTGCTGCACGTACCAACATATAACGGGCGAAACGCTTCTCGTTCCGTTTCAAGACATCTGCAGATGCCGCAATCTCATCGCTGAAATATCTGCTTCCGAGCAGAATTGTTGAAGGATGGACGAGCAACCGCTGCAGATTACACTGCCGACAGGTACAGTTCCATGCTGCTGTTCCCTCCTCGCAGGTAAGGACCCGGGGGAGTTCTAAGGCGGTAGTTAATTT
>CAZQKT010000139.1:0-8720 GCA_964594055.1 uncultured Spirochaetales bacterium
AATTCATATGGACGCTAAAGGAGCCACAGTGGTCAAAAAAGATTTCCCCACAATTCATTTCTACGATCAGGACTTTGTGGACATTTATGAAAAGACCTGGGCTTGGATCCAGGATTTTTGGAAAAAAGGAACAAAAAGAAACGGACTACAGCCGAAATACTTTAATTATCCGGAAAACAATTCGATTCATCAATTTGAATCTATCCTTTCTACGTTTTTTCTCGTGTACAGCAACAGACACTACCCGGTAACCGCTCTTTTGGACAACTTTTACTCCAAACAGGAAGAAGACGGTGCAATCCGGTGTGAATACAGTGAATCTACAGGCAAGCCGGAATTACGGGACAAGAACTCGAAGGGGATAGAGCCGCCTCTATTCTCCTGGGCCGAGTACAACATCTATCATAAAGTAGGCCAGAAAAAACGGATCAGAGAAATCATGCCTATTCTCGAAAACTACTTCTCCTGGCTGGAACATACGTTTAAAAAAGAGAACGGTCTCTATGCCGTGCCTGCAGAAGCTACCAAGATGGCCAACTCACCGAGGAAAAGGCTCTATTATCCGGTCGACTTCAACGCCCAGATGGCAATCAATGCTCTCTACATGTCGGCACTCGGGGACATCTTAAACGACAAAGAGATAAGTTTTACGTACAAAAAACAGTATTTCTCCATCAAGACCAGAATCAACACGATGATGTGGAACGAAGAGGCAGGGTTTTATTTCGACCTCGACCGGAAAGAGTCCCAAATCGAGGTAAAGACAATCGCCTCGTTCTGGGTCCTGTTAGCGGAAATTCCGAATGAAAACAAAGCAAATAGACTCATCGCGCATTTGAAAGACCCTGACAGTTTCGGGACCGAAAACCCCTTCCCCACCTTGGCAGCTTCGGAACCGATGTTCGATGCCAAAGGCAAAGGGGCCCGGGGGTCGGTCTATTCCTGTTTCACATTCATGGTAATCAAGGGGCTCGAAAAATACGCGCGATACGATCTGGCCCGCGAATGCGCGATCAGACATCTCTACTATATACTCGACACACTGCATCCTGAAGGCAAGAAATCGGGAACCATCTACGAGGCGTATCAGCCCCGTAACGAAGGACCTGCAAGCTGGCCCGGGAAAGAGGGGTTTCCCCGTCCGCTGTTTCTCCCCTACGTAGCTCTTGCATCTATCACCTTGATGATAGAAAATGTAATCGGACTGTATATCAGTCTTCCCCGCAAGACCGTAGACTGGCTCGTACCGACGCTCGAAATCATGGGGATAGAAGGGCTCTCCCTTAAACGCAACATGATCACTATACTGAGCAACAAGAGCGGACGGGGATGGGAAATCCGGCTCGAATCGGAAAAGCTGTACTACTTTACGTTCAATCTGTTAGGGGAAAAAAAGAAAACGCTTCCCATACCTTCCGGGAAATGCTCTATGCTCATCGATAAACTGTGATTATGGGTTGGATAGGAAAACTTGTAGGCGGGACAATCGGACTCTTCATAGGAGGCCCTCTCGGCGCAATCGCCGGAGTCGCTCTGGGGCACGGGCTCGATGTTGCCCGGGACCAGGCCTTAGGCAGTGAAACGGGCCGTTTCGGGACAGGGAGCTTCGGCCCGGGCGGTATACGCACCCCCCAACAGAAAGCACAGCTTACCTTTTTTGTAGCCACGTTCTCTATGCTGGCAAAATTGGCCCAGGCCGACGGGACCATCTCCAAAGCCGAGGTCTCCACGATCGAAGACTTTATGAACCGCGATCTCCACCTCGACCCGATAAGCAAACAGGCGGCAGGACGTATTTTTGAAGCTGCCCTCTCCTCCGCCGAACCGTTCGAGGCACTCGCCCACCAATTCTACGGTCAGTTCCGCGAGCACCGGCAGCTCCTCGATCTTTTAATCGATATCTTAGTACGGGTAGCAGCTGCCGACGGAAAGATCAGCGACCGGGAAGAAAAACTCATTCTCGAAGCTGTTTCGATCTTCGGCTTTACCAAGGATTATTACCGGATTATCCGAAAGCGGTACGCCGCGGACACCGACCAGGCGTACGCTGTACTCGGCTGTACCGGTACCGATTCGAATGAAACCATAAAGAAGCAGTACAAAAAACTGGTCCTCGAGAACCACCCCGACAGGATCGCCTCGAAGGGGCTTCCCGAGGAGTTTACCCAGTATGCAGCGGACAAGTTCAGAGAAATTCAGGAGGCGTACGAGGCAATCAGGAAGGAACGGGGTTTTACCTGAAAACTTTCAGTTTTCAAACAAATTTGGGAGTTTTAAAGGATTCTCATTATGAAAAAGAACAGCTTGTATATTATATACGGCATTGACCCCGGGGCAATGGCACAAGAGCTCCTCGAGTCAATGCGGGTCAGCGCCCATATCGATCCTGGTATGCGGATCGGACTTAAACCCAATCTGGTAATGGCCAAACCTGCATCCACCGGTGCCACGACCCATCCCGAGGTTACCGAAGGGGTCATCCGCTACCTCCACGACCTCGGGTGCAGAGACATCACCATCATGGAAAGTTCCTGGACCGGGGGCAACACCGGGCGGGCTTTCAAGAGCTGCGGCCACACCGGCCTCGCAAAAAAGTACGGGTGTGCGCTCCTCGATCTCAAAAAAGACACTACTACCAACTATACTGTGGGCGAGCTCTCCCTCGAGGTGTGTGATGCCCCCGGCCGTATGGACTACCTCATCAATCTTCCCGTGCTGAAAGGGCACTGCCAGACCGATCTCACCTGTGCTCTTAAAAACATGAAAGGATGCATACCGGACAGTGAAAAGAGCAGGTACCACCGAATCGGACTGCATCGGCCCATCGCGGCACTCAATACGGTGGTCCGGCAAGACCTCATCATTGTCGACGGCATCGAAGGGGACCTTTCCTACGAGGGAGGGGGAAATCCGGTGCGGATGGACCGGATTATCGGCGGTTTCGATCCGGTACTCGTAGACGCCTATGCCGCGACCCTTATGGGATACGGTCCACAGAAAATCGACTACATTCCCTTGGCCGCAGAGCTCGGGGTCGGGAGCATGGACCTCGGGCGGGCGGAGATTACCGAGCTCGGGGACCGGGAGAAGAAAAAGGCCGTGCAGGCGCCTGCGAACGCCGCCCGTGAATTTCGTCGGTTTATCGAGCCGAAAGAGGCGTGCTCGGCCTGTTTCGGGAATGTAATCCACGCCCTCCAGCGGTTAAAGCAGGACGGTGCCCTCAAGAAGTTCGAGAAGCTGCCGGAGAAGGTCCGCTTCGGTCAGGGATGGCGGGGAGAGTCCGGGAGCGGTTTAGGCATCGGGGTGTGCACCCGCGGATTCGACCGGACCATTACCGGCTGTCCGCCTAACACCGGGGAGATCGTCCGGTTCCTCAGAACACACAGCTGAACCGGATCGCTTAACTATACGATTTATTATACCCGTCCTCCAATTTACTCGCGAGTTTTTTTGACACGGGGTAACAATAGTAGGATTCTTGTTCCCCGCCAGGAGAAGTTTCCTGATTTAGTACAAACTTGCCGATAATAATTTCCGTAGACTTCGTTATAGTTTTTCTTCATTCGTACAATTTTTACAACTCCTCTATCGGACCGAACCCTGTCCTTTATGCCCGCCGAGTCAAGGTGAAGCGGTTGTTGTACGGATAGTATTCTATATGCGCATCAATTTTGTAACAATTATTTCTTCAAAATTTCTTCTTCCATCAATAATCGATAATACATAAACATTACGTTCTTTTATATGGTAAATAATTCGATAATTTCCTTCAATCAGTTCCCTATAATCAGTTATTGATTTTTTCTCTAGTTCAGGTACTATACGTCCTTTTTGAGGATACTGCCTCAATTCTTCAAGCCGGGTATCAATTCTCTTGACTAATTTGGAAATAAAATCAGGGTTTTTATCAACAAAATAATCAAGGATTTCTATAAGATCTTCTTCCGCAAAATTTGTAACTATTGGAAAATATGCATTAGCCATTTAATCCATATTTCTTTTTGACATTTGACATTACATCATCAGCGGGTTTAATCCTACCATTTTCAATATCGCGTTCAGCCAATCTAATAATTTTAAGTAGGCTAAATGCGTCTTGCATTTCTTGATATGATTCAATATCAATTAAAGCAGCTTTCGCTTCTCCATTTTGGGTAATTATAATTGGGTTCTTGTGTTCCGCAATATATTTCATCATATCAGCTGCATTAGTTTTAATGTACGAGATTGGTTTTATATCTTTCCCAAGATTTATAGACATAACATCCTCCAGTACTTATATTGTACCACAAGAAGACTGTATTGTCAACTTTCTTTTCGCGTGTTCACAATTGTGTTACTACTTATAAATTTTGGATTTCAATTCATTTTTTTGTTCCTTTCCCAGTTGATTTTTATAATCTTTAAGAAATCATATCCGACCGGCAAACCAGCGGAGAAACTCGGCCAGATGTTGGGTAGTGAGGTCGCAACCCCCTTCCGCCTCGAGCCGGGCAACCAGTTTCGTTACCGCCTCCCGGGAGTACCTGCACCCTTTGAGTACTCCCCCTATGGTTGCCGTCATCTCCTGCCCGCCGATTGGGGGCGGGTCGGAGCAGAGCACCACCTCTTCGATCGCCCCTCTCTTGGCCGTGAGGAGGAGTTCCATTTCTCCCCAGTCAAAACGGCAGCTCAAGCGACGGGTGAACTTCGGAGTCCTGCCCCAGAGCCATTCCCAGGAGGTGAGGTCCCGGTACGATGTTCGGAACCCCGGATCATCGAACATCCGCTTCGGGTCCACACGGATGACTTTGGCTTTCCCGCCGTAGAAGGCCTCGAACTGACCGATAAGCTCCACTGTGAGGCATTCATTGGTGATGGCGGGATCGAACTCGTTAATATTGGCCACCCGGGAGCTGACCGAGGCGATCCCTTTCGATTCGAGCTCGAGATCATCAGGGGTGAGATAATAGACGAGTTTTTCCAGATTGCTGTTTAGAAGGAGGGTCCCGTGATGATAAGCTTTGTCAGAGGTGAGCTTGAAGGCACTCCCCGAGATCTTCCGGCTGTCTGCTATCAGGTCTTGCCGCCCGGAAGCCTCTGCCGGTACACCTAAGTTGTTGAGGGCCCGGAGGACGATCTCGAAGTTTTGCTCCTTGCTGTAATCCTGCCTGGAGGTGAAAAACGTAAAGTTGGTGTTACCACTGTCGTGATAGACCGCCCCGCCCCCGCTCCTTCTGCGGGCCAAGAGGATTCCGTCCCGTTCGAGCTCGCGTACCCGGCACTCCGCCCAGGGGTTTTGAAACCGCCCGATAATAACTGAGTCTGCATTTCTCCACAGGTAGAGCTGTTTCGCATTACCGCCGCTTCGGTTGTAAATCCACTCTTCTAAGGCGAGGTTAAGCATTGGATCGAGTGATTCGGAGATGTAGACGGTCAAGGGCAGACTGGAGGAGGGCCGGTGTATTTCCATATTCGGTCCGCAGTCAGCCTTCCAAAAACGGCTTTAAGACCTCTTCGATACGGGACCGCTTCTCTTCGAGCAGCGCATCATCCTCCGCTTCCACGACCAGACGAAGGTACGGTTCAGTATTGGAAGGACGCACATTGAACCACCAGTTGGAAAACTCGACCCGGTACCCATCGAAATCGTAAAAAGCAGCAGGCTCTTCTTCTTTGGAAATAACTTCCTTGAGCCGGTCCATCGCTTCCTGCTTTTTGTCAACCTTGTAGTTGATCTCACCGGAGTAAGCGTATTTTGCAATTTTCGAGATGATATCCGAGAAAGACAACCCATTCTTTTTCATCATCTCCAGTACATCGAGGACGATAAGGCAGGCCAAAATCCCGGAATCACAGTGGAAAAAATCCCGGAAATAGTAATGGCCTGCAAGTTCTCCGCCGTAGATCGCCTTCAGTTCCCGCAGTTTTACTTTGGCGAAAGCATGCCCCACTTTCCACATGTAGGGGGTCCCGCCCATTGAACGGATATACTCCGAGACCGCCTTAGAAGTACGGATATCGTGGAGTACGTACCCCTTCTCCTTTTCTAAGTAGAAATGGGCGATCACCCCGATGATAAGATCGGGAGAGATGAACCGGCCATGCTCGTCGACAAACATCACCCTGTCCCCGTCGCCGTCAAAGATGATGCCCGCATCCAGGCTGCTCTCCTTTACCAATTTCTTGAGTTCAGCGACATTCTCTTCCACGAGAGGATTCGGTTCATGGTTGGGGAAAGTCCCGTCGACCGTATCGTAGAGATAGCGGGGGCCGGCGCCCAAGATGTCCTTTATGACCAAAGCAGCCATCCCGTTGGAACAGTCTACCCCTACCTGTGCAGTCGAAGCGGGAACGAACCGCCTCATGTAGTCGATATACTCTTCCCGTATCGGAAAGTCATGGACCTTGCCTTTTTTTCCCGCAGCCGCCGTTGATACCGTCCCGGATTGGACCATCCTTTCGAGCTCGGCCAGTCCGGAATCATAGCCTACGGGAAGGGCATTCTCTTTAGAGACTTTCAGTCCGTTGTACTCTTTGGAGTTGTGCGATGCGGTAATCTGGACCGATGCGGGAAAGTTGTGTTTGGCCGTTGCAAAATAGACCATGGGAGTGGTAGCAAGCCCCATGAAATAGACATCCGCTCCCGCGGCTGTAATTCCCCCAGCTAATGTCTCATACACCTCGGGGGAAGATACCCTTCCGTCCCTTCCTACGAGAATGCGGTCTGCCTCGAGTAATTTCGGCAGAAAGTAGCCGATCTTGTACACATCATCCTTTGAAAAATCCCGATTATACACACCCCGGATATCGTACGCTTTGAATACACTCATAGCGTTATCTTGTAACGGATCGGTGTGCGCTGTCAACAAAAAGTGTGGTACAATATCCACGTGAAAACGGACCGGACGGTAGAGCCGATGACTTTTTAAACTCTACACTTGACTATACAGTTTATATGTATATAATAAAAAAATGACTACGGTAAACGCTCTTAAAATTAGAAACCAGTTCGGAGAAGTACTCGATTTGTTAGAAAAGGAAAAGGAACCGGTCCTCATCGAAAAAAGAAAACAAATCCGGGCGGTCCTCATCTCCTATGAGGATTTTAAAAACCGTTTTATTGATAAGCAGGCAGAAGAAGACAAGAAGCGGTTTATCGAGCAGATCAGATTTCATGCCGAGCCTTCAGTACTAGAAGAAACTTCCCTTCATACCCTTCGGAGACTTCGCGGATACCCTGAATGAGATATGTAATCGATGCTTCGGTGGCCCTTCGGTGGTTTATCAAAGAAGGCGAACAGCCGAATGCTCATTCCGTCCTGGAAGCACTTGTTGATAATCCCGGTCTCTTTGCTGTTCCGGAACTCTTCGCCTATGAGGTATTGTCGGTACTCTATCGACACCATCCCCACGCCCCTTCAATTTACGCTTATGATGTCGACCGTATACTTTCATCCGGGCTTCTCAGATATCCCATGACCGGCTGTATATACAATCGAGCAGAACGTTTTATCACTATAGGTCTTACCGGATATGATGCTGCATACGTTGCATTGGCCGAGGAACTCGAAGGAGCATGGCTGACATTCGATTCGGCAGCACACAATATGATCGAATCACAAAATTTGTCGATTGACCTCAGCCGATCGGATTGGCACGTAAAAAGTCCAAAAAAATGACCTTTCCTTGAAGCACCGGCCGGTTTTTCGTAGTATTAATAGGTAAACAGCGGAGGAATTATATGGCCGTAACCGACAAAGATCTCGACAAAATTGGGGCCTACGTCAAAGCGAACCTGCCGAAGTGGCTCGGGGAGTATAAGCGAAAACTCTCGAGTGTAAGAGAGTACGATCCGGTACTGCTCGAGCGGATCGTCCGGGTTGAAGAGCGGCTCGAAAAGAACGGGGAACTTATGAGGCAGGGGTTTGAACAGATGGGAGTGAGATTTAACCAACAGAACAAACTGGTCAGCGATATGTTTGCCCAGCAAACCGAACAATTCAACGAGCGGTTTTCCCAACAGAGCGAACAGTTCAACGAGCGGTTTTCCCAACAGAGCGAACAGTTCAACGAGCGGTTTTCCCAACAGAGCGAACAGTTCAACGCACGGTTTACCCAGCACGATATCAGATTCACTGAGCTACGAGAAGACATGAACAGCCGGTTCAACAATATGTTCAAGTTCATGAGCTTAGGGTTCGGGATCGTTTCCGCGCTCATCGTGATTTTTAAGTTTATTGCGTAAGAGAGGTCCATGGGTTCGAATACTTCGATCAGGCTGACCGTCTTCCTCGGCAATCCGGGGAAACAGTATCGATACACGAGACATAATGCTGGTTTTCTACTGGCAGAACATCTCCCGTTTTCTTCCGAGCTGTCCTGGCGGAAGAAGTTTAAAGGGGAGTACGCCGACTATATCTTAGGCGGGCGGAAAATCATCTTTCTCAAGCCCCTAACATTCATGAACAAATGCGGAGAAAGTATTGCCGCGGCGACTACTTTCTTTAAACTCGAGCATGAGCAGTTACTCATCGTCCATGATGATTTGGAACTCCCCTTCGGCGAGTATACTCTCAAACAGGGTGGAGGACTTGCGGGGCACAACGGTCTGCGCTCCGCGGTACAGCATTTGGGCGGAAAAGGCTTTTTTCGCTTTAGGATCGGGATCGGAAGACCCTCCCGCGGCTCCCCGTCTTCGTACGTGCTCTCACAGTTCAGTGATGACGAGATGGTCCGTC
>CAZQKT010000140.1:0-8680 GCA_964594055.1 uncultured Spirochaetales bacterium
TGTAATACGATACTTGCCTGTTAGTCGCCAGCGGATCGACTCCCCACAGCAGCATATACCGGGTATTTTCCACATCGTACTGCCTGTAGGCCCAAATGCCTTCGGTATAATACGGACCGAACTTCTCAGCCTCCGCGCAAATAGCGCTGTGGGATATATTGTTCGGAGAGCCGATAATTTTGGTCATGCGATCGTAGAGGATATCCCGCATGTATGAGTACCTACCCCGCATCAGCAAGTATTTATGACTCTCGCCGTTTTGCCTCAGCTTGATGATTTGATCGGCAATCGTATCCATGGCCTCGTCCCATGATATGGGCACGAACTGAGGGTCCTCTTTCCGGCCTTTTTTTGGATTTGTTCTTTTCATGGGGGCCTTTACCCGGTCCGGGTCGTACACCTGCTGCAGTGAGATATGAGACCTCGGACAAGTTGCCTCACCGTTTACTTTGGAGTTCGGGTTGCCCCTGATTTTTATCGCCCTTCCGTCGACTACATACGCCTGGACGGAACACCAGGATGTACAACCTTGACAGGTCGTTGCCTTCCACTCACCGGATTCGGTATATTCTTCTTCAGTATCGAGGCTAAAAGCACGCAGCGGAAACATATGGGAAAGGCCGACTCCGGCACCGATGGCGGTAGTGGTCTTTACAAAATCCCTTCTGGTTATTTTTTTGTCTAGTATCATCTCAACGCTCCTACACTATTGTTTTCTTCCTCAGCAATCATTCGAGTTATATACTGCCCTTGCTCTTCTTATATGTGGCGGGGTTGAAATCCCGCACATAGTAGACCTTCGGCTCGGTCCCGAGATGTTCCCTAAGCCGTTTTGGGGGATATTTAGAAAGTATTTCATTTACTTTGCTGTTCGGATCGTTTAAGTCGCCGAATATTCTCGCCTTAGCGGGGCACCGCTCCACACAGTACGGGAGCTTTCCCTGCTTGACCCGGTGATCGCAGAACGTGCATTTCTCTACAATCCCCTTATACCGCAATCCGGACCCTTTCCGGTTCTTCTCTTTATCCGGGTTATACCAAGGGATCGTCTCCCCACCAACCTTTTCCACTACTTCTCTCGGAGAGTCCGAGGCCCCCTGAAAGATTTGTTCATCGCTTTTCCAATTTTTGTGGGGGTCACTCTTGTTCGGCGTGATTACTTTGTAGGGGCAGGCGGCGATGCAGCTTTTACATCCTATACATTTCTCGGGCGAATGCGCTGTGATTCCTCCGTCCTCTTTGTGCATCGCGTTTGTCGGACAGACTCGTACACAGGGAGCGTTCTTACAATGGTTACAGAGGGTGGTGATATATTCGTATCGTACATTAGGAAAGGTCCCTGTTGTGCGCTTTATATGCCACGCCCAGGCGACTCCATCTTGTACATTGTTCTCGTTTTTGCAGGCAATTTCACATGCACCGCAACCGGTGCACCGCTGTAAATCGATAACCATAGCCAATTCTTTTCCTTCAAGATTTTTCCTCTCCGGTGATTTGGCGGAGACAGATACCGCCACAGCGCCCGCGGCCACCGCAACACCTGTAGCACTTAATAAGAACTCTCTCCGAGTTAATCCTTTTTTGTCTTCTTTATTTTCCATATTTTCTCCTCTCCCCTAAAAAAGGTTGGTAGGGACCTGACCTCCTACCACAACGATAAAACGCATAGTAAAAATGCCTAGCAACGCAGCAGCCGAAGCGATACCGACACTGTAAGACGGATGTTTTTTAAAAAACAACAAAACTACCACAGGAACGACGGACCCTACGAGGATTTCAACAAACCAAAAGAGCAGCCTGTAGTCTCCACTCGTGATGTGTTTTGCTATACGAACATACTCCCCTCCTCCATTCATGAGCACCAGAAACTCAACGAAAAGGAAACACAACTCGGCAATAATCAGCCATGAAAGGACCTTGCCGAGTCTGCTCGGATTGGTCGTTTGTTTTCCCAAGGATTGAATTAGCAGCGTTGCCGCAATTCCTGAAATCAGGCCCCCGTTAAAAAACAGTACCGGAAGAAGCGCCGAGTGCCACAAAGCCCTTCCGGGGGCTTGAATAAGGAGTACCGCGGTGTACGAAGCCGCAAGGACGGCAAAAGGGACACCGATGTAGGCAAGTACTTTTACCTTTCTTTTCTCCAACAAGCTTTCTTTCCCTCTAAAAAAGAAATAGCCGTATATAACGCTGATTGCAAAAAAGATCGACAAAAACCACACTCCCCAAGAAAGGGCCGATGTAGCGTTAAAAGAAAGAAACAGTCTCCAGAATCGAAAAGGTCTGCCGAGGTCCAGCACAAGAACCAAAAGACCGGCGGCCAAAGCTACGGGAGCTATCAGCGCGGCGGTTTTCGCGAAAGGCTTAAACTCTTTTATCCAGTACTTCGCCGCGATGGACAACAGATAACTCCCCCCCGACAGTCCTCCTAAGAAAATATAAAGGGCAATCCTCCAGTCATAGGACATGTGTTCAATAATTTCAAGTTCCATCTTTTCTATACCTCCGTATTTTTTTGCAGTACAATTAATCAGGTTTCAACAAAATTGTAAAAATCCAACAGGTGATTCTGAGCTTATGAGCAAGGCTTTCATGTATTCTTCGTTGTTATTGATATTCACAAACGCATGGAGCTTCGGATCAAAGCTTTTAATAATCTCTTCCGGAACTGTCTGCAACTTAACTTTGTAGAAAAAATCGATTACTTTTAAATTTCCCTTTGCCAGCTGTTCTTCTATCGAAGGAATACAGTTTTTAGAGTAGACCGCGTGAAGAGCTTCAAAATGATCATTGACCACCGGTACCGTTAGGTCATAACCGCTGCTGCGTTTGGCGAGAAATCGCATCAACTTTTCATTTATGAAGGGCATATCACAGGCTATGACAAAATTGTACATTGAATCCGAATCAAGCAGACCGGAATAAATCCCACCCAGTGAGTTTTTCCCGGGGATTTTGTCTTTGATGATTTTGATTCCGGAATACACTGTTTTTAAGTAGTCAAATGCATTGTTTTCTCCGGCAACCACATAGACTTGATCGAAGACGCGTTCCAGTTTGCAAATAATTGTTTCGATAATCGTACGTCCGTCGATGGGTAGAAAGGCTTTACTAGGTTTGGATAATTTTATAAACCGTGTACTGTTACCGCCGGCCAATACTATCGCGTTCATCACTACGTCTTCCTCTATTCCTACAAAGTAGCCCGCTGTCCACTACAGCGACGAAAAAACTATCTCGGCAGCCGCAGCGAAAACAACCAGCGAAGCCGCGTAAGCCGGTGTATGAAGGGCCCGTGTCTTTACCCTAAGTTTCTCCGGAAGGTGAAACCTGAGCATAGCAAAAATTAAAAGGCCGTTCACCGCCGAGTCAAAAAGCATAAACCTGACCACCGCAGGTGCGCCCCGGGAAAGAAGGCCCCACTGTATTCCGAAAACCACATGAACTAGTACAAACAGGAGGCGCCAAGAAATCGCCGCGCCCGTCGCCGCCGACAGTACTACTGAAGGTGAATGGTCTGCGAGAAAAAACCTCGCCGTCAGCCACACGGCCAAACCCTCGAAAATAATAGAGAAAGCGGGATTCTGCACAAAAATCCACGGCACCGGTCCTATCGCCGAAGAGGAGACTTTTATCGCCGCTGCGATTGTCGCAATCATCAATGCGGCTTCGGTCCGATTTGTCGAATGGATTCCTCCCATCATAAACAAAAGTCCCAAAGGGAACATAAAAAAGCCTGCCAACGAAGGTACTCCGCTGAACCTCGAAAAGAGATGCAGGAGAAAGCCGAAAACCGCCTCACACAACCCCCACAAAGCGCCATAGAGAACCACCGACCTCACAAATTTACCGCCGCCATACCCGATACTCTTTTTCATTGATTAAAACTCCTCCCCATGGAAAATTTATATAGGTATTTTGATCTTTGTACTACTTGTGTTCTTTCCTGACTAAATTACTAATCAGTTATACTAGGAAGTCTAAACGGCAAACCACAGATTGTCAAGAATTTTTTAAAAGCACCTTTTCATACAAGTTCACACAGGTCTTTCTTTTCAATAATGATTACTATTCTTGTTGGAACCAAACCAGTCAGTGTTGTTTCCGCGGTGCTAATACTTATAGCCGCCCGCATCATCTTCTAAATCAACACCGAGAGCGAGAACGATTCGGTTTACAAAATTAAAATAGGATAGTACTAATGTGGCATCGAGTATTTCCCGGTCCGATAGTTTGTATAACTAGCAAATTAATCAATAGTTGACTATCCATGTTATCTATTGATGCAACCGTTTCGTATAATGACCTCATCAATTTATTCGGCTCCAAAAAAAAGAACCCGCGTCATGCAGCAGTCGTTGTACTTAGAACCGGGGTAGACCGACTCGATATGCATCGAACCTTTATTGATGAGCTCCCCATCGTTTCCCGAAAACAAAATGACCTGAGGGGCCGGACTATCGAAGAGCTCGACCCGGTATTCCCTGCCGTTATCGAATTCGAAACGGGCATCTTTTACCCGGTTGTTTATGTCAAAATAGCGGAGAGGCGCCCCGTTAAAAATGACGGCCCCCTCTACGGTCGTCTCCGAATCGGGTGCGCCGTCAAAGGAATAGAAGTTAAAAAAAAGGGCCTCTCCCGTGCCGTCACCCGGGTCTCCTTCGGCCCAGAAGCGGTCGTAGAGGCCTTCTTTGAGGTCCTCCGCCGTATAGAGCACTTCTTTTCCGCCGATAGTTTCTGTAAGCTCAGAGGTGGGAATTATCTCATACGCCTTGAGGTAATCATTCGGGTCTGCCGAGTAGACACCCCGTACTTCCCGTTTCGTATAGAGGACCAGGATTTCCTTACTGCAGACAAAAAAGTATTCTCCCACTTTGCCGCCTCCATCAGGAGAGACAACGAGGAGCTCGACCATATCGGCCGGGAAAATCTTCCATGTTCCGGTTTCCGTACGGTCTTCATCCCCCGTGACCGTTCTCCAGTTGTAGGTCCCGTCTTCATCGAGAGAGAGGACTTCGTATCCGTACTGCCACCCTTCGAGCAGATAATACTCTGTTCCGCTCGGGTCATCCTCCGCAAAAACAGGAAAGCTCGAACAAACGAAAACGATTAATAGAGCACCCAGAAATTTATTAGATGACATTGCATTTTTCATAATACCAAGTGTACCACATTCTTTCGAGATTACCAGATTAAAGAAGGAGATGTTTAGCGGGTCTGCTCCTTTTATTCTAAAAAGGCTTCCGAAAAGTCGTTACCCCTTCTGTCTGCAACGGAGCAAGAGATCTGTTGCCGTATATATAATACCTGTAATGAAAATAATTCCGATAGAAATCCAGTACGGATTTGTGCCGATTTGTACAATAAAGCCCGCCGCGATCGGGCCGGAAAACGAACCGAGGGAAAACACCGCGTGGAAAATACCGAACGCAGTCCCTCTGTTCTTTTCATCGGTATGGTCCACGATCATGGCACTTACCGCCGGAAACATAGTGGAGAATCCGGACCCGACAAGAACGGAACCGGCGAGTGCCGAGCGGCGGCTGCCGCCATACCGATTACCATAGGTACCCGACGGCCGTATATATCGATGATCGGCCCGGCGGTGATATTACCGAGCATGTTTACCAGCGAGTACGAGCCGAGGACCACCCCCGTGTACAGAGCCCCGGCGCCGAGAGAGAGGACGAAAGGCGAGAGTATAGGAAGCATCGCCATGGTGTCGAGAAACGCGACTACGATAATACTGTAGGTCACGAGTCCCGCGAACCGCGGGTGAGCGGTATTCATGCAGGTATACTAATAAAGCTTCACGTTTCTGAAAAGGAGTTTTCTCTAAAAAGAAGTGGAAAGCGCGGAGTTCAACCCAACTGAGCATCACCCGTTTTTCTGCTATGGCGGTTTATCCGTTTGAAGCAGCAGCGGTGTTTTCCCCGTTTTCTAAGTTGTAAGGGGGAAAAATAATGAGTATAATAAAAGTACCGAAACCGTTACGAGATAAGCTCGGTGATGACGGGATGGAGGGGCTTATTGAAATGCTGAATAAGCAGGAAGAACAGACAAAGGACTCGGTGATTCAGTCGGCAGTTGACCGTTTCGAACGCAGACTGACGGAGGAAGTTTCGGGTCTACGAATAGAAATCCACAGATCCAAATCCGACACAATAAAATGGATGTTCATTTTCTCTATCGGTCAAGTTGCTGCCTTAGGGGGTCTTTTATTTGCCGTACTGCGGTAACATATGTTTTTACCCGAAAAGGGTCCGTAAACCGGTTTGAAAACTCCGGAGGCCGTAGTTCTCCTCCCATAAAAACATGCTTCGAGCGGAACTGCATTGCACTAGGGTGTTCACTATGTGCATATATGTGAAACTCCTTTGCACCGCTCCGCTCTACAACTTTTTCGAAGTTACGCTCCGTAATACCACCGCCGGGCATGATTATAATTCTATCTCCGGCTGTCTTTACCAACTGAGCAATCAGATCTATCCCTTCGGGTACGCTCGCCTCCTGTCCGGAAGTAAGAATCCGGTCACAACCTAGGCTGATGATCTCCTCCAGTGCCGATAGAGGATCCGCTGTCATGTCGAATGCTCGGTGGAACGTAACACTCATAGGCCTCGCCAGTTCGACCAGGCGAGCGGTCCGCTTTATATCGACTTTTCCATCAGATGTAAGAATGCCTATCACGACCCCGTCCGCCCCTTCATCCTTACAGAGTCTGATGTCATCCTTCATCACTTCGAACTCCGGGCCGGAATAACAGAAATCTCCTCCCCGGGGACGGATGATCACGTTCATCCCGATATCGATACTGCGGCGGGCATGTCTGATCGTGCCGAAACTGGGAGTGGTCCCCCCTTCGAAGAGATTGTCGCACAGTTCGACCCGGTGCGCGCCCCCTTCGGCGGCGTTTCGTGCGGATTCTACCGAGTCGAGGCAAATTTCGATGCGTATGTTATTAGTCATAAAAAACTCCTAAGTATTTTCATCTTCTCTACTATTTATAACCTCTTTTTACAATTTATGACTACCGGACAGTGATTCCAGGTTGATGTTATGTATAACATGTGTTACACTATCTAATGTATTACACTGAATAAGGTGCAAAGATGTCGAATATTACAATTTCAATCGATGATGATTTATTAAAAAAGGCAAAAAAAATCGCTATTGACCATGATACCAGTTTTAACGGATTGATCAGAGAATATGTAAAAGAACTGGTTTTACGGGAAGAAAAATTTAGAAGACTTCAAATAAAAGAACTGGATACCCTTTTTACAGAAAGTACAGCCAGAGTAGGTGATATAACGTGGTCACGTGAAGATCTGCATGAACGATAAAGTTTTTTTTGATACGAACATACTCGTCTATGCCAACGATTCTTCAGATCGGAAAAAGCAAGACCGGGCCCGTTCCCTTATTGAAAAATCTCTTACCGTGCAGTCTGCTGTCATTTCCTTTCAAGTTTTAAGTGAATTTTGGGTCACATCAACACAAAAAATTGAAAAGCCCCTCCCGCACCATACAGCGGAAAAGGAGATCGGGTTTTTCGAATTAATGGATATTGTGGAGTTAGATTTACCCATATTTCGAGAGGCATTAAAATTTCAGAAACTCTATAAATTCTCTTTTTGGGATTCACTGATACTATCTGCAGCATATTCAAAGGGATGTACAATAATTTATTCTGAAGATTTTCAGCACGAGCAGAAAATTATGGATATGCAGATAGTGAATCCTTTTATTTTAAAAGCTGATTAATGATAAGCGAATAAACAGGATAGGAATGCCGGGCATAAATTGCCAAGTACCATCCATGTATGGGCCATTTTATTTTGCTAAACATATCTGTGAAACAACACCCTCCGGGATTACGGCCATATGGGGGTCTTTATGGACGAGCACAGCCCCTGCACTTCTCGCGCACGTCGCAATGAGTGCATCAATAAGCGGAATTCTTTTCTCTGTGCTCACCCTAATGTGTTCGACCAATTCTGCAACCGCCCGGTCAATCGGGACAGAACGGGTCAACAGATTGAAATAGCGATGGCATGCATAATCGATTTCCGCCGTGTCTTCGATTTCTATCCAAAGTCGTCTTCGAAACTCCGGAATGGTGAGTACACTGATCCCGATGCTGTTCGGATACGTTTCCCAGATATCCTGGACTATTGCCGCTCCGGGTTCATCGAAATAGTGGGTCAAAAGTGCCGAGGTGTCAAAGAGATGGCTTGTTCTCACCTTTTTTTTATTCTGCTTCTAATCGATAGATTCACTAGATTCACGTCTCCGTTCTTCGACGAGCCGTTCGACGACGTCTGCCTTCTGTTTTGAAGCTTTTCGCCCCCTGCCTCTCAAGCCCCTCGCCATAGTTGAAGGGTCCGGATAGACGTGGACTTCCAATACATGTTCTCTCGAGGAGATCTGCCAATCGAGCAGAGAACCGGGTATTATCCCCTGCTGGTCCGCGATTTTCGCAGGTATGGTAATTTGGTTTTTTCCCGTAACCGTGGTAATCATGTATATATATTAATCTTTTTTTTTAAATTTATCAAGGAATTTTTTTATTCAAGGAGTTTGTTATAATGAGTATGTACCGTGTTTGACAAAAAATTACATCAATCAATGCACATAAATTGGCCGGAACAGTATGAACAATTATACGGCTCAATTTATG
>CAZQKT010000141.1:0-7799 GCA_964594055.1 uncultured Spirochaetales bacterium
GGTATGCTCGCACTCGCTTCCGCGGTCTTGTTTGTCCCGGGGAGGCACACGCTGAAGAGTGCCTTTACCTCAGCTTTGCACCTTTCCCCGAACATGGATGTACTCATAGCAATGGGGACCCTGGCCTCGCTTGCTACCGGAGTTATCGCTTTCCTTCACCAATTCGGGATAGGCCCTGCATTTGCAAACTTCGCCGGGGTAGCAGGTATGATTATGGCGTTTCATCTGACCGGCAGGTACATCGAAACAAAAGCAAAAGGGCGCGCCTCCGAGGCGATAAAAAAATTGCTCACCCTCGGGGCAAAAGAGGCTACGGTCGAAGAAAACGGGGTTGAGCGCAGCATGCCGGTAAAAGAACTGCAGACCGGACACATTATGGTGGTTAGGCCGGGTGAGAAAATACCCACCGACGGTGTCGTCGTCTCCGGCGCGAGCAGCGTCGACGAGTCGATAGCTACGGGCGAATCCCTTCCTGTCGAGAAACAGAAAGACGACGAGGTAATTGGGGCAACTATAAACAAAAACGGCCTCTTGAAAGTACGAGCGACAAAGGTGGGAAAAGATACCTTCTTAAACCAGGTCATCAAGCTGGTAGAAGAAGCACAAGGAACGAAAGTACCGATCCAGACGTTTGCAGACAAAGTGACTTCGGTTTTTGTACCGATCGTTATCGGTATAGCGGGGCTGACCCTGATTGCATGGCTTGTGTTTCCCAGTTTTTTTCAGTCAATTGCAGTGTGGGCTTCGGGGTTTATTCCCTGGGTCAATCCGGAGATGGGCGATGTGGCCCTTGCCTTGTTCGCCGCTATTGCGGTGCTGGTAATCGCCTGCCCCTGTGCGTTAGGACTGGCAACCCCTACCGCCTTAATGGTCGGTTCAGGCATGGGTGCTGAAAACGGTGTGCTGATCCGCAAGGGCGCGGCCATCCAGACCATAAAGGATGTGACTACCATCGTCCTCGATAAGACCGGAACTATTACCGAAGGGAAACCGGGTATCACGGATGTCATTCCATTGAACGGATTTCCCGAAAGTGAGCTTCTCTATTACGCCGGGTCCGCCGAAAGAGGCTCGGAGCACCCCTTAGGGGCCGCACTAGCGGAGTTTGCCCGAGGGGCGGGTAAGCGCGGGGACGACGGCGGGTCGGACCCGGTAGTAGCAGAAGCAGACTCATTCGAGGCTGTAAGCGGCGCCGGAATACGGGCAGCGGTCAACGGCAAAGCTGTGACCGTGGGTACTCCTGCACTTCTCGAACAGTATGGAGTTACAATGGATGAGAGTACCGCTGAAACAAAAAAAACACTCGAAGAGAGCGCGAAAACAGCGATGCTTGTCGCCGTCGATACGCAGCTTGCAGGTATAGTTGCAATGGCAGACCGGATAAAACCTGACAGCAGCCGTGCCGTTGCGGAACTGCAGAAGCTTGGACTGCAGCCGGTGATGCTTACCGGAGACAATGAGCGGACCGCTTGGGCAATCGCGTCTGAGCTCGGTATCGAGCGGGTTCGTTCCAATGTGCTTCCCGACGAGAAAGTGAATGAAATCAAAACACTCCAGGCGGAAGGAGAAATTGTAGCTATGGCCGGGGACGGGATAAATGATGCCCCTGCTCTCACCCAGGCGGACGTCGGAATCGCAATCGGTACCGGAACAGACATCGCTATTGAAGCGGGGGATATCGTATTAGTCCGGGGAGACCTGAGTGCTGTGGTAACAGCGGTGAACCTAAGCATAGCAACCTTTAAAAAGATAAAGCAGAACCTGTTCTGGGCATTCTTCTATAATATCATCATGGTCCCGCCGGCAATCTTCGGGTTGATGCATCCGGTCCTCGCAGAGTTGGCAATGGCATTCAGTTCGATCAACGTTGTCACCAATTCCCGGCGTCTTCAAAAAGTTGACATCAAAGCCGATTAATTTTCATATGACGTAACCGAACGTTTCCGTCTTTTCAGCTCCGTCTTTCACCAGATCATCTATGGTGATCCCTTCCAAGAAGCCTGAGATGGCCCGGTCGAGCCTGCACCAGATGTCCCGGGACGGACAGACATCCACCCTGCTGCATACTGCCGTGTCTTTCACACACTCCACCGGGGTGATGTCTCCTTCCAATATCTCGACTATTTCCCGTAAGGTTATCGTCGCGGGGTCCCGTGCTACAGTATATCCTCCATGGGAACCCCTGGAGGAATTGACCAGATGGGCCCCTTTGAGAGGGATGATAAGCTTAGAGAGATACTTCTCAGATATTTCTTGGTTCCGGGCAATCTCTTTAAGAATAACAGGAGATTTTCCGTAGTTGCGGGCCAGTTCATACATAAGACGTACACCGTATCTGCTTCTCGTGGACAACTTCATTTTATTTCCCGTCTGTTGCGGCGAGTCCTTCATCGAGGGCTTCCAGTATATCGTCGATGTGTTCGAGACCGATCGATAGCCGTATCAGTTCCGGAGTGAGTCCTCCTTCCCGCTGCTGCTGTTCGCTTAACTGTGAATGGGAAGTAGATGAGGGATGGAGGATGAGACTCTTCGCGTCCCCTACATTAGCCAGATGCGAGAACAGGGTAATGTTGTCGATCAGCTTAACGGCTGCCCCGTATCCGCCTTCGATACCGAATACAACCATGCCTCCAAACCCCTTTTTTAAATATTTGGCCGCCGTCTGATGGGTCGGATGATCGGCCAGTCCAGGATATCGGACCCAGGAGACCCTGGGGTCGTCGGTGAGGAACTCGGCGACCCGCCGTGCATTCTCCGAATGGGTCCGCATCCTCAGAGGTAGTGTTTCGCCACCCTGCAAGAAGATCCAGGCATTGTCCGGAGAGATTGCAGCGCCGAGGTTCCGCAGGGGCACCGTCCGCAGACGAAGGGCGAACGCGGCCGGAGCGAGTTCATCGGGTAAATCATAAGCCCAGCGCAGCCCATGATAATTGGGGTCCGGGTCCTGGAACAGAGGGAAATCCCCCTGCTTCCAATCAAAGTTTCCCGAATCGGTTACAATCCCCCCGATAGCAGTCCCATGACCGCCGATCCACTTGGTCAGAGAATTGATCACAATATCTGCGCCGTATTCGATACTCTGCAGAAGATACGGAGTGGTAAAGGTCCCGTCTACAACCAGGGGGATCCCATAAGAATGAGCTATATCAGCTACGGCGGCAACGTCGGTGACATCCAGGACGGGGTTCCCAATCGTTTCGATATACATTAGTTTAGTTGATTTGGTAATCGCATTAGCAACGTTTTCCGGGTGCTTTGGGTCGACAAACTTCGTCGTTATACCGAAATTGGGAAGTATCGCGTCAAACATCGTATAGGTGCCGCCGTAGAGATTGTTTGCCGAAACAATCTCATCTCCCTGTTTGGCAATATTAATAATGGTACTGTGGATAGCACTGGTCCCTGAAGCGAAAGCAACCGAAGCAATGCCTCCTTCCAGTGCCGTTATACGCTGTTCGAGAACTGCCTGGGTCGGTCCTCCCAGACGAGTGTAGATGTTCCCGAGCTCTTTGAGCGCAAAGAGATTAGCAGCGTGCTCCGTGTCCTTGAAAAGATAAGAGCTTGTTCTGTGTACCGGCACCCCCCTCGAAAGCGTGCCCGCCTCCGGTTCTTCCTGCCCCGCGTGCAACGACAGGGTCTCAAAACGGTATTTTTTCTCCGCCATGTTTCTACTCCTTTTTTTCAGATGGAATTACTGCTGCAGTAATTCAGTACGCCCCGATTACGAATCGGCCCCCTCAAAAAGCCAGGTACTCAGATACCGTTCTCCTGAGCTCGGACTGATCGTCACTATCAATTTGTCCCTGTTGGCCTTTCTCTTAGCAACTTCTAACGATGCCCACACGGCGGCCCCGGACGACAAGCCGACTAACAGCCCTTCTTCTTTCGCCATTCTGCGGGCTGTATCGCCTGCCGCTTCATTTTCTACGGTAATTACTTCGTCGATAATCTCCGTATTGAGCACCTCGGGAATGAATCCGGCACCGATCCCCTGTATCTTGTGAGGGCCCGGCCGGCCGCCTGAGAGCACCGGAGAGCCCGCCGGTTCGATCGCGATTATCTGAATATCGGGGTTTCTGCTTTTTAAGACTTCTCCCACACCGGTTATCGTACCGCCGGTCCCCACTCCCGCAATAAAAATGTCGACTTTCCCGTCGGTGTCCCTCCAGATTTCCTCCGCTGTCGTTTTTCGGTGGATATCGGGATTTGCGGGATTTGTAAACTGTTGGGGCAGAAAACCGTTCCCTTCCGCTTTGACGATCTCTTCCGCTTTGGCGATCGCTCCCTTCATGCCGTTAGCCCCTTCTGTGAGTACAAGTTCGGCCCCCAGTGCTTTAAGCAGTTTCCTCCGTTCGATACTCATCGTATCGGGCATGGTGAGAATACACCGATATCCTTTCGCAGCGGAGGCAAAAGCCAGTGCTATTCCGGTATTACCGCTGGTGGGCTCCACAATTACCATTCCCGGTTTCAGCTTGCCCGCTTTCTCCGCAGCTTCGATCATGGCCGCCCCTATTCTATCTTTGACACTGGATAACGGATTATACCATTCGAGCTTGACCGTAACAGCTGCAGCTCCTCCGCTGTTCAGCTTATTGAGCCGGACTAAGGGAGTATTACCGATAAGGTCAATAACATTTCCCGCTCTATTCATCTGGTTCTCCTCCTTTGGCAGTATTAATACTACCAATTTACTCTAATTGGTAGTATTAATTGTAAATTTTGTCAAGCAGGTACGGCGCAAGAAGTGCTGTCGCCTCAATATATTTTTTCGAGATCGTACGGCGTTTTCTGGTATACGTAGTAGTTGAGCCAGTTTGTAAAAAGCAGGTTGGCGTGACTGCGCCACTGGACCACAGGGGATTCGTCCGGATTGTTATTCGGAAAATAGTTTTTTGGTATTTCTATATCGAGCCCTTTTTTGATGTCCCGCTCATACTCTTTTTTGAGCGTAAGCGGGTCATATTCGGCATGTCCGGTTACAAACAGCATCCGGTCTTCATGGTTGGCAACGATATACACCCCCGCCTCATCCGAAACTGAGATTATGTCGAGACTGCTCTCTTCTTTGATGTCCTCGAGACGGATCTCAGTGTAGCGAGAGTGAGGAGCATAAAACCGGTCATCGAAACCCCGGACAATGGGGGCACGCGGGGTGATGACCCGATGACTGAAAATACCGGACATTTTATCCTGGAGAGGATGTTTCGGAATACCGTAATGGTAGTACAACCCGGCTTGGGCCGCCCAACACACATGCATGGTTGATGTAACATTGTGTATCGACCAATCCATAATCTCCTGTAGTTCTCCCCAATACTGCACTTCTTCGAATTCAATTTGTTCCACAGGAGCACCGGTGATGATCATCCCGTCGTACTTCTTGTGCTGAACATCGTCAAATGTTTTGTAGAACGTTTCCAGATGTTCTTCGGGTGTATGTTTCGACATATACGTCATGGTGTGCAGCAGTTCTATCTCTACCTGCAGGGGGGAGTTAGAGAGGAGGCGCATCAGGTGTATCTCGGTATCGATTTTAAGCGGCATCAGATTGAGAAGCACCACTTTCAATTCCCGGATGTCCTGGTGGATCGCCCGGGTTTCGGTCATAACGAAGATATTTTCTTCAGTCAACACCTGCGAGGCGGGCAGTTTGTCCGGAATCTTTATAGGCATTGTCGTCCCTACTCCTCAGTGGCCACTCCGGCCTGGGAAAAACTTGCCATCCCATGATAGCAATTAAGAGCTTGAGAGATGATATGCATGGCCAGAGCAGCACCGGTGCCCTCCCCTAAACGCATCCCGAGGTCGAGCAGAGGGTGGAGAGAAAGGCGGTAGAGAAACTGGTTGTGAAACTTCTCAGAAGAGGCGTGAGAGAAAAAGAGATATTCTTTAACCGGGGCGTGGGTTTGCATCGCCACCAAAGCGGCGGCGGAAGAGATAAACCCGTCAACCACGACAGGAACGCCTCCGGCAGCAGCCCCGAATATGAGCCCCGTCATACCGGCCAATTCGAACCCTCCTACTCTCCGTAACGCCTCCAGCGGATCACCGTTCCACTCCTGTCGATGAAATGCCGCAGCCCGTTCCACTACATCGATTTTATGCTCCAACAGCTCCCCTGTAGAACCGGTCCCCACTCCCGTTGTCTCCCGGGCGGGAACATCGAGTAACAGTGAGTAGAGAGCCGAAGCTGAGCTGGTATTGCCGATTCCCATCTCTCCTATCCCAAAGAGATCTGCTTTTTCTTCTTCTGCGAGAGCATACCCTGCCTCCATCGCCTTTCTGCATTCGGCTTCGGTCATTGCAGGTTCTTGTAGAAAATTACGTGTCCCCGGAGCTATCTTGCGAATGAGCAGGCCGGGTTCCGGAGTAAAATCTCCGGCAGTACCGATATCGACCACTTTAGAGGTAATTCCTCCGTTTTCACACAAAACAGAAATCGCAGCACCGCCTGCGACCATATTGCGGACCATCTGAACAGTCACCTCTTTTGGATATGGTGTTATCTTCTCTTCCGTTATGCCGTGGTCCCCGGCAAAGGTAAGTATCGTCATTGTTTTGATCGAGGCATCAGCTCGTTTTCTGCAGAGGCAGTACTGTGTAACAATCTCTTCCAGTCTTCCCAAACTCCCTTTCGGTTTGGTCAAATCATCCAACCGGGTTTGAACGGCATCCTGCAGTTCGTTGTTTTCAACGGGACCAATATTCATTACAAAATTGGTACTATCCATACATGGTTCCTCTTTACTATAGAAAATATTTATATAGTCTATTATTTTAGTGCATTTTGTTATTGTAATTCTTTTCGGATTTTAAAAAATCGACATCTAAACAAAACTGCCGTAGGTATCTACCGCTTCCCGAATGGCTTTGATATGCTCCGGAGTTGTACCGCAGCATCCTCCGATGATGCGTGCTCCCGCTTCGATCCAGAGCGGGACTCTCTCGGCCATCTGTTCAGGAGTGGCCTCGAACACATCGACCCCGTTTACAGTAGTCGGGACTCCGGCATTCGGCTGAATGAGAATCGGCAAATCCGGGGCCGTCGAGTGCATTTCCCCGATAACGTTTTCCAGACCTTCATAGCCGTTACCGCAATTGATCCCTAATATATGGGCCCCGGCAGCGGCACCGGCCTCGGCGGCCTGCTTAGGGGAAACACCCATCATGGTGCGGAAATCACCCCGCACTGTCTGCTCAAAGGTAAAACTGCAGATGATATCCAGACCGGTGTTCTCGGAAACCGCTTTTACTCCCTGTACGGCCTCATCGGTCGAACTCATCGTCTCGACGATGACCGCATCCGCACCGCCCCGCTCGAGAGCAGCGGCCTGCTGCTTAAAAGCTTTATAAAAATCTTCTTCGGTTACATCTCCCATAACGATCATCTTTCCCGTAGGTCCCATGGACCCCAGTACCCAGTTATCATCTCCGGCTGCCTTTCGAGAAAGTTTTGCCGCTTCTTCGTTCAGCTCGTCTATGCGGTCCTCCAGTTTATAGTGGCCCAATTTAAACCGGTTTCCACCGAAACTGTTGGTTTCCACCATATTCGAGCCTGCCTCTATATAATCCCGTGCCAGACCATATACAACATCCGGCTGTTCAATGCACAGCAACTCAGGGCATGTCCCGGGTTTTAATCCCCGCTGCTGCAGCATAGTCCCCCACCCACCGTCTGAAACAACGATCAGCCCGCGGGACAATGCGGTTTTTACTGTTTCTCGCACCATATAAAATTCCTTCTGTATTCGATAACCATAAGAATATCATGCAAGCAGCATAGTGGCAAGGAAGGA
>CAZQKT010000141.1:7809-8508 GCA_964594055.1 uncultured Spirochaetales bacterium
CGCGCTTCGGGTGGCTTGCCCAGCTGTCGGAGCGGGCTTGCCTTGACGTCCCCCAATATACATTATTTTTTATATATGGCAATATATAGACAAAAATGAAAATTATTATTATTATTGATTACACGAGGATCTTTCCAGGCAGTGTACTGTCTGCTATAGTAAGGTAGTAGACTTCTTATAAAAAAAAGTGGAGTGTTTTCATGGCTGATTGCAACATTACTATCCATTACAATGGAACCTCGAAAACCGTTTCTTGCAGTGAAGATACAGTACTGCTCAACGCTCTCGAGGAACAACAAAGAGAATTAGTTGAAACACCTTGCGGGGGAAAGGGCATTTGCGGTAAATGTAAGGTCAAAATCTCTTCCGACGAGCCCCCGATCGTCACGGAGGCTGATGAAAAAAAGCTTACCAAAAAAGAATTAGACGAGGGGTACCGACTCGCCTGTGTGGCACCTGTGAAAAACGGCATGGAGGTGGTTCTTCCCGATAAAACCGCTGCTGTACAGATACTCGAGTCAGGCATCGATTACCACGGAGAAACAGCCCCCTGCGTTGAAAAACAGTATATCACCATGTCACAGCCGAATCTTGATGATCAGGTTGACGACTACAGTCGAATCGCTTCCGCCCTCGAGAAGCCCGACATCCATTTCGATGTAAAAGAACTTGCAAAGATCCCGGAACTGTTGCGGGAGC
>CAZQKT010000142.1:0-2223 GCA_964594055.1 uncultured Spirochaetales bacterium
CCTTACCCTAAAACTCTCTGGAATCTCTGCCGGTTCGGCAGCTTCGACAGTTCGAGGGGTCCTCAGCCGCGAGTATGGCGATGACATTACCGTCCATGTATGGGAAGGGACCCCTCAGGGAGATCCGGGAATTCTCGAAGAGGCCCGCAGCAGTTTAACAACGATGACGGTAGTGATAAACCTGTTGGGCTTCATCCTCCTTATTACCGGTTCAATCGGTATTTTAAGTATTATGATCGTGGAAGTGGCGGGCAGAGGCAGAGAAATCGCTATGAAACGGGCCCTCGGCGCACATAAGGGTACAATTCTAAAAGAGTTTTGGCTCCGTTCGGTGGTATTAAGTCTTCTCAGCGCCGGTTTCGGCATTGTGCTCAGTGTGATTGTATCAAAACCGCTATACACGATCATTGTCCCCATTTTCTCCGACATTACAATGAACGAACTCTCCGCAACGCTTTTTAAACCAGTATCCGTTGCCGTCGGGGCGGGAGCGGCAGTACTGTTTGGAGGCACGTTCGGGATATTCCCCGTTTTCTCCGCACTGCAAACACCCATTTCCGAAGGGATACGGGAGGTATGATCGTGCGACGTATAACCATACTCCTCCCTCCCCTCCCGCGTTTGCTGCTGTTGGTCCTATTACCGGTATTCTCTGCACTTTCGGGAGGAACCATTCTCGCTGCCGATACAAACAATTCCGGAACAAAGCCCCGATACTCCGTTTCTGTTGATGAAGAGGGAATGGGACTGCAGGACCTGGTTGAACTGGCCACTTCCAACAATCCGGAATTATCAGATGCCTACCGGAATCTCACACAGACGCGGAGGAACCTTGAAGGTCCGTTTATCCTGGACAACACGACCTTCACGGTAAGAAGCAATTATACCTACACGATACCGGAAGAAGATGATGACGATTCGGAGAACGAAGATATAGGACCGGAAGCAGCATCGAATACCGCTCCAATACACGGTTGGTCAGGATCCATGGACCTTTCCATTCCGGTCCTCCCCCAGATTACACTCGGCACCGGGTTTACCATTCCTCTTTTTGATATGGAAGAAGAAGAGTTTCCCGAGTTTGCGGATGAGGAGGAGGATATCAAGGACATAACCGGTACGGTGAGCATCACCCTCAACCCGTTTGCCCAAAAGAAAAACACGCTCCAGACTAATGAAGGATACCAAAAAGCGCTCAAACAAGTGATGTATCTTGAGAACAGTATCTTCTATGAAGTTGAAAGTGCGACATTTGACTTGCTTCTCGCCTTTAAGGAACGGGATGCGGCAAAACAAACTATGGAACTTAAAGGGCGGGAGTATGAAATTGTCCAAGAGCAGTATACAATTGATGACGATACGACCATTGACGATGTAGCCGATGCTGCAGACAGCTACACCGGTGCCAGACAGGAATATTTTACAGCGGAACAGTCACTTCTCAGTACAAAGCAGCGGTTTTTTACAACCCTGGGGATTGATTCTACCGAGATTATCATTAAAGGCATTTCAGCAGAAACACTCAACGAGCTTGTCCGGCAGCGGACTGTTTATCTCGAAAGGGCAGCGTCGCTGCAGGCGGCCTCCCTCAACCTGGAAAACCTGCAGACCGAACTCAAAACTCTCGAGGGTGAGCTGAAACAAACATGGGCCTACCGGCCCGACTTTTCCCTCTCCGCATCGCTTGATGTCCCCACTACACAATTCGGTGCTACTATCTCCTACTCTATCTCACCACAGGATTTTAAAACCGAGGAGCGGAAAACACTGCAGGAAAATGTTGAAGCAAAAAAACAGGACATCGCACTCGAACTGTTTAAGCTCGACCTTGAAAAAGAAATGACACTATCCAACGTGGAAACGTTTCAGGAGATGGCGGTGCTGGAGCGGTCAGCCCTCGATAATGCGAGAACAACACTGCAAGAAACACAGCTTCTCTACGAGGAGGGGGAGAGGACCGCTTTGGAACTCGAGCAGGCGGAAGTCAGCTTGTTGTCTTCCAACATTAAGTATCTCAGTACCTTAAGCAGTCTCTACCAGGCACAGGCGGAAGTGCTGAGACTCTTTCCGACTACCATGTTTCATTGATACAATTTCAGGGTGCTGTTTCATCTTTACGTAACACCTGTAAAGATAGTATGCTGGGCTTGTATAGTATCCACTAAGCAGGTTTTAAGGGAAAGACACCGTGCCCGGCGGAAGAGAATTTGTCAACAACGAACT
>CAZQKT010000142.1:2323-8393 GCA_964594055.1 uncultured Spirochaetales bacterium
CAGCTCGAACGGTTCAATGATCTTATGGTCGGGCGGGAACTGAAAATGATCGAGCTGAAAGAGGAGGTGAATAGCCTTCTTCAAAAATTGGGACAACCCAAAAAATATTCACATAAATTCGAAGGACACCAGGATGCAGCTGCCTCAGCACGAGAGTGACGAACTGTTTTCTCTTTTTATGGAGAACTTTACCGGAGCGGTCTTTATCAAAGACCGGGAGGGGCGCATTATTTACTGCAACCGGCTCTTTGCAGAAACGGTACATGCAAGCCCGGAAGAACTGATCGGAAAAAAACTAGAAGACAAAATGCCCCCCGATAGTGCTGAACAATTCAGGCAGGAAAACAGAAGAATTATCGACGGGGGAGAAAAAATTCAGACCGAACATGAGTTTCCCGGACCTCACGGGATGACTTACTGGGTAAATTACAAATTTCCTATAAAAGCACAAAACGGCGAAACATATATCGGGTCGATCAGTATCGATATGACCGACCAAAAACAGATGATCCGGGCGCTTACCGAAACAAAAAAACGTCAAACCCTCATACTCGACGCCACCACCGAGATGTTCGCTTATTACAATACCGACTTCAAAGTCCAGTGGGCGAATAAAGCATCGGCAGATTCGGTGGGACTGGCTCCCGCAGAACTGATCGGGAAACATTGTTATGAAGTGTGGCAGATGCGCGATGCTCCCTGCGAAGAATGTCCTCTTTTGACAGTCCTCGAAACCGGGGAGCCGGCCGAGGCTGAAATGGAGGCGGTAGACGGCAGAATTTACCAAATTCGCGGTTATCCGATCACTGACAATCAGGGAGCGGTCACCGCACTTGTCGAGTTCGGAAGGGACGTTACCAAAGACCGTCGGGCGGAAGAGAATTTGAAAAAATCATACCAAAAACTGCAGGAGAGTCAGCTTGCATCAATTAATCTCATGGAAGATCTGCAAAAGGAGGTGCATGAACGGAAACTGGCAGAAGACAAAATCAGCGCGTCTTTGAAAGAGAAGGAAATCCTGCTTCGCGAGATCCATCACCGGGTAAAAAACAACATGCAGATTATCATCAGTTTAATCAATCTGCAGCAGAACCAGCTACGTGATGATACACAGCACACGTTCTTCGAAGAGAGCAAGAACCGGATCTTCTCCATGGCGCTCGTACATGAGCAATTGTACGAATCAGAAAATCTCTCCCGCATCGAGCTTCTGGAATATATAAAAAGCTTAGTCCAAAATATAAAACACTCCAGCGGAGAGCGCAGTGACCGCATCACCTTCGATATCAGTATTCCGCATGTCTATCTAACTATAGATAAAGCTATTCCCTGCGGGCTTATCGCGAATGAATTGATTACCAATTCTTTAAAACACGCTTTCCCGGGTCGAAGAAAAGGGCGGATTGAAATCTCAGTGAACAAAAACAACGGTCCACTGTGTTCTTTACAAATCAAGGACAACGGTGTAGGGCTCCCGGAAGATGTCGATGTAAAAAAATCGAGCTCATTAGGGCTGGTACTTGTCTCTCTGCTTACCGAGCAGCTCGATGGTACCGTTAGGATTGACCGAACGGGAGGTACTACCTTTACTATCGAATTCGATGCTGAAAAATGCAGTGAGGAGATCAGGGGAGAAGGACCGCTTTAGCATCCAGAGCAATCCACCGGGGCTTGCCGCTTTCCTGGATCGAGTTGTCTTGGGCCCAGACGATAGGATTGATATCGAGTTCATTTCCTCCGGGAACAAAAACCTCTGCAAGGAGGCTGATTTTCTCGATAATCTCAGCAAGCGGACCTGCTTCCATATAGATATTCCGAAACCCTTCCAGTACCGGATGAATACGGAGCTCTCCTACCATCCTCAATGCCTCCCGTTTGGAACAGGGAGCAAGCCGGAAGGCAACGTCGCGATACAGTTCTGTAAGGACCCCCCCCGCACCGACCATGACCGCCGGTCCGAAGGTAGGATCATCGAGAGCACCGAGAATAAACTCGAACCCGCCGTAGGAGACCATCTCTTCGATAAGAATATCATCGTGCGGGAACCTCGCCCGCAGCTCGTCGAGCGCTTCGGCCGCTTCACATTCTGCAATACCGACGACCACCCCTCCCTTCTCCGTCTTATGGATCAATTCTCCGGAGCATACTTTCGCTACACACGGAAAAGCGGGGACACGTCGTGCAGCTGCACCGGAGGGATCACCCGGGGGGCTGACTATGCCGGGGGGAGTTGCAATCCCCACGCTCTCGAGCAGCTTCTTCACCTCCCACTCATTGGGCCTGCTCGGCAGTGTGAGTGTTTTTTTCCATGATGCAACAATGTTTCGCATCCCTCTACCTGTTACTTCCATCATTTTCATCACTTCCGTCCTTCCGGCCGTCCCGGAAATACCGGAGGATCTCTCCCCGTTCGACGAGAAACCGGGCCGCACGGACCACCCTGCTCATGGAAGAGAACCCGATTACTCCCAAACGGTAGAACCTGCGGAGGTAGTCTTCGGTAAACGGTCCGTACTCCGTGAAAACGAGTACCGGTTTCGGAGACCGGGTGATTACTGCTCCAAGCCGGTCTATCAGCATATCATCGATTGTCGGCGGGGCGAAGAAGGTAATACAGATGACGATATCCACCCCTTCATCATCGATGAGGGCTTGTACCGTCTCTAGAAACATCCTGTTGTCGGCACTTGCGGTGAGATCAACAGGATTTTTAAGGGACGCGATCTCGAGCGCATGTTCTCTGATCCGGGAGACGGTACGCGGTTGAAGTTCCGCCATAGCAAGAGGGGCGCGAAAACTTTCACTTTCGATATAATCGGTACACATTACCCCGAAACCGCCGGCCGGAGTTACAACAGCGACCCGGTTCCCGGGGGCCGGCGGGAGTGCCGACACCGTTTTTGCCGCGTCACAGAGCTCCTCATCATCAAAAGCTCGCTGGATCCCGTATTGACGGAACGCCCCGCTTACCACTTTGTCCGACCCGGCGAGTCTCCCCGTATGGGAACTGACCGCAGACGCTCCGGCCTCGGTCCTCCCCGCTTTAAGAATTACAATCGGCTTTTCGAGGGTAATCCGGAGTGCATGCTCTAAAAAGGTCCTCCCTTTTTCAAACGTTTCGATATAAAACGCAAGACAATCGGTCTTTTCATCATCGCCGAAAAACTCGAGGAAATCCATCTCGTCGAGATCTACTTTATTACCGAGCCCCACAAACGCGCGCATCCCGAAGCCGGTATTGGAGGCAAGCCCTAAGGATTCCACTCCGATCGACCCGCTCTGGGTGATAAAAGCCACCCCGCCTCCTCCTGCCAAGGCCCGATCACCATGTTCTACAAAAATAGTGTCGAGCCGGTGTTCCGGTACAAAAACCCCGAGCGTATTCGGGCCTAAGATGCGGCTTTGGGAGCGGCTGCGGATCCGGGCCAGTCGCTCTTCAAATCGTTCCCCTTCCTTTCCTGCCTCGGAGAACCCGCCTGCAATAACGATTAAAAACGGAATGCCATGTGCCGCACACTCCTCCGCAGCGGTAACCGATTTTTCCGCGCCTAAGGTGATGACTGCAAGATCAACCTCCGGTGGAAGGGCATCAATCGAGCCGACGGTAGGAACTTCAGTTACCGAATCCTCGAACGGGTTTACCGGAATAATTTCCGCGCGGGATTCGAGGAGCCGCTTAAAAATTATCCCCCCCACTTTGCCCTGTTTGTCGGACGCTCCCACCACCGCGATCCGGCGGGGATTGAGTAACCTATGGATCAAATCAGTGCTGTTCGGTTTCATACGTTTTCTGTTTTATCGCAACCGGAATCACCGGCCCCTTTTCTCGAAGCAATTCTTCAAAAGAGAAACCGATCGATCCGCCCGTGCAGGTAGTTCAGTTTTTCGTCTCCCGCCCTTTCGAGAAGGTAGAGATAAAGCGCCATTTTGTTATAGAAATATTGGTCACATCATACTAAGCATGCGGAAATTCATCAAGCGTGCTGTCAAAGAATATCTGTTCCCGATAGTTATTCTTTCCACCGGCCGGCCCCACTTGACACAGAAGCATTAAGAGATCACCTTGCAGTTTGTTTACACAAGGGAAGGGACCCTCTCTACCGAGCAGCTGCCGGTCCAAGAATTCAACAACGGTACCGGAGGAACAAAGAATTATTCAGCCTTTGGCTCGCATCACCACTTCTCTGATAATTCGGGCAGTAATGCCCCAGATAATGTGAGGGGTTTCTTTGTAAACATACACGACCGAATGCCGGCTCCCCCAGGGGCGGTGATACCGGGGCGGGAGGCCGAGTTCCTGCGCCGGAAGGAGGACCACCTCTTCCCCTTTCTCATTGTAGTATGACGGCTTCACTTCGAGGTGCACATGATAGATTTCCGGTTCGGTTTTACAGAAATAGGAAAAAGGAACGGTAAACACTTCATCGACTTCCGACGGCTGCGGAGTTATCGCTTCGGTTCCGCTTATCTCGAGCCTTCCTACACAGATGTCGATGAGTGCTCCCATGGAGGCGACCATCGAATCGAGCCGGCCGTCCAGGTGTATTTGCTCGGGAGCAACTCCGAGTTCCTCGCAGGTTTCCCGAACGGCCGTATCTTCTGCAGCGGCGTCGTGCTCCTCCTCAAAAGCACCCCCTGGAAAGCAGATTTCCCCGCCCTGGGCGATATCGGGTGCCCGCTTTTCGAAAAGCAGATGATATTCATCATCGAGAAAGACAAAGGGGACAAGTATCACCGAATGGAACATTTCATTCCGGCCCATGATTCCGGGATGCGCAGGTAATCCAGAGGTAAAAATCTGATACTGATCGTGATTCATCGAGTTGTAAAAAAATAGTAGCATCAGGGGAGATACCGGTCAACAACTTTAGACCTCGTTTTCGTTTCGTTTTATTGACAAAAGAAACGATATACGTACTATAGAACCTACATGGCGATAAGGGAGGGGTTTCGTCGTGAAAGAACCATCACGTTATATCACTCGGGAATTCCGTAAAGCAGACGTATACTCTGTCTCAGCTCTCATATCGACGGTTTTCCATAATTGCATCCGTCAGTATTACCTCCCCGAAGGGGTGGATAATTTTTTGGCCCTCATAGATCCTCTAAAACTGGAAGATCGGCTCGACAACGGACAGTACGGCTTTGTCTCAGAGGCCGACGGAAAAACCGTGGGGATGATTCTCATTAGAGACATCAACCACATTACCTTGCTCTTTGTCGACCGGCAGTACCATCACCTGGGAATTGGAAGTAAGCTTTTTTCCCGGGCGGTTGAAGCCATCACAGCGGCTGGACCGAAAATCGATACAATAACTGTTAACTCATCACCGTACGCAGTAGGCTTTTATTCGGCACTGGGGTTTCAGGAGACCGCTCCTGCCCATTATAAAGACGGTATGAAAATTATTCCTATGGAGCTTATTACATCAGATCATATAAAATCGTAATGAGGAGGGGAACATGATCGATGGGATAGGAGATGTATTTACCAGGATAAACGAAATAACCAACCGCATCCGGACCCTTTATCCCCAGCAGCAAAGAACCGCCGGTACTGCAGCTTCCGGCAGTTCTTCAGGCTCGCCCGGGGCAACAAAGAACTTCGCCCAAACGCTCGACCGGGCGATGAAAGCAGACACTACGGGCGGCGGGTCACATGCAATCGACAATGCCACGCTCCAAACAATTATTTCTAAAGCGGGAGAAACGTTCGGTATCAATTCGAATCTGATCCGGGCGGTCATCAAACAGGAGTCCGATTTCAACCCGGAAGCTGTAAGCAACAAAGGGGCGATGGGGCTTATGCAGCTCATGCCGGGTACAGCCGAAGAACTCGGTGTAGAGAACATCCTCGATCCGGTCGAGAACATCTTCGGGGGAACGAAGTACCTCCAGCTGATGCTCGAAAAATATCAGGGAGACCCCGCATTGGCTCTCGCCGCGTATAATGCCGGCCCAAGCAGGGTGGATGCCGAGGGGGGTATACCGGACATCGCGGAGACGAGGAATTACGTACAGCGGGTCCTTTCCCATTTTCAGCACTACAACAATGAGGCATGAACCGGCG
>CAZQKT010000143.1:0-8351 GCA_964594055.1 uncultured Spirochaetales bacterium
CTACGTTGATCTTTACACTTGTGCGACCGGGCATCACGATGAAGACTGGGGGGAGGACCAGGACTGGGACGAGAAGATCTTCTGGATCCATGTCGAGGGGTTGTACGCTCTACTTGCAGGCTATGCGGCGACCGGTGATGAGGAACTACTGGAGTGGTACCGAAAGCTCCACTATTGGGCCTTCAAACACTTTCCCGACCCCGAATACGGAGAGTGGTTCGGTTATCTACGGCGTGACGGCAGTGTCTCCCACACCCACAAAGGGGGCATGAAAGGGTTTTTCCACCTGCCGAGAGCACTTTTAAACTGCATGCTGCTGTTGGAGAATTCTGTTTAGACTCGTAGGAGTTGAGGCAGCCTGTCGAAGTGGATGTCGTCACTGAAAAGTGTTAGATTATGCTGTCTAACCAGAGCTCTTCATCAATAGCTTCAAACGCCTCAATTGCTTGATCAAACCCGGGATCATCGACCCAGCTCCCTGCAAGATCGTCCATATCGTGATGTACAACAGGTACATCCGCTGCTCCGATTCCTTTTTCTATTGCTTCCAGCACAACGGAGTTAAGGCTTTTGTGCTCTTCATGTGCTTTTTGTTTCAGCATTGCATCGATTCTCTCCGGTATTCCTCGAATAGTATATTGCTTTCTTATCATGCCTACATTATATACAAAATTTGCATGCATTTCAATTACCTCTTTACATAGTTTTTTAGGGTGGCAACAGTGTGCCGCCCCTCCCTGTATGGGGTTCACCTATATAAGACCGGATTAGGGCGTCTGGTGATTTTGATGTCGAGTTTATTCAAGCGCGTTGAGCGGGCAGTGATTAAAGACCCGGTCTTTCACTGCGAAGGTGGTAACGGGGCCTTCGATATACTTGTGAAAGAGGATGTCGTGGCCTAAACAGAGACCGATTACAATGGTAAGATCAACTTCCTCGCTGTTGAGCTGTTCCGCCTGGGCGATCGGGTTGCACGATTTCGCAGTGATCGTTGAAGTCCGGTTTATACGGTCCTGGGTGAGGCCGGTTACCGTACAGGAAACTGCTTTCACTGAGAAACTCCGGGCAGCAAGATGTCTGGAGAACTTCCGTGCTTCGTCTTCGAGTCCGAAACAGTAGGCAAGACCGACGGTTTTATATTCCATGTTGGCGGCGAATTCTATAACCTCCTCCAAACGGGAGAGTGTTCCCGCCCTGCCGTTGTCAACGAGGGCCGCGGCCGCCTGAACGATCCGCTGGTTTTCCGGATTGTGATACGCTTCGAGTATCTCGTCGGGTTCGAGATTGTGGCCGCAACAGTCGATACCGTCCCGGCACGATTTCCCCTTACAGTTCACACAGTTCATAACGGGCTTTACTGTAACCGGAGAGGTAGGTAAAATCAACCTCAGTGCGACGTGACCATTGTGAGAAATCTAAGAGGAAACCGAAGCTTAAAAATCTGAGATCACCGCTGGCCGGAGAGAACGAAAAGGCGATGAATATCGCCGTCCTCTGTCAGGTGTTCGGTGTACTGGCGATGCAGTCCATCGAACAGAACGGACTTCTCATTCTCTATTTCCGCAGGCTCGGTCTCTCCGCCTCTCTTATTCTCTCGCTGTTGAGTGTGGTCTCTCTCCTGCAGGCGGTCCTCCGGATCCCCGCCTCCCACCGGGCCGACCGGATGGGAAGGAAGCGGATGGGACAGGCCGGCTCGGTCCTAGGAACGACAGCTGTTGTCCTGATCGTACTCACCGGTTTCGGAGGAACTGAGGTCGTAAGGGCTTTTGCCGTGGTGAGCATTCTCTTTTTCGCTGTAGGAGAGGGGCTGTTCAGCTCGGGCTGGCACTCCATCCTCCATCCTATTGTCCCTGTAGGGAAGCGGGGCCGATTTTTCGGGGTGCTCAGGTTCTCATGGCAGATAACCGGGATTGTATTTGCGGCAGGGGCCTCCCTTTTGCTGGAACGATTTCCAACGGTGAGGATGTATCAAATCATTTTTGCCGTTATCGCTTTGGGCGCTTTGACGAGGTTCTTTCTCTACCGGACACTTCCCGATTTGCAGGTAAAAGAGTACAGACGGTACCCGTTTATCGGTGCTCTTAAAAAAATACTCCGCCAGCCGGGTTTTTTGCGGTTTATTGTGTATGTAAGTATCCGTTTTCTGCTGGCAGGGGCTGTCCTTCAGGTGCTCGCCCTTCTCGAAAGGGAGGTGCTCGGATTTTCCGAAGGACGGGTGGTCATGCTCGCGAACTTCGGTCTTATCGGAAACCTTGCCGGGTTTGTGATCGGAGCGTTTTTGGTTGATCGGGGTAATAAGCGGCCGTTTTTCCTAATCACCCATATAGGGATCGGGCTTCTTTCCGTTGCATTTCTGCTGCGCTTTTTTATAGCTGCACCGCTGGTCATTTTCTATTACGGGGGGCTCCATTTTTTCCTCGGTTTTATGATCGCCTCGTTTTCGATTGCCATGACTGCTAAGGAGTACAGTCTGATAACAACCGACCGGAAGGCGTTGGCCCTTTCATTTACAGGTTTTGCCTTTATCGGGAGCAGGGCATTGAGCCGGCTCATCGCCTCACTGCTTCTCCATCCTGCGGTTTTACCTCAAAAAAGTGCGGTAGCGGGGATTATGTTGTCCAACTATGAT
Organism: uncultured Spirochaetales bacterium; assembly: GCA_964594055.1. Taxonomy (GTDB): domain Bacteria; phylum Spirochaetota; class Spirochaetia; order SPDA01; family CAZJBZ01; genus CAZKZZ01. Next base: position 2,630 of record CAZQKT010000143.1, read on the forward strand.
GTGGTTTTATTGATATTCGGAGCAGGGTTACTGCTAACCACCCCGCTTACCGGTATTGTTCCCGGCTTGAGAAAAGAATCCGGACAACCAAACGGCTAATATCCTGCAGTCAGCCCGAAATCGATAGAAACACATGCCCCGTTTATGGCCGCTGTCTTTTTTGAACATAAGAACAGGATGGTTTCCGCCACTTCTTCCGGCCGGACAAACCGCTTCTGTTTCTGATCGGGATAGGGCCCCAAGGTCTCCAGCCGGTAACGGTCCGGATCGCCCCCGCCGTACTGTTCGGCCGCCTTATCGAGCATGGGGGTTTCTACATCGCCCGGGCACACCGCGTTTACTCGGATTCCGCGACGGGCGAGCTCGATTGCAAGAGAACGGGTGAGAAGGGTCACCCCGCCTTTAGAAGCGCAGTAGACCGCTGCCCGGTCGTTTCCTACCAGCCCGGAATCGGAACTCACGTTGACAATGCAGCCCCCGGTTTTTTCGAGATACGGTATGGCGTAGCGGCAGATAAAGAACGCCCCTTTGAGGTTTGTATCCATGACCGTGTCCCAATCGGTTTCACTTACCAGATCAGCATTACCTTCGAGCCAAACACCTGCCGAGTTAACGACGAGATCAAGCCGTGCCGGAGTGACGGTCGCGGCCGTTTCCTCGACGATCTTTCTGCATTGGTCTACCCGGGATACATCACCTTTGACTGCTCGGGCCGAACCGGCACATTCCCACCTGTCCGGTTTTCCCCTGGTTATTATTTCTTCGAGCTCTTCCTGCGCAGTACGCAATTTTTCAACATCCCGTCCTGCAATGACGACATTCGCCCCGGCTTCGGCAAAGAGACGGGCCGTGGCGAGGCCTATCCCGCTTGACCCGCCGGTAATCAGTACTACTTTATCCGTGAATTCCCGGGTCTTGTCCTGTTCCATGACCGTAATTATATCCCGTAACCCCGGTGTATTGAAGGGGTGGCAAAAACTGTTTACAATAGGCCTGGTAAAAAGGCCCGGAAAAGCAGGAGTATAAGAGCATGGAACCTCAGTATAAGAATATCATTTCGTTCGTATGGTCACGTGACATCAAAAGATCGATCAATTTTTACTGCAACAAACTCGGATTCAATCGTGCCTTCGAATCCCAGGGATGGGTCGAACTTTCGATCCCGGGACTCAAGACAGGGTACCTTGCCCTAAACCGATGGGCAAAGCGGGACGACCCGCCTCTCAACCAGTTTATTACTCTCGGTGTCGAGGACTTAGAACAATTCAAAGCGCATCTTCTCGAAAACGATGTGGAATTACGGGGGAATGTGACCGAGTTCTACGAAGAAGGGATGAAAATGCTCAAATTCTTCGATCCGGACGGGAATGTAATAACTGCCGCCGAGGTGGAAATGTAGCGGTCCGCCGTTCCTGCTATTTCAGCCTCGCCCCAACAGCAAATATAAGAGTGGTAAGGTCATTTTCCGTATAACCGGACGAACTCTCCGTCCAAAACTCCCGCTCGTAATCAGACGTTCCCCGGGCACCGCCGCCTAAGAGCCGGACTGAAAAATATATGTCCGTCGCGGGATTTACTTCGGTCCCTGCCTGTAATACGGCATCGTAAATCCAGCCTGTAAAGGGAAAATCCGCGCCGTTGAAAATGGCAGATGATGCGTAGAAACCGTCGACTTCTGCTCCTAAGAAAAATCCGCACGGGAACCGGTACTCTGATTTCAATTTTATGATCGGAACGGGGCCTAAGTTCTGGTTTACGGTGATATCACTTTCGTCGGTACTTTCGAATACGATCGAGGCGTTACGGAACTGAAGAGAGAGGCCGGCCCCGAACATAAACCGTTCCGTGCGGATAATTGAAAAGAGATAGCTTATTCGGTAGAAATCGAACCCGTACTTCAGGTCGAGCCCGGTGCCCGGGGCAAAGGTAACATCTTCAATGGTCACTCCGTTCTTCTTGTCTTCGGGTATCTTGGTCTGGGTTTCCAGGGTGAGCGGCTGATAGAGAAAGGTAAGTGTGTTTCTGTCGCCCAATCCGACGTCGAGGCTGTATCGCTGAAAAAAGAAGAGCAGTTCCTGGCCGCCCTGCTTGACATAATCGAAGTTACTGCCGTCCTCGCCGAACTGGAGTGTATGGTTGAGCACTTTTGTGAACCCGAGCTCTACATAAGGTGAGAAGGTGAGAAACGCATCTTCCTTGTTAAAACTCTCGATGCCGAAGAGCACCGACGGAAGAACGAATAATACCACAAGTACCACGAAAACAACTTTGCTTCTTTTTTTAATAGTCACGTTTTACTCCGAATATAATTTTTATTTAATACAGTGCCTTATTTTCTTCGCATTGGCAATGACCGTCAATTATTATATGATAAGGTGAATCACGACAGTCGAAGGAAGAGTACGATGACGAGCAAAGAACGGATCAAAGCAGCCTGGAACGGCGAATCTTCCGATTATATTCCCCTCACCACCTGGTGTTTCGGGCTCAAGGTCCCGGAGAAGCTTACTTGGATAAAAGACGGAAAAACGCAGCCCTACTGGTATTCTAAGAGGATGGAGCACCTGCACACTCTTCCCTTCCCCTGGGACTGGGCGGACGAGTTCAACCGGGTGCGGGCGTGGAAATCACTCGGTGTGGACGACATGGTGGAGATCTCCGTCCCGTGGGCGGTTTCTCCCGAGGTCTCCTGGGATGATTCGGAGGCAGGCCCCTCCGGCAGCGAAAAATACCCGGTGATGACACGGACCTACTCCACCCCTGCCGGTACTTTAAAACACGCGGTGCGCAAAACCGGAGAGGAGATGAAGGAGGGATGGGTAATCCAACCGGACCATGTTCCGCCTATCGAAGATTTCAACATCCCCCGGGCAGTCGAACATGCTGTGAGTTCCCCCGGTGATGTCGAAAAATTGGCGTATCTGTACTGTCCTCCCGGTGATCGCGAGAAGGCCTGGTTCCGGGACCGGATGGATGAGATAACGGCATTCGTTTCGGAGGAGAATGTCCCTGTACAGGCGTGGACCGGATTCGGGATGGACGCGGTAGTCTGGTTTACCGGAACGGAGAAGGCGATCATGATGTCGCTCGACGAGCCGGAAGCATTTAGCGAGATGATGAATATTATTACAGAGGCGGATGTGGAGCGGACCCGGCTTGCTGCAAGTCACCCCGGTGTGGATATCGTCACCGAACGGGGATGGTACTCCTCTACCGATTTCTGGTCTCCTGTTCTCTTCGAGCAGTTTCTCTTCGATCATATTGCGGCCCTTGCCGACGCGGCCCATGCGGGCGGTAAGAAGTTCGGCTATGTCATGACCACCGGCATCGAGGTGCTGGGGCCCCACCTTGCCGACGCGGGAGTTGATGTGCTCTACTTTGTCGACCCTATTGATCCGATAGCAGGCGGGAAACTGGATCTCGAGAAAATCCGGGACCTGCTCTCGGACCGCATGACCCTGGTAGGGGGTGTAAGCAGTCTCACCCTCTCCGAAGATAAAGAGAAACTCGAGCGCCAGGTTCGGGAATCCATCGATGTGTTCAAAGAAACCAATAGATTCATTCTCCATCCCGTGGATGCCCTCTTTCCGGACACCTCCTGGAGTGGGGTGGAAAACTTGATAGAATCGTGGAAAAAATACAGATAACTCAGCAGTACCATGGAGAGATAATAATGACATCACGTGAACGTGTTTTAGCAGCAGTAAATCACAGAGAGCCTGACCGGATCCCGATCGATCTCGGCAGCACCATCATGAGCGGGATCATGGCCCATGCCTTAGACCGGCTCCGCAGGCATCTCGGCCTCGAGTACCGGCCGGTCAAAGTGTATGAAGTGTATCAGATGCTCGGCGAAGTCGAGCAGGATGTAATCGAGCGGTTCGGTATCGATGTGCTCCCGGTAGAACCGGCGGTACAGTTTTTCGGTCTCAGGCGTGAGAACTACAAACCGTGGAAGCTTTGGGACGGTACGGAAGTGCTCATGCCCGGGCAGTTCGATGTGGAGGTAAACGAAAAGGGCGATTGGCTCATCCACGATGAGGGGGACCCCTCCAAACCTATCGTGGGGACGATGCCGAAGGATGGATATTACTTTGATATGGAAGCACAGCTACGATCCGATGCCGATTTCGAGCCCCCTCCGCTGGAAGAGGTTCGCCGGGACATGCTGCTCAAAACAGAAGATCTGGAGTTTATGACGGCCCGTGCGGAGCGGCTCCGCAAAGAGACGGACAAAGCGCTCCTTTTGGGCAGCTGGGGGAGTTTCGGCCTTAACGGAGTGGGGAGCATTCCCGATTTTCTCATGCTGCTTCTTCTGGACAAACCGTATGTAAAGGACCTATTCGAGGTACAGACCGAGGCTGCACTCGTCAACATGGAAAAAGTCAAACAGTATATGGAAGATTCCATCGACATCATCGGCCTGGACGGTCATGATTACGGGTCTCAGAAGACCGAACTCTTCGACCCCGAACTGTTCGAAGAGCTGTTTCTTCCCGGTTATACCGAACAGAACAGGTGGGTCCATGAGAACACGGCCTGGAAGACCTGGAAGCACACCTGCGGCTCAGTTGCGCGGATCCTCCCCATTATGGTGGAAACAGGACTCGATATCTATAATCCGGTCCAGCTCTCGGCCGGAAATATGGACGCAAAAACACTGAAAGCAGAATACGGCGATCGTATTACGTTCTGGGGTGGCGGCGTCGATACGCAAAAGACACTGCCGTTCGGGACCCCTGACGAGGTGCGGGAAGAGGTCCGGGAGCGGATAGAGATTTTCGCACCGAGGGGCGGCTTTGTGTTCAACCCAATTCACAACGTACAGCAGGAGACCCCGCCGGAAAACCTCACCGCGGCCCTGGATGCGGCCCTTGATTTTGGCCGTTACACAAGCGGATATTCCCCTTTCTCCCGTGCGGACTCGTAGACTGCGAGCACCTTTCCCGGCGGGATGTCCGCCTGAATATTATGAATCGCTGCAAACACATATCCGCCGCCGGCGCCCAAGATACGGACCCGTTCTTCGACTTCTTTGCGGATATCATCGATCGAGCCAAAGGGCAACGTTGTCTGCGTGTCCACTCCGCCGCCCCAAAATGAGAGTCGATCCCCGTACCGTTTCTTGAGCCGCTCCGGCTCCATATCTTTCGCCCCGGTCTGCAGCGGGTTGAGAATCTCCACGCCGATTTCGATCAAATCATCCATAATTTCTCCGATCGCCCCGTCGCAGTGGAGGAATATTCTGGCATCACTTCTTTCCTTGACGTAGGATATCCAGGAAGCCATCCGCGGTTTTAAGAAGGTACGGAATATATCCGGCGGGATGAGGAGGCTCTCCTGGGTGCCGAGATCGTCATTCATCTGGATTGCACTGATGTAGGACCCGGCAAGAGGAAGGAATTGTTCGAGTGTAGCGAGGTGGTGTTCCAACACCCGGTCCAGCCAATGATGCATCATCTCCGGTTTGAGCATAAAGTTCATGAGCAGGTTCTGAAACCCGAACATGGTTTGACCCAGTTCAAAGAATGAACCGTCATAGAGGGGGAGCCCGGCGAAGAGCGCTTTGTCGGTCCCGTAATAGAGCCGCTGTATTTCTTTTTTTATAAACTCCGTTTCCCGTTGGGACCACGGGTCGGGCCAAATATAGGTATCGATGTCCTCCGGGGTTTCCGCCTCTTTTAGCGGCTCTGTTACCACATCGAAGTAGAGGCTGCCCGCC
>CAZQKT010000144.1:0-8329 GCA_964594055.1 uncultured Spirochaetales bacterium
AACCTTCGACCCACAGCTTAAAAGGCTGTTGCTCTACCACCTGAGCTAGCGGCCCGTAAAATCCACAGGGAGGCAATGTAACAACATTTCCTTAAAAAGTCAATAATCTAGAATCGGAATTCGAGCCCGACCATGAGGTTATATATCGGCCTCATCCCCGGTTCAGAACTAAGCTCCGTGCCGAACATCGAGATGTTGAACGTAAAAATGGTCAAATCAAGCCCCAATCCGGCATTGAGAAGACCCTGATAAAAGCCTGCTCGAACCGAGAGGATTTCTAAAAAGCCAAGTTCCACTCCAAACCCGATATGAAGCAGCGGGTGCTTTTCGGTCCTCGGGTGGGTGAGAAAATCAAAAATATCGTTGTAATCGAGCATCAATTTGAGTTCACTCAATATGGCACTCGCTTTTCCAAGCCGAGGAGTAAACAGCACCCCTGCACTCAAATCAAAAGGGACGATGCCGTTTACCATCTTTTCGGGTTCTTCACTGTTTAAAAAGCTCTCGAGCGTGGGGTATTTGCTGCGAAGTGTAGGAGTAAAGACGTCTCTTCCTGCCAGTCCGAAACTGATGATTTCGTTATAGGAGTAAAGTGCTCCTACATCAAAACCTATTGCAGATATAAAACTAAACGGCTCGCCCGCGAGCATTTCCGCGCTCAACGATGAAAACAAATCTGCAAACTCGAGAAAAGACTTTTTCACCACAGATTCTGCTCGGAGGGACCCTTTTAAGAGAAATCCAAAATCGAGTGTACTGAGGCTATTTGCAGGCAACGGAACACGAAAAGAATATCCTCCTGTCAACAGCAGCTGTTCACTCATCGTTGTCTCTATGGTTAGGGGACCGGAGTTCGAAAAAGTAATATTGCTCGTGTTAAAGAAACCAAACCCGAGACCGTTGCCTACATATCCGAAGGAGATCGGTCCTAACAAATGCATCGTTGCGTAGAGGCCGGTCATCAAATTTTGCACTTCCGACGAAGCAAAGATATCCCCGCCTCCTTCAGTACTCTCCAAAACGACACCCGCAATATCAAAAACCGGTCCTCCCAACCGGGCCGTTATCTCCGCTACGCCGATTTCCGGGCCTGCGATATTGAATCCAGCCGGATTGTGAAACAGTGTGGAAAGATCGTCAGTAAGGGCAGCATGCGGCCCTCCCAAAGAGGACATCCGCGTAGAAAGAAAATACACTTCTTTGTCGAGAACTTCATCAGCGAAAGAGGTTGATGGAACCGCAAATAAGGTCAAAAACAAGAGGCAGGCACGTGTTACAAATTTTTTCATGCTCATATCCCTGTCAGAAGTACTCCCTTAATATCAACTGTTAAACATTGATTCTATATCTACACCGCCGAGCTCCGCATAATCGATTCCCTTCTGTACGTTTTCATTCGGATTGTCCCAATCGATCTCACCGAATCCGCCCGCATCAATCGCTTCACTTGCTATAATGGCTGTGCCGGCATTTACATACTGGGAATCGCTAATATCCTCTCCGGCATCTTCGGCTGCTTCGATATGTCCGGCGACCTTATCAAGCATGTCTTGATCGAGACCATCGAGAAAATCATCGTACGAATCAGAATCGCCCCCAGCCACCGAAGACCCGATATCTCCGAGACCCGAAGCCCCTATGGCCAGCTCCGCTGCTAAAAGATGCAGTTCCCCGTTATCAGGATCATCTTCGAGTAAATCTGCTATTAGATCGTACGCCTCGGCCATTTTGTCAGGATCGCCCGAGGCGAGGGCATTCGTTGCATAATTGATCTGCTGATCTTCCGAAAGCGTAGAAGGGTCCCGACCGAGGTCAGAGAAGGGACTGAAAGTGAAAATATCCTGGCAGCCGGATAACACAACAACGAGAACGAGCAGTAAGAGCAGGGACGAGAAATAGATGTTATTGGTTTTTTCCATTCGTTTCTCCTTGAACACACCTAGTATACAGCAGATAGATAAAAAAAACAAACAACCCGGATTAACCCCCTTTTCCATCAGGACCCACCGGTTCCGCCTATGCTCCGTCCACGTATACACCCCGACAAAGCTCATCATCCTCTTTGACAGCCGAAATGCGTGCTCTTACTATCCGCCCTCTTTTTTGCAGGGCAGACGGAATATCAGTTACTGCTACCTTGAGATAATTTTGTGAAACTCCACCCCAGGAATTCGTACTCCCCGGCTCGAGAGGATGTTCAATAAGAACGTTGAGCTCTTTGCCCAGCCACCGCTTTCGATAGTGGTAATACAACGTGGAGGCGGTCTCTCGAAGCTGTTTTGTCCGTTCCCCTATTGTCCGTTCCGGCACACGCGGGCTCATTGTCGCAGCAGGTGTTCCGGGACGGGGAGAAAAGGGAAACACGTGGAGATTTGAAAATCCACCGCTTTCAACGACCTCTGCAGTTTGTAAGAAATCACTCTCCTCTTCGCCCGGGAATCCAACCAGTACATCTGCCGCAATAAACGGATCTTCCTTACACTGTTTCATACGCGATACTGTTTCATATACCATATCGGCGGTATACGGTCTCCGCATTAAGGATAATACCTTTGATGAACCCGACTGCAGCGGTATATGGAAATGGGGACAAATCCGATCCTCTGCAAGCAGAGAGATCAAACGGTCGGATATCTGATCGGGTTCGAGCGATGAAACTCTTATGCGAATGCGTTCAGTTGCACAGAGCAATATCGAAAGAAGCGAGGCGAGGTCTTTTTCCCGGTCTCGATAATCGGTTATATTCACACCGGTAAGCACAGTTTCAACGTAGCCGAGCTCTTCGAGGCGGATTATTCGCTTTTCGGCCTCCTCCGAGGCTAAACTGACGGAATTGCCTCGTGCATAGGGAACTCTGCAGTAAGAACATTTCCTGCTGCATCCATCCTGGATCTTTAAAAACGGACGAGAATGGAACTGCAGTTGATCATTGGCGTAGGAAAACTGACCTTCGTTCCTGTCTCTCTCGTTCCTGTCTTCTTCCACCCAGCGGCTTTCTCGGTATTCAGGCACCGTTTGTTTGAAAAAACTGAGGATTTCCGATAGTGTTTTTTCTTTGATTCTTTGCGGCACATCGAGGAGCACCGGTTTTCTGCTCTGCGGGACCACCACGATGTGCTCATCCAACAGAGCGAGAGAATCGGGGTCTACTTCAGCATAACAACCGGTAACGATTATGATCCCATCCGGATTCTCTCTTCTGATTTTACGGACAATCCGCCTTGCTTTCTGTTCACTTTTCGAGGTGACCGTGCAGGTATTTATAACTGCTATGTTAGCTGAAAAAAGATCCGGGCTAATAAAAAAACCCTGACTCCGAAAAGCAGACGCCAGGGCTTCACTCTCACTCTGGTTGAGCTTACAACCGAGCGTATAAAACGATACTGTCATCCGGTCTGCATCTTCTCCATAACCCGTTCTTTGCCCCGTACCGCCTCATTGGAAGAAGGATTGAGCTCTAAAGCCTGATTATACGCTTCGAGAGCATACACATAATCCTCGGCCATTTCACGGGCATACCCGAGGCGGGACCACCAGCGGGCACTATTTGGGGAATGATACACTGCAGTGGTAAATGCAATATCGGCGTGATTATACTCTCCGAGCCGAATAAAGATTTCTCCCATATAAAAATATACCGTGTCTATCCTGTCTCCGGTTGGGGCAAGAACTGCATATTCCTCAAAATACTGCAAGGCCCGAAGATTGTTACCCACATAAAAATTTGCCTCACCGAGTATTTCTATAATCCGGTAATCTCCGGGTGCGATTCTATACGCCTCCCGGCCCCGTTGCAGCGCCTCCTCATAGCGTCCGAGTCTCAACAGACTCCATCCCAGGACGACATGTGCATCCATTCTCCTCGGCATTGCTTCGAGTTCTTCCAGGCACACTCTAATTGCCTCTTCATATTCGCCGTTGCGATAGTGGGCCAGTGCATCGCGCTCTTCCTGTGCGGCAATTCCGGTTATGGCAAGAGAAGCCAGTAACAGAACTGCACCGATTCTTTTATTCACCTTCCCTTCTCTCCTATTCTCCTGATTTCTCCTGCTTCATGGTACAAAGTCCGTTGAATCTACTCCCACTTTCCATAATGATGTTCGATGTCGTGATGTCCCCGTCTATGACTGAAGTAGAAAAGAGCTCTACCCGGGAGTTTGCATAGATGTTTCCTTTTAACCGCCCTCGAAGTGAAACAAGATCGGCTTGTATTGTTGCCTCTACATCGGCGTCTTTTCCGATATACAAATCGCCCGAAGCTTTAATCTCCCCGTTGAATTTCCCTTTGATCATGAGAGGATCTTTAAACGTGAGGGTCCCGGTAAAATCTATATCCTCCGCTAGAATGGTATCGATCTGTGCTTCATCAACTGTTTTAATGTTTATTTCAGCCATTATGCTCCCTCACATCATGGATTATGGTATTTCTATCCTACATCTTAAGATTTTTCACTGTCAAGTAGAATTGTATCTTCGAGTGTATGAAGCATTTTCTCGAGTGACTTCTGCAGTTTTATTCTCATCTCTTTTGTATAGGGATTGTACCGCTGTAAATCGAGAAAAAGCTGCCACGGATCATTACAGGTTTGTTCAATGATCTCGAGCAGTTTACCAAAACCGAATGTTCCGATCTCACTCGGCTTAAGCGATAAATCATCGAGTACTCGGCCGATAAAATGTGTAACCCCTTGCGTATAAGCAGCTTCCTTGTCGTGCTGCTGCGGAGTCAGCGTAAATACTTCCAGACCCATCTCTTCGAACGGCTTCGTCCAGATTTCAACGGCCCGTTCGCTGCCCCGAGCCGGTGTCATAACAATAGGTAAGCCCTTCGTCCCATACTTTGCTGAATCAGGACCGAACATAGGGTGGGTCCCCAATACTGCAACAGTATCGGGAAGCAACGTTTTCATCATTCGTATCGGATACATCTTTACCGAACACGTATCAGCGACAATAGCACCCGGTTTTACGAACCCCCTGATATCCTCGAGCACCTCTTCGAGCGCTGAAATGGCGACACAGAGAAAAACAGTATCGCAGGCACACACTTCTTCCTTTTGTACCCTTTTTACCCCTGCAGGAGCGGGCCGGTCCGGGTTTCTCGAATACGCCTTCACCGAGAATGAATCTGCGAGAAGGGCCGCCCAAAGGGTACCGAACCGGCCTAAGCCGTATATTCCGATTTCCATAGCGCTCATACTAAACGGTTCAAGTAGTATTCTCAACCCATCCTGACACTGTTCTCCCTATAGTTCGCACTTTCTTTTTGCCCAATCTTGGCTAACATGACAATTGTTGTTATCTTAGAGGAAGAAGTATAGGGGGCTTGCTATGTCATTTTCTCAAAGAATGAAAAACAAAGCGAAATCGTTGCAGAAATCTCTCCTCCTTCCCGAAGGGCATGAACCGCGCACATTAGCTGCTGCGAGAAAAATAACAGATTTACAGTTAGCTTCTTCCGTAACTCTGTTAGGCAATATCGAAGAGATACGGAGTGTAGCGGAGAAGGAAAGCATACCGACAAAGGACCTTATTCTTATCGACCCTGCAGGCTCGGTAAAACGTGAACAATTTGCGACGGAGTATTACAACCTTCGTAAACACAAAGGGATGACGCTCGAAAAGGCGCGTGCGGATATTGCCGATGTGCTCCGGTGGGGTGCAATGATGATACGAAGAGATGAGTGTGATGCCATGGTTGCGGGAGCCGAAAACTCAACCGGGGATGTGCTCCGTGCCGCGTTTACCATTATCAAGACAGCGCCCGGGGTCTCATCCGCGTCATCTTGTTTCGTGATAAACTGCAAAGAGGACCACTGGGGAACAGACGGTAATCTCATCTTCTCCGATTGTGCGATTATCCCTGAGCCGACAGCGGAACAGCTCGCTGAAATCGCCATAGCTGCAGCAGGTTCATGCCGCACCTTTCTGCAGGCAGAACCGATCATTGCTCTGCTCTCATATTCAACGAAGGGTTCTGCATCCGGAAAATCGGTAGAGAAAGTCGCAAAGGCCCTCTCAATTGTCAAATCCAAAGCCCCGGAACTGAATGTAGACGGAGAATTGCAGCTCGACGCCGCTCTCATACCGGAAATCGGAAAAAGAAAAGCCCCCCGATCATCTGTCGCCGGGCGGGCAAATGTACTCGTGTTCCCTGATCTTTCTGCCGGAAATATCGGTTATAAACTCGTCCAGCGGCTCGCCCGCGCCAATGCCTTCGGCCCTTTTTTACAGGGGTTTGCAAAACCGCTAAGTGATCTCTCGAGAGGATGCTCGTCGGAGGATATTGTTGTCACATCCGCGGCAACATTGGTCCGGGCCGAATATTCCTAACAGCTGCACCATTAAAAAAAACACTTGCACAATTGCGAAGTCTCCTTTTATTATTTGACTATGAATGTATTAATTGTTGGATATGGAAGTATGGGAAAAGAGGTGGAGAAAATTCTCCAGGCACGGGAGCACAAAATTGTCTCACGGGTTGACAAAACATCCGGTGTTGGTGATACGGACGGCGTTACACGGGACCTACTGGACAAATCGGATGCAGTTATCGAGTTTTCGCTCGCCGATGCCGTATTCGATCATGTCAATCTCTATGCCGAAGCGAAAACCCCTGTGGTAATCGGTACGACCGGGTGGGAAGATCGGCGGAAGGATATACAAACAATTATCCAAGAACACAAGAGTGCTCTTCTCTACGGGGCGAACTTTTCCATCGGAGCACAGCTTTTTATCCGAATCGTCAAGTCGGCTGCACTGATGGTCAATCATATACCCGATTATGATATCATGCTGTATGAACTGCACCATGCAAACAAAAAAGATTCCCCCTCCGGAACTGCGAGGAAAATCGGAGAAGAAATTCTTGCAGCGGTGGAAAGAAAGAAAAAAATCACCACCGAACGGCTGGATAGAAAAGTAGAGCCTGAAGAACTTCACATCGGGTCGGTGAGAGGTGGTTCCATAAACGGCATCCATAGTGTAGTATTGGATTCTCCTGCAGATACCGTTGAATTGACCCATTCTGCGAGAAACAGAAGCGGGTTTGCTCTCGGCGCAGTGATGGCGGCGGAGTGGCTCAAAAACAAAACCGGTTTTTTTACCGTTGACGATTTTTTGGAAGAGATTTTTTAGGGAGGAGGAATAGGTAATGCAATTCGAAGGCGTATTTACAGCACTCATTACACCATTTAATAAAGATGAATCCATCGACGAAGAGGCGCTGCGTGAACTGGTGGAGTATCAAATAACAGAGGGAATATCCGGCCTGGTCCCTATGGGAACGACCGGAGAAAGCCCGACTTTGAGTCACGGCGAGCACATCAGAGTTATCGAACTCGTCATCGATCAAGCCCAGGGAAAAGTACCTGTTATCGCTGGGACCGGATCAAATTCTACACAAGAGGCAGTAGAACTAACCGTGCAGGCAATGGAGTGCGGGGCGGACGCCAGTCTCCAGGTAGCCCCCTATTACAATAAGCCGAGTCAGGAGGGATTTTACCGCCATTTTACAAAGGTCGCGGATGCTGTCGATATTCCTATCATCGTCTACAACATACCGGGCCGTTCCGGGAAAAATATTGAAAACGAAACCATGCTCCGTCTGGCAGAACACCCGAACATCATGGGGGTCAAAGAGGCGAGCGGAAGCATTCCTCAAATCATGGACTTAGTGATGAAAAAACCGGATGATTTCTCCGTACTCTCCGGTGACGACAATTTGGCCTTTCCCATTGTCACAGCAGGAGGGAAAGGGGTCATCTCGGTTGCCAGTAACATCATTCCGGGCAGGATGGTGAAGTTCATCGAAACCGGACTTTCCAACAAGCTCGCAGAGTTCCGTACAATGCATTATGAATTGCTTCCCTTCTTTAAAGGTGTCTTCTTCGATACAAACCCCATTCCGATTAAATATGCACTGTTCAAGAAGAAGATGATAAAAGAGGTGTACCGGCTCCCCATCTGTCCGATGAGCGATGATACTAAGAAAAAAATGGATAAAGTACTGAAAGATACCGGAATTATCTAGCTGGCCTTTAGCAGGCAGATTCGCTTCGAGAAAGGGTATTGGCCAATCGTATCAGAACTTCCACAGGCAGTTTTTCCGCCCGGATTTCCGGGTCGATACCGCACTGTTGCAGCACATCTAACAGAAACTGCTCTCCGAAACGGGGCGCAGTTGGTCCGTTAAACAGATTGTTCTTTACCGTCTTCCGCCTCGAGGAGAAAAGTGTTTTTATAAGCAAAAGAAAGAGTCCTCTGTCGGCTATCTGTCCGTACAGCATAGAAGGAGTGCATTCCACCAGTTCTGAGACGACCTCGGGAC
>CAZQKT010000145.1:0-8270 GCA_964594055.1 uncultured Spirochaetales bacterium
CAGCCATTTCATTGTATTATAGGAATGGTATATTTTTTTTTATTTTTTGTCATCTAATGAATTTGTTACCCTTCAAGGTGATCCAGCTTCAATTGTAAAAAAAAAGCAGAAAAAAACATTGACAGCGGCAAAATTTCATCATATACTTACTTCATTCGATGAAAGAAGTAAGTATATGACTCCACTGGATACAAAGGTAAGAGCAGATGGAAGAATTGATTAGAAAGAAAGCACAACTCCAGATCAACAGCAGCAAAATAGCTGTCATTAATGTGCTTCTTGAAAAGGGCCCTCTCTCGCGCCCTGAAATCATGAAACAGACCGGTTTAAGCCAGACATCCATTCATGAGGTAACCAAAGAACTGGTGGACAGGGGTATTCTCCTAGAACGGGGGATCGGAGAGTCTTCCGGAGGACGAAAACCGGTCCTGCTCGAAGTGAGTACGGAAGTCGGGTTTGCTTTAGGAATAAAGGTTGATGCTAACGGAATTACGACGGCAGTCGTGGATCTTTTGGGGAACATTGTCCACCGCACCGCCGCGGAACTTCCCAAATCAAGAGATGAAGAGTCCATTACCGCAAAAATCGCAGAGACCATCACCAACGTCATAAACGAGAGCGGAAAGCAAGACGGTTTGAGCGGGCTGCTCGGGATTGGGATCGGAATATCCGGCATCGTTAATGCTGAAACGGGAGTGCTTTTGGAATCTCCCATCCTTAAGCTGAAAAACATTCGCCTTCGTGAGCTTTTAGAAGAGCAGTTCGAGGTGCCTGTGTTTGTCGATCATGATGTGAACGTTCTGCTCTCCGCCGAGACGAGATATGGACGGTGGAAAAACGAGAAGAACATTCTCTGTGTGATGGTCGGTAACGGTATCGGCGGCGGTATCATATTGGATTCAAGGGTGTATCGGGGAAGCAACGGGGCATCCGCTGAGTTCGGCCACATGGTAATCGACACTCACGGACCGCTCTGCCGTTGCGGAAAGCATGGATGTCTTACCACCCTTGCATCAGATCAGTACGCAATCGACCAAGCTCAAAAACTTCTCGAAGAGGGTAGAGCGCATCGGCTGCAGAATCAGCTCGCTGACGGAGGGAAGCCATCGGTCGATCTGATCATCAAGGCCGCGTTGTCCGGCGACCCTGACATAGATCCACTCTACAAATCCTGGGTCTATAACCTGGCTCTAGGTATCGATAATCTGATTCGAATATTCGACCCCCAGATCATTTTGGTGGGAAGAGAGTCGGTCCCCACCGAACCGGAGCTTATCGAAACACTTACCGGCAACCTACGGGAGATAAACACACTCAGCCTCTATTCAAATGTAAAATTGATGCCGTTCTCCTTAGAGAAGGACGGCTGGAATATCGGAGCGGCTGATCTCGTCTTTCAGAAAGTGATTCGGGAGCCGCTGCATAAATGAAGGAGGTGATGCACATATAAGAACAACAAAAATAATTGATTATTTAAAAAACCAAAAACATCAATAAATTCAAGGAGGATCTGATAACCACAGGAGAAATCCGGGGCATGGTGGTGCTCTTACCGGAGTCTGGGCCAAGGATTTGAGCTATGCCGGTATAATCGAGGGATTAGTGCAGGGACGGACGATCGCTACTCAGGGCAGAAGACCGTGGATACATTTCGAGTTGATCGACGAGAAAGGCTCCTCGCTTTTCATAGGAGATAAAGGGGCTTTACGGGGAATGATTACGGCCCGCCTTTCCGTCGAAATGGAGATCGGGGAGGGGCCGCAGGAAGAAGATCGGATCGAGTTTGTAGAACTGGTACACCGGCAGAGGAGTGTCGCCAACTGGAGCAGAGCAGATACGGAAGACGACGGAAAAAAGCTTGTGGTCTCATGTCCTTTAAAGGGTGTAGACTCGATCAAGGAACAATCCATCCTCTCCCTTAAAGAGCCAAAGTATCTCTACGTAAGAGTGCGAATGAGCGGACAAGACATCCGCTACCCCTCCAATATTGCCTCCGCCCGTGGGCCGTGGGCCTGGACAACCCCTGTCTTTTGGGACTAATATTCGGGCATGGAAAAAGCACAAATCATATTAGACGTAAAAGCAGATTTAGGTGAAGGGCCGTTTTGGGACGTTACCCGTAAGGTGCTCTACTGGGTAAATATTAATGCCGGAGAGGTCCATATCTTTGATCCGAAATCAGGTGACGATACCATGATACCGGTCGGCAAGATGATCGGTACCTTAGTCGTACGGGAGAACGGGGGTCTGGTCGTTGCTCTGGAGGACGGGTTTTATTTTCTGGATGAAGAAAGCGGGGAACTTACCTTTATTGCAGACCCGGAGGCTGACAAGCCGGAGAACCGGTTCAATGACGGCAAGTGCGATCCCGCGGGCAGGTTTTGGGCGGGGACGATGGGTATTACACACCGTAATCCCACGGGTGCCTTGCACAGGCTTTCCGCGGCAAATGACACAGATGCAGGAAGCGGCGGATATTCTGTAGAGTCCATGATCGAAGGCGTGACTGTTTCCAACGGAATTGTCTGGAGCCCCGATGAGACTGTCATGTACTTTAACGATTCGCCCACCGGGCAGGTCGCTGCTTTCGACTATGATAAGGAGACGGGAAATATCAGAAACCGACGGGTCGTTGTAACCATCCCCGAAGGAGAAGGGAAACCGGACGGTATGGCCATCGACCGGGAAGGAACGCTCTGGATTGCACAGTTCGGCGGATGGAAAGTGGCCCGTTGGGACCCCCAAACCGGGAAGCAGCTTGCTGAAATCTCTATTCCGGTCGGGCAGGTTACCGCATGTGCGTTCGGAGGGAAAAATCTCGATGAACTGTACATCACAACGGCCCGGACAAATCTCGACGAAGCGGCCCTTGCAGAGCAGCTGCACGCCGGAAGCATGTTCCTCGTAAAAACCGAGGTACAGGGCCTCCCATTTTTTACATTTAAAGGATAACACATGATAAACACGATAAAAAACAAAAGTCTTGAAATCGGTGTAAACAGTCTTGGGGCGGAACTTTCTCGAATCCGTTCAGTGAAAAACGGCGTTGAATATTTATGGCAGGGAGACCCGGTATGGTGGGAAGGACGCTCTCCGGTCCTCTTTCCGATCGTCGGGGCCCTCGAAGATGATACGCTTCGAATCGGAGACGAACGCTATCCTATGGATGCGCATGGGTTTGCCCGCACCTCGGAGTTTGAATTGCTCCCTAACGCGGAACAGGAGGCGGACACTTCGCTTGTGTACCGTTTGGTCCCTAATCCCGAAATAAAGAAGCACTATCCATACGATTTTGAGCTGCGTGTTTCTTTTATTTTAGAAGATGATTCTCTCATCAACCGGTTTGAAGTCACCAATACGGACACAGATACGATCTATTTTTCCGTAGGCGGGCATCCGGGGTTCAACGTGCCGTTCAGGCCGGACGAATCTCTGAATGACTACATCCTGGAGTTTGAAAAACCGGAGTCCATAAAAAGAAGAATGCTCGTAGACCGTCTCTTGGACGGAACTACCGGGACTTTTCTGGAAAACGAGAGGGAGGTCCCTGTAACGCCGACACTCTTTGACAAAAGTGCGATAATCCTCGAAGGGTTTCGCTCCGAATCCGTTACCTTGAAAAGTAAGAAGAGCAGTACGGCTGTTCGGGTGGATTTTCCCGGATTTCCCTATCTCGGTATCTGGGCAAAACCGGGAGGTGCACCGTTTGTGTGTATCGAGCCGTGGTACGGTATCGCCTCTACTCGGGATGCCAACCCGGATTTCAGAGAAAAAGAAGGCATTATGGGCCTCGCTCCGGGTAAAACATTTCAGTGCCGGTATAAAATTTCGATTTTCGGTTGATCCTTAACCCTTCTATCGATACTATACCCCGGATATGATTTCAAAAACCGTCAAAGCAGATTTTCTCATGCTGCTCACTGCAGCGGTGTGGGGCTTCGCATTCGTAGCACAGCGCGCGGGGATGGAGTTTGTCGGCCCGTACACCTACAACGGGGTCCGGTTTGCATTAGGGGGATTATCATTGCTGCCGTTCCTGCTTTGGGCCAAGTATGGCAAGTCCCGAGATCGGACGGGGCGGCAAAACGGCCCGAGAAAAGGGGAGGAGAGATCTGAAGCAACGAATCGCAGGACCGTCCATATCCTCCTTGCCGGAGTATTAGGGGGTACGGTCCTTTTCCTTGCCTCTTCATTTCAGCAGGTGGGGCTGCTCTACACCACTGCAGGCAATGCGGGGTTTATCACCGGCCTCTACGTTATTCTCGTCCCGCTTACAGGGCTTTTCTTTAAACAGCGGCCCGGTATCGGTGTCTGGATCGGGGCCGTTTTGGCTGTGGCCGGGATGTACTTTTTGAGTGGGACCCAGGGGCTCCGGATTTCGAAGGGGGATTTTCTTGTCCTCATCTGTGCCTTTTTCTTTGCCTCCCATGTGCTTCTTATCGGAAAGCTCTCTCCGAAGTTCCCGGCAATCCCGCTCTCCATGACCCAGTTTTTTACCTGTTCGCTTCTCAGTATGGTTGTTGCCCTGTTTAGAGAAGAAATTCTTCTTCAGGATATTCTTAATGCGGCCGTCCCCATCCTCTACGGCGGGGTCGGTTCGGTGGGAATTGCGTACACCCTGCAGGTAATCGGGCAAAAAGATGCTCCCCCCGGGCACGCGGCGATCATTTTCAGTCTGGAATCGGTGTTCGCTTTTTTCGGGGGCTGGCTCATATTGAGTGAACCGGCGACAGTTACAACTCTGTTCGGATGCGGATTGATGCTCGCCGGTATGATCATCGCCCAAATCCAGCGGTATTGGGGAAAAAAGACTGCACTTGCAAGCACGGCCCCTCAATGAGCCTTCTCGCTATATTGTGCAACAAGCTTTGAGGCACTATACTACTACTTCGGAGGAGAACATGGTACAGAAAAAAATTAAAGAACTGACCCTCGATTCGTTTGCCGAGTACGGTTCATTTCGAAATATGGTTGACCCGGAAACTACTGTTATCGGAGAGAGGCCGATACAGTTTTTCCGGGACATGCTCCAACTCGAACTCGGAACGGCTAGCCGGGCATCTTTTTCGATATGCCGGGTGGAAAAGCGGCCCTTGATAGTCGATACCAGTGAGTATCACAATAATTGCGGGGAAGGGATACTTCCGTTAGACAGTGATATTCTCATCCACGTAGCAGTTGCTACTCCGGATGAGCTCGATACCGAAACAATCGAGGTGTTTCGTGTTCCACAAGGGACGATGGTCGTCCTCGATGTCGGGGTCTGGCACCACGCGCCGTTCGCCTACGGTAACGATTCTGCCAATGTGCTGGTCGTTCTTCCCGAACGGACCTATAAAAAAGATTGCACTGTCACCGAACTACCGAAACGCAAGCAGGTAGAGATCAAGGAATAAGGTTTCACCGTATCTTTTCCGCTGCTTTTTGGGCAAAAGAATACGCCTCTTTGGCCGCGCGGTCTAGAAAAATATCGTCCATTCCTAATGCGATAAGGGTAAACCCCGCTTCGATTGCCCCGGCTATCTGTTCTTCAGTAGGAAGCACGACGTGGAGTCCGGCACTCTTACCGGCATTCTTGCATGCCGCAACAACCCGCTCTTTTGCTTTCACGATCGTAGGATGATCGATTTGTCCGACAATCCCGTACGAACCGCTCATATCATAGGGGCCTAAGAAAACTCCATCTACACCCTCTACAGCAAGGATTTCATCGATATTTTCGACCCCTTCTTTGGATTCTATCATAATGATGACCACGATATTTTCATTTGCCTGTTCCACATACTCGGTAAAATGTTCACCGTAGTCGTTTGCCCGGTAATAGGCAAACCCCCGCACCCCTCGGGGCGGATATTTGGCCGCAGCGACGGCTTTCCGGGCCTCTTCTGCTGAGTTTACCAGAGGTACGAATATACCCCAGGCCCCCACATCGAGCATTTGCCGGATGGCCATGGTGTCGTTCTCCCGTACTCTGACAAAAGGAAGCGGCTTTCGTCCCGGGTTGTTCCCGCTTCCGAGAGAAATGGTTCGGGCAACAGCGCGGCTCTCTACCCCGCGGGCAAATTGAGCGAACTCGGCCGGGCCCGCTTCGGAGTGTTCACAATCCAACGTGATCCAATCGTATGGGGTGTTTGCAAACACTTCGGCAATACCGGGGTGGGGAATTTGCAGCCAGGTCCCGATCGTTAGTTCTCTATGCAGCAGGGCATGTTTTACTGGATTTGTGTACATCAGCTTCTCCAATGGTTTGGTGTGTAGGATAGTTCGCTGCGGATGTCGAAATACGCTTCAAGATTTTCCTGCGGAATGTTTCCGTGGAGGCCACCAGGCGATGAAAGCGCGAAGCCGGGAAAATCCGCGGTTTTCTCGTGCACTTCTTCGATGTGCCTCCGGATTTGCTCAGGTGTCCCGAATGTAAGGATACCCGTTTCCGCCCCGCCGATAACGATTTTTCCGGCCATTTTTTCGAGGATGAGTTCGAAGTCTGTCGCAGGGTTTTCGAACATCACCCCGTCGATTCCGGTATCGAGCAGCGGATCGATAAACTGTTCCATGTTGCCGTCGGCAACGAAAACTACTTTTTTCCCCGCCCGTTTGATCGGTTCCCACAATTCCGGGTATCGGGGGAAAATGTACGATTCATACCACTCGGGCGGAAAGATCGGTCCGTTTTTATCGGCCAGATCATCATGACAGAACACAAAAGGGCATTCCGCCTTACAAAGCTCTTCGATGAACTGCAGCGATTTTTTGAATACGACATCGAGGAATTTTTCCTTGAGCTGTTCCGGGTCTAGAGCTGAAGCCATCATAAACACTTCCCATCCTAAATATTCGACACCCCACATAAAAAAAGTCGTATAAATCTGATAATAGTAGACGCCGATATCTGCGACGATCCGCTCTTTTCGCCGAATCTCTTTCGTATCGAGCCGGTGCGGCACCGGGGTCAGCAATTCATGATAATCGGGATCAATTGTCTCGGCGGCAAAGAACTCATCGACGTCCTTGAACGGATACAGATGACGGGCGACTGTATCATACACGCCTAAAGGCGATTTTTTATAGCCGTTTCCCATATCCACGACCTCGCCCGGGGTTAACGGCTCCGGTGCATTTTGTTCGGGAACCCGGTTTATTATGTCGATGCCGAGTTTTCGGTACGCTTCCCGATATGCTTCAGGTGTATCCTTATAAGGATCTATCCCTGTGGCGGCTCTTATGATTCCCGGATGGTTTAGGGTCTCTTTACTCGGTATTTTTCGCGGTTTTTCTCCTGTAAGCATCTGCAGTACATCATGTTTCACAGGTATTGCTCCGTTATTTGATTCACTTCTGTTCCTTGTATCGTTTCCAAATATCGTGGGCTTCTTCCGGTGAGGTAACGACAATATTGACGGCAACTCCTTCGGCGGGAAGTTTGGTGAAAATCCAATCGAGGTCGGCCTCGTTTAACGCCCCCCAGATAATGAGGGGCGATTTCTCCAGGATTTTCATGTGGGTATTGTAGAGTTCTTCCGCGGAAGGGCCGCCTGCATCGATGTGGTATTCGACAGCAGTGGGACCGAGTTCCAGCACTTCTTCGACCGGAATATACCCTCCAATAGAATGAAAGTGCATGATGTTGCCGGAAAAGGCCTCAAAGATTTTCCGGTCGCAGGGGAGGATGAATTCTCGGTACAGGTCGGGAGAGAGAAGCATGACCGAATCTTCCTGGTGCCACACCGTACCGGCAGGGGCCCAGGCGCTGTAATAAAACGAACCGACCCCACCGTGAAACTCAGGGATACGGGCGAGCTGGTATTCCCCGTATTCGATATAGAACCGGGTAAGCTCCCCGCATACCCGGTGCATTAGTTCCGGCGCTTCCATCAGTTTGAATACGAATTGCTCCCCGCCGTAGAGTGCGGAGAGAAGGTCGGCTACACCCCGCATCCTGGTTGTAGCAAGAGGGTATCTTCCCCGGCTTGCTGCCGCGAGTGAATCCAAGAACTCTCCTGTCTTTTTGATCCAGGGATTTTCTTCGCTGAAATCGGGGACGGCGGGCAGTCGGCTCCCGGGCGTCTCGGAGTGGATCGACCCGGAGGAGTGGCTCGCCTTGAGGGGGCATCCTAAGGCCGCTTCCAGCCAGGGAATTCCCCAGAACGCGTTGGCTGCCCAGATAAAATCCCCTCCGCACGCTTCATGTCCCTCGAAAAGCCGATCACTGTCTTTTACATACGCTTCGACGGGGAAATCGTCCGGAGAGAGGGGGCGGTCTTCCGGAAGAC
>CAZQKT010000146.1:0-8269 GCA_964594055.1 uncultured Spirochaetales bacterium
GCCCTCGCCTGACGGGCACGAGCAACAAGGTTTGAGGCAGTAGTTAAGATTCAATGGAGAGTACGATGCTCACTCCATGGATTCTATGATCGTCTGCACGGTTTTTACGATCTTCTCCATCCGATCATAAACGAGTTTATCCGACTCATCCGAGGGCTTATGATAATCGTCATGGAGGCCTGTAAAAAAAGAGATAACCGGTATTCCCTGGTCCTGAAACGGAGAATGGTCGCTTAGGTACCTGCGGCCGGGAGATCGAAAACGTATATCAATACCTTGTTTTTCGGCAGCTTCATGTATCGATGAGCGGAGTCCCTCAGTAACTCCGTTTACGGTAACAGTGACCGGTTGATCTGGATTTCTTCCGATCATATCGATATTTATCATAAGAGAAATAGGATCTTCCGGAAGCAGATTGTATTCGAAAACAGCTCTGGAACCGAATAACCCCTGTTCTTCTGCGGAGAAGGTCATGAACAACAGGGATACGGCTGGAGGGTTTTTGGAAAAATAGTGAGCGAGTTCCAGCACAGCGGCGACACCGGAAGCATTATCATCAGCACCGTTATAAATCGTATCTCCTTTACCTTTGTAGCCCCCGAGATGGTCGTGATGGGCCCCTATGACAACCAATTTCTCAGGGGCTACGGTCCCGGTAACCATGGCGACACTGTTGCGTGCAATCAGTTCTCGAGGTGACTCTTGTTTGGAAACCTCGATAGCAGCCCTGAATAGCGGAAAATCGAGCTTGTGTGGGGGAATGCCGGAATCGAGTTTCCGCTGTATCTCGGCAAGATCAATACCGTAAAAGTCCATAATGGTATTGATAAATGACTGTCCTGCGTAGAGTGCCAAAAAGGTGTCCGGAATGTCAGCATTTTGGGGTCCTGCATAGAAGTTTTCATCTGGAGAAAGAGAAAGGGTTTCCATGATGAGAGGCAGGTCCGCCGTTATGTCGTGATGGAGCGTATCAGTTACCAGGATTATTCCCTTGGCACCGTGTGCGTACGCGTTCTCCGCTTTCCGGGTGAAATAGGCATGACTTGTCATCTCCGTTCCCGCAAATACGCTCTCCGCATCGGTTTCATTCGGTTCGTGTCTAAATACAAAAACGATCTTTCCCTCGACATCCAGTCTCGTATAATCGTCATAGTCGTACTCAGGGGCAGTAATGCCGTACCCTGCAAAGATGACATCAGCTTCGATAGAACCACTGCCGGAAAAGTAAAACGGTTTAAAATTACCATCCTGCCCGGAATGTGCTATAAGCTCAGCCCCATCACCGGAGAAGACACTCAGCTGGGTTTTCTTTTTATCGAATCCGTATGCATATACCGAAAACTCTAAAAAATAATCGTCTTCGTTGGGAATAAAGGAAAGGCCTGCTTCCTCAAACCTGGTCGATATATATTCCTCTGCACGTTCAATGCCGTCGGTCCCGACCATCCTCCCGTTAAACATATCGGAAGCAAGGGCTGTCGAATGGGTTTCGAGATCACTGCTCAATATACGGAAGGAGAAGGTAGTAGCGGCCTTTTCTTTCTCGGTGCAGCCGGAAAAAACCCAAAGAATAAGAATTGCTGTAAAAACGATATTAAAAATACGGTTGAGGTATTCTCCGGCACATTTTTCAATTTTTTCTGATGGTTCCATAAACGTACGTTTCCGCCGGTACACCTTCATAATAACAAAAATAGATTACAGGTTACAGACCGTTTAGGATGAACCAGTTATATTTTTTTGTAAAAACATTTCTTGTATATTCTTGATATTTATTGTAATATTTGTTATTATGCAATGATACCTTATAATAACGATAAGGTAAATACATATAAGTCGTCTTATCGTGAGGGCGACTGAAGGGGTTTTTTATGAAGAGGTTTTTATTGGTCATTGCAGCATCAGTTCTTGTTTTTTTTCTATTTGGGTGTGCATCGGATGGGGAGACATCCGGAAAAGAAATGATGGTCGAAGCCGACTCGGATGAAGTCTGGGACTACATGGTCAAAAACAAAGATAATTTTATGTTGTGGCCGGGTACGAGTGAAAAGCAGGCAGGCGAGTCCCCCCACGGTGCAATGGTAACTATTGGGATGAACGACATTGCAAGCAAGACTGTGAAAGCTGGGGGAGGGGAGTTCAAACCAGGGGCTTTTATTGTGAAAGTTAACTACTCACCTGAAGGAAACCTTGGTGCCTATACCGTTATGTTGAAGACAAAGAACTACGATCCTAACAACGGCAACTGGTATTGGGCTAAATATCTCGCAGACGGCACGCTGGATAAGACACCTGCCGGAGATCCTATTGAAGGTGAGACCGTCAAAATGCTGGCCGAAGGCGGGAAGGGATGTATTGCATGTCACGCTTCGGTCGAAGACAACGACTGGGTCTTTACTGCTATTCCATAATAAGCAGCGTTGTTGTTGTCACAGGAGGTCAAAGGAGCTGATGGTTTGTCAGCAGCTCCTTTGGCTATACATATCTGTTAACGATGCTTTCGAGCATCTCCCGTCTGCCGGATTCGATCTCAACAGGGTCGTGCTTATGAGCGTAATCTGTAAGCACCGCTAAGGTGATACGTCCGGCCAGGATCTTTTTCCCTAAATCCGATTCCCAGCTCCGGTACCGATTGCGGATGAACTCCTCGATTTCGCCGGATATTGGTCGGTGTCCCATCTAAGTATTTTGTAATCTCCATGCATTTTTTTACTTGGGCTGCTGCATGAGCATATACGTCGACCTGAGGGGAGGTGCCTGCACCGTGCATATATTTTTTATCCATAAAGAGCCTGGCCGTTCCCCAGAGGAGTTTGACTCCTGAGTCATCGAGCAACTTCTTCATGAACTCTGCTATTTTATCAAAATACGAAAAGCTTTCTTTAAGTGTGTCCCCCGTAGGAGCAATGTCCTGATCGTGAAAACAGACAAATGGAAGTCCGAGTTTCGAAAGCAGTTCAAAAGCCGCTTCTATTCGTGCTTTCGCCTGGTCTATCGGATTACTTATTGAATGCCACGGCCGTTCGAATACATCGCCGCCGAACGGATCACTTCCGGAGCCTGTCATCGTGTGCCAGTAGGCCATAGAAAACCGGAGGTGCTCCGCCATCGTCTTATCTCCGACTTTTTCATTGGGGTTATAAAATTTGAAAGCGAAGGGATTTTTTTGATATTAGGGAAAAATTCTTTCATAACTGCCTCCTAAGCGTAAACAAATTGCGTGCTCAAATTGTAGTATGTCCTTTGATTATTGACAATTGAAAGTATGTATTATACAGGTACAAAACAGGAGTAATAAATGGCAGAAAACAAATATCCTCTTGTGATAAAAGGCGAATTGCAGGAGACCCCGTCACGGGCGCTCTGGCTCGTTACATGGCTTTTAGCAGTTCCACACTACGCTGTATTGGTTTTTTTAATCGGTTTCGGTCTTCATTGTGTTTATGACCATATCGATTTTGTTTCCGGCGGCTTGTTGTCGGTTCTCGTCCTGGTCTCTGCAATCGTCCTTCTATTTAACGGACGAATATCCACCGTTTCGGTTTGAAGAATAACATGAGAGAAACGCAGAACAACGATTATTTTCCTCTATTAGCGTGAAAAGCGGAGCGCGCGCGTTGCATTAAGCACTGCCAAGAGGGAGGTCCCCATGTCAGCTATTACCGCCTCCCACATGGTAGCGATTCCGAGAGCTCCTAAAGTAAGGAAGACGGCCTTTACGAGAAGGGCCAATGCTATGTTCTGGAGCACTATCGAGCGGGTATGACGGGCGACCCGAATCGAATCTCCGACACCGCTCATTCTGTCGTCCATAAGGACGATGTCCGCGGCCTCGATGGCAGCATCCGAACCAAGTGCGCCCATTGCAATACCAATGTCTGCACGCATCAGCACAGGCGCGTCGTTGATGCCGTCCCCAACGAATGCAAGCCTTTTCCCTTTAGGCAGCTCCGCTGCGATCTGTTCCAGCCGAGCGACCTTTTCTTCGGGGAGCAGCTCCGCATAAAAAGTGTCGATTCCGGCTTCTTTCGCAATACGGTTAGCAGCAACTTCGTTGTCCCCGGTTAGCATAACCACCTTGTTAACACCGAGTTCTTTTATCTCCTTGACTGCCTCCCCAGCATCAGGCTTTAGCTCGTCTGCAATTAGGATATATCCCGCGTAATTGCCGTCTACTGCGATATGCACAACCGTCCCTTCTGATTCAAAATTACCGTATTCGACGGTTTCTCGTGCGACCCCCTCCCGGTGGAGAAGACGATCACTCCCGGCGAGGACCTTCTGCGGGCCGACACGACATACGATGCCGAAGCCTTTTTCCTCCCGAACATCGGTGACCGTATCGGGATCTATCTCTTCCTCGTACACGGTCATGTAAGCGGCACGAATCGATTTGGCGATCGGGTGGGTCGAATGTGTTTCGGCAAGAGCTGCAAAGCGTAGGATTTCTTCTTTTTTATAGCTGCTTCGCGATTCGGTTCGCACCACTTCGAAAGTGCCGCGGGTGAGTGTTCCGGTCTTGTCTACCACGACCGTAAAGATATCGGTGAGAGAATCAAGGTAGTTTGCACCCTTGACGAGGATTCCGTTTCGAGAAGCACCGCCTATCCCGCCGAAATAGCCGAGCGGTATCGAGATAACGAGAGCACAGGGGCACGATATGACGAGCATGACCAGTGCACGGTAAACCCACTCGCCGAGAGATGCTCCGGGAATGACGAACGGCGGGATAAAAGCGATCGCGGCCGCTATGCCGACCACTATCGGCGTGTAAACTGCTGCAAGTCGGGAGATGAACTTTTCAGTGGGGGCCTTGCGCGCGGCGGCGTCCTCGACGAGCTCGAGAATACGGGAGATCGAAGACTCGGAAAACGGTTTTGTCACCCGAACACGAATAGTACCGGAACCGTTGACGAACCCTGCGAGGACGGCATCACCGTTTTCAATTGAGCGGGGTACCGATTCGCCGGTAAGTGCGGAAGTATCGACTGCCGAAATACCACGAAAAACTTCACCGTCGAGTGGAATACGTTCTCCGGGACGGATTTCGATCACCGACCCAACATCGACCGACTCAGGCTCGACTTCTGCGGTAGAGCCGTCTGCAACCAGGCGAGCGAACTCCGGCCTGAGGTCCATAAGTGAGGAAATAGAGTGGCGGGAACGGTCCACTGCACGGTCTTGAACGTATTCACCGACAGAATAGAAAAGCATAACTGTGACCGCTTCGGCAAACTTATGGATCACGATTGCCCCGAGTGTGGCAATACTCATGAGAAACATCTCGTCAAAGACCCGTCCATGCACGATGTTTCGTACCGCACTCGAAAGAACCGGCCATCCGACGAGCAGGTAAGCGGCGAGAAAAACCGCGTACTCGCCAAGATGGAGCGGGGTAGCATGAAGTGCATCGTTAAAGATGACACCGATTACGGTCAGGATAAGAGCTATGACAATTCGCCCGATACGGTATTTTTTCAGATCAGCTGAATTACTAATAGTTCAATTTCCTTCGATATAATGTTTTCGTGCAACTTCGATGAGGGATAGTACATGGTCGTCGTCTAAGGTGTAAAAAACCTGCTTCCCCTCGCGTTGTGAACGGATGATGCGCATGGTTTTAAGGAGCCTCAAGTGATGTGATATTGCGGGGAGCGTCATATCGAGAAGATATGCCAGATCGCAAACGCAGAGCTCCTGTTGGGAGATCAGATAGAGTATTTTCGTACGGGTCTCGTCTGAGAGCGCACGGAAGAGCTCTGATAGCCCCGCCACCTCGATCAATGAGTCGCGAAGTTTGTTTTCGGTAGCCTGACACGTGATTCCTAACGCAGTGCAGATATCTGGTGCCGGCTGACTTTCAGTTTTGTTCTGTTTATTCATACACTAACCTTTAAATGATTAAGCAATAATTTAATTGTAATGCTAAATAAACATAAAGTCAACGGAAACAGATGGTCAAAGGTAATATCACGAGATGACGAAGGGGAAAAACCTCTGTATACTGAGCAGCGGAGGTGAGTGGTGACCGCTGTAGAAAAATCGTTATGTGGATTGATACTGAATGATGGTACATTAATAGGGGGGCGCAAGGCCAAAACTGGGGAAATCGGGAAATTTGGCTCAAAAATTGGCAAAATGGCCCACCCGGATCAGAATGGCTCCCTTTCAATGGCTCAAATTGGAAAATATAGCCGGTGATGAGGAGCATTATACACACAACACCCCGACATGACCGAAAAAAGAACGTGGTCCGGCGACTGGTTGGAAATGAGAAAGAAAAATTAGTTTTACGAGGCAGGATCCAACCCCGGAGGAGGCCGTCCCTGTTTTACAAGATGCCTGAGCATGCGGTCTATTTCTGCTGGTTCCTGAATAACGGCTAATCACTGCAGTTCGGCTAAGCCGAACTGCCTGGCAGTTTCGGAAGCTCCAGGCTCTGATGCTGACTTTTCCAGCCGGCCGGAGCACGTTCTACAACATGTGGCATGGATTTCCAGGCATCTTTAATGCGGGAAGAGTACAATCCGTAGAGCGAACTGCCAAACGAAGCCGTTATCGGCTTCGTCATGTGAGCTCTGCCAGGAAGTCGCAGGCTTTGAACATATGCACGTTTTCTTTGCAATACTCGTTGTAGTGGGTGTGAAACAGCACTTTCCCCTTAAACCCTTCATAGTGGATCTTCTTTAAGGAGATAGGCGGACGGGCCATATACTAGGCAAGGTTCTCCCGGGATCGCTCATCGAGAATCCGTACGCTGTTGTCTATACTGAAGCCTGAGAGCGGAAGATATACAAAGGACCCATCCTCATCAAATCCACCCTCAAGCAGAATGGCATGAAAATGGTGGAGTTTCCCTTTTGGGAAACTCCTAAGCAGTTTCAGAATACTGAAACTGCACGGGTTCCACCGGAGCATATCTCCGAAAGTCTGGTGGGCTATGACCATTCCGGTGTCTATCTTTTTACCGGCAACTTGCCGATAGAAATCGCTTATCATAGCGAATATCATCTTTGAAATTTCCGCGAAAAGCTTTCTATCGTGGCGGAAGAACACCCGCAGGGCTTCCGGGAAAGTGAAGACGAACTGTCGATGTGGAAGACGAAGCAGGACTTCCTCATTTAGGTGTTCGGCAAAGAGGAGCGTTCTCTTCTGGCTGCAGGAGGGACACAGATAAAACCCTTTGCAGTAGAAGGGGCGGAAATAGTCGTGACCGCAGTCCGGATTAGTGCAGCGGATACGGGCTACGCCCTGCATTGGAGTTTCGAAAAAATTCCTTGGTAGTTTTTGTGAAACAAAAACTACAGATAATCGCCGCAGGTGATAAAGTGCTCGCCGACCGCCTGGATACGTTCGAGGCGAAACTTCCCGAATGTATCGGCATATTCCTCATCATACCGGTTATAGCCCTTTTTATATGATCCGGCAAAAAAATCTGTTATATCCATAGTTTGCTCTCTCAAAGAATAATATAAATACCCATAACTTACTTTCAAACAAATCAGTCTGCTTTTCCAGCCGCCGGCACCGACCAGGCCACAGCCGCAAGGCCACCAGACCCTGAAGCCATCTAATTTTACCTATCCGACATCGCTAAACTGTTTTTCTTTCTCATCTCCACTCGGTCGCCGAATCTCCCCTAAGGAGGACATCACTCTTTATTTCGGTCAGCAGTCGCTCGATCGCCTCATGCCAGGGTTCTCTAAACTGCAGGACCGAGTCGGAATCACCGCTTCGGGCGGCCTCTTCGACCCTCGCCGCCAACGCTTGAAGCTCATCGGCGCAGATCGTCCCGGCTACCCCCTTCGCGGAATGGGCGAGCCGCTCGAGCCCCCGCGTATCACCCCTGTCGAGGGCCTCGTCAAAGGGTTCGAGAAACCGGTCTACATCCTCGAGAAAGTTTTCCAGGAGCTCCCGCGCCAGGCTCTCGTCACCGCTCATACGCTCCATCATCGCGGAGCGGTTCCAGACGATTGGGGATTTACCCGCCTCGGCCGGTTCGCCCGCTGAAGCGGGAGCGTCTGCCCCCTCGGCCGGCGGAAGGGGCTGCTCTGCCGGCAGCCATCGCTCGAGCATCCGGGCAAGTACGTTCGGTTGCACCGGCTTGGACAGATAGTCGTTCATACCGGCAGCGAGACAGCGATCTCTATCCTCCCGCAGTGCGTGCGCGGTCATAGCGATGATCGGGATGCCCGGATTACGGACTCCGAACTGTCCGGAGCGTATGTGGCGTGCCGCTTCGAGGCCGTCCATCTCCGGCATCTGTACG
>CAZQKT010000147.1:0-7957 GCA_964594055.1 uncultured Spirochaetales bacterium
ATTGAAGGAGTAAAACATCAGATAAGCCGTGATTTAGGACTCGATCCGGGAAAATCGATTTTAGTTTCTGCGAAAACAGGGGAGGGGATAGATGATCTGCTCGAAGAACTGATTACGGCTGTCAGCGAGCCGAAGGGGAAAGCGGAGAATCCGCTCCAAGCACTTGTGTTCGACAGTTTTTATGATCCCTATCGAGGAGTTGTAACCATTATCCGGGTCTTCGAGGGAACGGTAAAAGCAGGAGAAACGATACGGTTTATGGCTTCCGGATCAGTGCGGACGGTCGAAGAGACCGGAATATTTAGAATCGGACTGGAAAAAACCGATGCTCTCTACGCGGGAGATGTTGGTTATTTTATTGCGGGTATAAAGGATATATCCTACATCGATATCGGAGATACCGTGACCGAAAATGAAAGACCTTGTTCCGGCCCGCTGCCTGGATTCAGAAAAGTAAAACCGGTGGTCTTCTCATCGATCTATCCGGAAAACTCAAATGATTATGAAGAACTGCACGCTGCAATTGATAAACTGACTCTCAATGACAGCTCATTGATGTATGAGAAAGACTCTTCTGCTGCACTCGGCTTCGGTTTCCGCTGCGGTTTTTTAGGACTTCTCCATCTCGAAGTGGTCCAAGAACGGCTTGAACGTGAGTTCGACCTTTCGATGGTCCTTACCGCTCCTTCAGTTACCTATCGATTGCTACTAAACGACGGCAAAGAGATGGAGATAAACAGCCCCCAGGATTATCCTGATCCAACCGTTATTGCCTTTACCGAGGAGCCGTATATAAAGGCGACGATCATTACTCCTTCGGAGTACCTTGGAAATAGTATTAACCTCTGCACCGAAAAACGGGGAACCCAGACCAATTTGGTATACCTCGATGAGCGGAGGGTCGAACTGACCTATGAGATGCCGCTTGCTGATGTTCTCTTTGATTTTTATGATCGACTGAAATCCGTAAGCAGAGGATATGCCTCATTCGATTATGAGATAATCGATTATAAAGAAACCAATCTGGTCAAACTGGATATCCTGATTAACGGGAAAGTGGTTGATGCTCTCTCCCAGCTGGTGTATGAAGGGAACGCGTATGCACGGGCACGCCAGATATGCAAACGGCTTAAGGAAGAAATCCCCAAACACCAATTCAAGGTCCCGATCCAGGCCGCCATCGGAAAACAGGTTATTGCCAGAGAAACGGTAACCGCAATGCGTAAGGATGTAACCGCAAAATGTTACGGCGGAGACGTCAGCAGAAAGCGGAAGCTCCTCGAGAAACAGAAAGAGGGGAAAAAACGAATGAAAATGGTTGGTAATGTCGAATTGCCTCAAACTGCCTTTCTCTCCGTACTGAAAAGCAGCGAAGAATAATCTGGTGCCTCACAGGTGATCTGCAATGTGCTGTAGGGTTTCCCGGAACTCGTATGCGGCTATTAATGCCCGTTTGATAAAATTGCTTTCGGCTTGTCGAGCATGATCAGCATCGGGGAAAAAACTGAAAATATAGTCGACATAAAGCATCGTATCGATCATTTCGGCCCGCATTTCCTGTGTGAACGGTTTTTGCAAAAAGAGAGTACCGGATTTGATAAAAGCATCGATTGAAGTGATCTCATGCGAAAAAAATTCTTTGAGCACGGAGAGATTCGAAGAATATGGTTGCCCTTTCCGTTGCTCCGCGGATTGGGAAGGAGTGTGGGCGGAGATTGCCTCCATCACCTCTTCTTTTGTCCGGACTCTCTGAGCACCAGAAGGTAACCCGCACGGTGCAAGATCAAATACCCTCTTATTTTTAAAAGTGAGTTCCCGTAGTTCTTTAAGGTATGAATGAAGCACGACATCGGTATAGACCGATGTGTTGTTTTTGTCGCAAACAGTTATGAGAGGTCGAGTCAAAGAATGAATGAAAAGGTTGGGAGAAACCGTTCTCGTTGTTTTGCGCAGTGTTTCGATGTGGGAAAGAGCACCGCGGGCATGGGGCTTTCCCAATGTGTATGAGAAATCGAGCCCTGTAAAAAATACCGGATATTCAGTAATGTGTAAGGCAAGATACAATGCAGTAATTCCAACAGAGCCTAGAGGAGGGAGCGTGCGGGGGGAGAGCCCGGCCGCTTCAAGCCTGCTAAAGATAGCCGACCTCGTAAACTTTGAGAGAAAAGGGTAGCACGGGCCGGTAAGACGGCGAATGAGGGGAGCAAAGGAGCTCATATCATAGAAAACGGTGAACCCGGAATCTAAAAAACCGATAAAATCTTTAACATTGAAAAGCTGTGCTTCAACAATACAAACTGAATCCGGCAGAATGCCGTATCCGTGCAGAACTGGCAGGGCCGTATCGACTGAGAGGATGTGAATATGTTCCCGGATACTTCGAAGCAGTGCGATGGTATCTTCCAGTGATTCTCCGGCACCCGTTACGACAACCGGTTTCGGACAAGCACACAATTCGAAGGATTGGGCTGAAGAAAGTGACGGAAGATTTTTAAACACGTTTTTAAACCATAATTTGGACATATAAATCATCGTCATTCTGTTCTGCCAGTATCGCCCGATCTCCTGTTCGATAAGTGCATACATGTCACGATACATCTCCGGTGTGAGAGCAAATCCTCCGCTCAGCCGTACCATTACCGTCTTCCTGAACCGGGAGAGGTCCATCTCTTCGAGTACTGAAAGGAGCCTCTCTTTAGATTCAGTACGAACATAACGAATTGAAGGATGCTCTAAGAGCTCTTTTTTGCTGTAATCGAGAGAGAGGGAGAAGAGTTTTTGGTCGGTTTCAACGCAGAGGACGGTGCTCGAAGGCGGTAATTTTTTTACTATGGTAGGAACGCCGTAAAAAAATAGGGGAGAGGGAACAAAAACAATAGCCTGTTCCGGTATTTTGCTCGATTCCGCACGACGCTCCGCACTATCTCTGGGGTCTGTCGGAGAGTAGAGTTTTCTGTTTTTATAGAAAATGGTTAGGCCCCTGCCCGTATCGTGAGGGCAGGGGTTTTCATCGATCATCCCTGCTGTTGCTGTTCAGGTATAAAGTATTTAGAAAATGTTTGGTTAAACGTATCTTCCAATTTGTCTGATTCGAGAAAATAAGACCGCAGGTCCTGGTCCCGATATTGCTGGACGATGTACTGATAGTACATCTCGATTTGTTCTACTTGATTAGCAGGCGGTTCTCTTTCATCCTGCAGTTTTAAAACAAGAACATTTCTGTCCAAAATAATGGGATCAGAAAGTTCATTTTCTTCGAGGGAGAAGGCTTGAACAAAAAAATCTTCGTTATAAGGGGCACTGTTGAGAGCAGCTGTTTCGCCCATGGCCCGGACACTTTTAAGGAAGAATGCACTGCCGTAATTTATTGGAAAATAATCGGTAAAGTTGTTAGCTTTGTCGTGCTGTAAACATGCTTGGTCGAAACCGACCTCGCCGGCGGTCGCTATAAACTCATCAGCTCGGGCTATAAAGTAGTCTTCAATTCTGCCGGCTTCGAACCGTTCCATATACGTACGCACTTCTTCTTGTACGGCCTCATCGTCAAAGTCCGGGTCGACGGCCTCTTCATTGCAGCGGTAGATAAACCACAAATCGTTATTCTCAATAACCCCGCTAACATCCCCCACTGCCAGGTCGAAGACAGACTGAAGGGTTTGCTCGTCCGGAAAATCATCCTGAAGACTATGATAACGTACCCATCCCATCTCTCCGCCTTTCTCTTTATACGAGTCGACCGACTGGGTTCGAGCGAGCTCTTCGAACCCCGCCTCACCGGAGGTAATCTGCTCCCGAATTGCTTCAGCATCAGCCAAATTTGAGTTTATTGTTATGCGGCTGAGATTGATTTCCCGAAACAAATACTCATTATCTTCGCCATAGGCAATAACTTCTTCGAGCGGGTATTCGCCGAACGCGTAGTTGACAAAAGTAAACATCCGTTCAGGTGTCGCCATGGATTTAACAAATGCTTTGCTGCTGCTGCTCGATGTAAGTCTTTCGAAATAATCCCTTCTGTACTGTTCTTCTTTGAGATTTTCTCGAAAGAGCCGGCGAGTTGAATACTTTTCTGCATTCGATGCGGCTTGGTACAGTTCTTCGCTGAACTCTCCGTTTTGAACGTATGGTCCGTATTGGGTAAGTTCAAAATCAATTCGCTCATCAGTTACGTGCAGATTGCTTTCCTCTGTTTTTTTAAGAATACCAACGTGTACAACAGTCCGTCTAAATGCTTCCCTCCACACCTGGTAAGCTTGACTTAAAACATCTTCCGATTGGCTGTTCTGACGCAGCTGCTCCCCTAAAATATCTTTTTGTCGTGAAAGATAATTGCCCGGTCTGTATTCAATTTCTTTGCCGTCGTAGGTACCGAAAATAATTTTTTGAGACTGGCCGACCCTGCCGGCTACAGGAGTACCAAGAAATGTTACAACAACCACGACTAAAATAATAAGAGTTATAATATAGAGAATAGGATTGGTATTCCTTTTTTCCTTGTGTTCAGGTTTCTGGTGCGAATCTTCTTTCTTTTTTTTGACTCGCTTTATCTCACGTGAAGGCATACATGTTTCCTCTTTTAAAATGGGTAATGATTAACGTACCCTATCATACCTGTTCGCTGAGTGTCAATTATTCTAATTCTTAACATTCTACTTGACATATACCAAAGAGTTGTTTATATTTGCCTCCATACCAGGGGGGCGTGGCGAAGCTGGTTATCGCGCCGGCCTGTCAAGCCGGAGGACGCGGGTTCAAGTCCCGTCGCTCCCGAAAAGTCCCTCGTTAGGGGACTTTTTTTATGTATACCGGCCGTTCCTTCACTCGACTCGGCCGTAAAAAATGTTAATTCGGGCTGTAGCGCAGGGGCTAGCGCGCTTGGTTCGGGACCAAGAAGTCGGCAGTTCAAATCTGCCCAGCCCGATTACTGTTCATTTCATTCACTGAGAGGGTTTCGCAGGGAAGCGTAGCTTCCTCTGCCCCCGCCAGATAAAATAATTGGTTATGATAGAAAGAGATAGATTCTTTTTCGTTGTCTATCTTTTTTGTATTATTTGGCTATTCTTTACATACTCTTTACACGGCACATAATTTTTTGCACAGTATAACGCCTGAGCGGAAAATATCATCTTACCGCCGGACATTCAAAAAGGCTTTAGAGCGAGCAGGTGTAGAGCGGGGGAACTTCAGCAATAGAATCAATCTTATCAAAGACGGATTTCAGAAACTGCCTGATACATATACCAAGCTGTTTACAAGGAAAACTGTAGTCTGTCAAGTTGAGGAAATTGTCGGAGGCAAGTCGCGGAAACTTCTCCTGGCGGGGAACAATATGCGAGTTTTCGCAGAGAGTGGATGTCGCAGGACGCTTATTGAAGCAATAATGATTCCATTTTTTCAAGCGGTGTACTGAGAAAATCGATTAAGGTAATGGTTCGAATGCCTGCAACATTCCTTGCAGTATTCCCCTTGTGGATCAGTAGTCCGTTGTCGTAGTTTCGTATCTGCTTCAATTCTTCGATACGTATCTGATTACTCCATTTTATTTCGATGGGGACCATCTTATTGCCGATGACTACCGCAATATCGACCTCGCCTTTTTTTCCTTTAATGTAGTAAACAGGAAAACTACGCGATAGATAATCGATGCAGATTCCTTCAATAAGAGGAGCTGCAAAATCATTATCTTGTAATAGTTCGATAGTCCGGTCTATTCCGACAGGCTTTTCGAGAGATGTGTGTATGCAGTGATAGATAAATGGATCTCGAAGATAGAGTTTTTTACTTTTTTTCGGTGCAGCCGACAGCTTATCTTCGCGAATTGCTTGTACAATATGAAGGACATGCATGTTTTCGAGTATCACTGCATAGTCCGAAACAGTCTTATGATGCTCAATAGAAAGATGTTTTGCCATACTGTTCCATGAAATCTGAGTACCGTAGCTTGCGAATATTCCTTCAAGAATCTCATAGAGATAATGTTCGGTCTTGTTGTGTTTTAGTATGTCCCCTGATATCCAATGCAGATAGGTGAGTATTGTACCCTTCGATATCGTACCATACAGTTCAAAATCATTTATAGCGGGCAGGTATCCGCCATGAAGGAGATAATTTCCAAGCAGTGTTTCTCGATCACTAGTATCATGCTTGAGTTCACGATACTCCTTGAAAGAAAGAGGATTGTAGGTGAAATCAACTTTCCCTGCGGGACCCCTGCGACCGGCAAACCTTTTCATTGCCTCTTTGATAATTTGACTATCACTGCCTGTGAGAATCACGGAACAGTTTTCAATAATACCGGCATCATAGAGATATTTTATTGTTCTATCCCAGTCGTTAATGTAATTTACCTCATCTATAAATATATAGAATAGGCTATTCTCTGCTTCATCTATTTCTTGTTGAATCAATCGTCGGAGGATATGGTGGCTGTCTACTATTTCTCCTGTGATAAAGATAATCTGCCTCGGGTCCGTCTTTTCGTTCTGCAATAAATGAGATATGTATTGCTTGATAAAGGTCGTTTTACCGGTTTGTCGACCCCCTGTCAGAAGAAATACTCCCGGTTTTTTGAATACCTGTCCCTCAATCATTGGGCTTTTGTATATGTAGGGACAGTTTTGGAGTTTTTTCAGCTGAGGATCGAATGAAACAAAAAGCTCAATCGATTCTCTGAAAAGGTTATGAATATCTAATTCCTCGAGCATACTATTATTATAACAGGAAGAATGATTTAGTCAACATACAATGACTAAATTTGGTCAATCATTATTAACTAAATAGTTCGCCGTTTGTTTACTATAGTCGTGGGGCAAATCGGATAGGCCGTTTAAGGCTACATATCAGGTACAGGTATGAGCAATAGAACGGATGGAAGTAATCGTGGGCATATTCCGGGTCAGTGGATTATGTGTTTAAAGTAATTCTTTAAAATTAATTGAGAAATTACCGTTTTACCTTGTATTGCAGTATCCTTTGTTCTATTATTTTACAGTAAGAGTATTCTGATCCGGAAGAACAGGGGCCGGCGAAAATGCGTATTTCAATTACGGGTAATGGGAAAGAATCTCTTCTTGTAAAAGTTCCGTACAATGAAACTGTTGTAAAGGCCATGCGGGGAATACCGGGGCGTCGATGGTCCGCTGAAAAAAAGGTGTGGATAATTCCCGATACACGTTTTCACTGTGAACAGCTTTTATCTTCTCTCTATGACACCCAGTTGTTCAACTATCAATCTGATTCGGAGGATGATAAACACAAACCGAAAGATTTGTATCATTCCTTTCACGAAGCTTCACGAGCCAGGCATTTAAGCCCGAGAACAGAAAAGAGTTATAGGTATTGGGTTAAAACGTTTTTTACATTTCACAACAGACTTGAAATTAAAAAACTATCGGACACACATATCAATACATTTCTTACTCATTTGGCGACCGAAAAACGAGTAAGCCCATCAACTCAAAATCAGGCCCTCTCCGCGCTGCTTTTTCTTTATAGATATGTACTGAAAAAAGAAATTAATGACCTGGGTCCTGTAATAAGAGCCCAAAAACCGAAACGTCTTCCTGTTGTTTTAAATAAAGAAGAGGTGAGAAAGGTAATATCCCAATTGTCCGGAGACCGAAAACTGATAGCTTCTCTTCTGTACGGAACAGGGATGAGGCTTATGGAGTGTTTACAACTCAGGATAAAGGATGTCGATTTGTCTCGCAATGAAATCCTTATTCGGGGCGGTAAAGGAGATAAGGACAGGATTACCATACTTCCTGAATCTTTGAAAAGCGAACTATCAAAGCATTTGAAAAAAATAAAAACCATCCACCAATCGGACCTTTCAGATGGATGGGGCCGGGTAATTCTGCCGCATGCTATTGAACGAAAATACCCTAATGCATCCGCGGAGTTGGCTTGGCAGTGGGTCTTTCCCCAGAAAAAACGATGGAAAAACAGAGAGAAAGGA
>CAZQKT010000148.1:0-2341 GCA_964594055.1 uncultured Spirochaetales bacterium
GACAATCCGCCCAATGCGATGTTTACCAGTGCGTCGAGGAACAGGATCAAGAGCACCAGCCCCGCAGCGATGACCAGCAATGTCCTCGCCGCGGGTCCGTCAAGTGCGATCATTCTGCTTTCCCGACGGTATCTCTGAAAATCTTCTCGAAATCCTTCTTGTCTATAGAAAGCCCATGTGCGGTCAGTCTCTCATAAAGATCGGTTTTTATCTTTTCTCGCTTTGCCGATTCCGCTTCGTCAAGTACGGCCTCCGCGGCAGGGAGCCCGTACTGAAAGCCGAACGCTTCCGGCGGGAACTGCTTTACCCGCGTGCGGTCCGCCCCTTTTCCGGCGGCTTCATACACGATCCCGAAAAGCAGGATGGGAAGGATAAACACGACTGCTAAGGTATACATAGATGTGGAAAGCCTTCTGTACTTTTCGGGAAACACCATCCCCACGATCTTTCCGGTAACACTCTCATACTGAAAAATCTTTGCATCAGCAGAATAGTTATGCGCTTCGTCTCCGGTTGTGATGTTCGTCGCCTGAAGGATGGTTTCGGGATAGTTGGGGATAAGTACGTAATCGAAGAAAACGAACAGCGTAAAGAGAACTGCAAAGATAAGTCCGATTCTGATTCCGTACGACAGGCCGTTTTCTTCGGTAAGGGTTTTTGCAGGACGAGAGAACAACGGCTGCTGCTCGATGATTTTCTCGGCGACAGCCGCGAGGAGTCCGTTTATTTTTCCGTCGTCAGCAGTATTCCCGCGGATGATGGTGCGGGGCCTGCCTTCACGGTAGTAGAGAGCGCAGAACCGGTCAATTCCGCCTGCTCCGGCCCCCTGCCCCCCGGCGGGCACATTACCCGGTCCGCTGTCCGGCTGGTCCGGCGTTCCCCCCACAAACGATGGGACCCTGTAATCGTACTGTTTAAAGATTTTCCACGTTCCCTTTCGGGTTGGACGTTCTGCGGGGCCGGATTCGGATTGCGCGTAGACAACAGGGACAGCAGCTGCGGCCTCTTTTAGCCGTTCTTTTCTCTCGAATCGAGCATTAAGGGATGCTCGCAGCAATTTCGGGATATTGGGCTGTTTGGTCGGTTTCCCAGCCATATGCTATATAATCAATTATAGTTGCCAATGGGGGAATTTGCTATCAGATTTTTTTCATCAGACTCATGTATAGAACTGCAAACCGGTGAACTCTTTGAAATGTTTCATGTTCAAAGTAAAAAGAGGGAGCCTGTAATGGAGGCCTGTTGCAGCGATCAGTATATCTTCATTGTCGATAACTAATCATTTGATTGAATACATCTTCCATTGATTTCTTCCTTTTCGAAGAAGTGCCATCTCTTTTTCGCATTCATTTTGAGAAAGAGACCCTCTCAACTTCCTGAGGTTAGAATCCGGCCCTGTACGGCGATGTTTGTCAAAATACTCTTCTAGCGCATGAATGATAATAGTCGAGTAGCCTTTGAGGTTCTTGCTTCTGCTCTTGTTACATACCGAACATCTGGGGACAATCGAACCGGAATTCCGGATAGAGTGTAGATTTTACATCGTGTTTTTTAGACCGCTCCCCCTTTAGCCCCCGACCGCATTGCATTTCTTCGGCCAGGCAGAACTCGCCGTCTCTGTTCGTGAACACTTCCACGGTCCGTTCCATCGGATCAACGATCCAGTATTCGAGGACCCCGGTCTCTCCATAGACCTGCTTCTTGTGCCGAAGATCGTAGTATGCAGTCGACGGGGAGAGGATTTCCATGACAATGTCCGGTGCTCCTTCGATTTTCTTCTCCCCGATGATTGCTGAGCGGTTGTTGGATATAAAGACCACATCGGGCTGATAGGTCTCGGTTTCTCTGAGGTAGACATCGACAGGTGCAAAAAACGCGGTCCCCTTTCCCTGCCGTTCGAGCTCATCCGCCGCGCGGAAAAGGACTTTTATAACGGTCTGATGGTTTATCGTCGGTGCAGGTGATTCGACGAATTCACCATTAATGAGCTGTATTGGGGCCTTTTCGGGAAGTTTCGCGTAATCCGCGTACGTTTTTTTCTTAGTCTTCGTCATCACTTCCATAGTATAATTCCTCCTCATTATATATAACAAGGGGAGAAAGCCTGCTGATTCACATAGAGTCCCTATCGGAGCCGGTTTTTCTTCCAAACTTGCAAAACAACCGGCGATCCATATACTTGGTGTCATGGAAGATGACAAAATTACACAGATAAAAGAAGAATTAGAGGGCCTCAAAGAGCGGTACCGGGAGCGTGAAGCCTCTATCCCGGCACACTCCATCAGGCCCCACCAATTAATCGAGCTCGAAGAACTCGAGGAAAAGATCGCCGAAAAAGAAA
>CAZQKT010000148.1:2441-7875 GCA_964594055.1 uncultured Spirochaetales bacterium
CCGGACCAGTGAAGCACCGGCTGATCTGTGATACCTGGTGCGGTTATGATTTTTTTAACTTTAACTGAGTTAGCAACACTCCTCCGAAAACCACAATTAATCCTATGAGATCTATCGTTTCGAGCACATCCCCAAATGCGATCCAGGCCATTATCATAGTGACCGGCGGTCCTAAATAGAACAAGCTTGCTACACGGGTTGCGTCAATCCGCTCGATTAAAAGCCACATCAGGGCATACGCGCCTAGTGAGACGACAATGATGAGCCATATCATAGTAACAATGAATTCCGGGGCCCACTGCGTAGTAAGGTTCTCTAAAAATATTGCGGGTATTGCCAAAGCTAAAGCGGTAGCGGAGCTTTGATAGAATAGTGTAAGGTCTACAGGTAATTGTTGGGATTTT
The DNA here is from genome assembly GCA_964594055.1 of uncultured Spirochaetales bacterium. GTDB lineage: Bacteria > Spirochaetota > Spirochaetia > SPDA01 > CAZJBZ01 > CAZKZZ01. The sequence goes on from CAZQKT010000148.1 coordinate 2,846, forward strand.
TTCTCTACTTCCATTTTTCTTTGAATTAAACTGGCTGATGTTATCGCCATAACGGAACCCAACGGGATGAGATACCCGAAAATTGATGCAGCATCCTGAAAATTAATTCTGGAAAGTACGGTGATCGCAACCCCTCCAAATCCGACAATCAATCCAAGCCACCTGAAAAGAGGTGTCGGCTCACCCACGACCAGGCCGGACAATGCGCCGGTTGCCATGGGCTGTAAAGCAACCACTAATGCAACTATTCCTGCGGGGACATTATGTTGTAATGCCAACAATACGCACCCCAGCCACACTCCATGAGCGAGAACTCCAACAAGCATATTAGAAAATGCAGCAGACCATCCTACCCAGCGAAAACGGCCTCTTATCAGAAGATACAAAAAAAGAATACCGGTAAGCGCAAGATATCTCAGAAAAAGCAGAGTAAATGGACCAGTGTACGGCAGTCCGTATTCCGCTCCGATAAAACCGGAATTCCAGAAAAAAACAAAGCCCGCTGCTAATACTATTGTTTTTTTTGACATTGATTACATCCAGCACAGGTATCAGAGAAATTATAACGAGAAAAGAGCCGATCCCCTGCCCCGACTCCAGTAGGTCCACGCCAAATACCCATCCAATAATAGTGAAAGCAAACTGAGGTATCAAGACGATGCCCGGCGGAGCGGGCGCGCACTCCGCAGCGGTAAGGGCAGGTCACCTATTAGGCCCTGCCTAGAAGAACATTTTATCCTACATAGTACCCTAAATCATACTATTGACAACTCACTTCGTTAGCACTATATTTAGTGTGTTCGCAGGAGATTTTTATGAAAACAATAAGCGCTAATGATATAAAAACAAAAGGAATACAGATAGTCGGTGACGAAGAAACCATCGTTTCGTATCGGGGGAAAGCGAAATATTTGATCTTGCCCGAAGAGTACATTGAGGAATATGAAATGTTTCGGCTTGAAAAAGCAATTCGTGAAACCGAGGAAGATGTAAAAAACGGACGTTATTCAACCGCTATCGAGGAACATTTTCGGGAAATCGACAGTGTATGAGATTATTATAACCGAAACATACAGAAGAAAGGCCGTTAAGTTTTTTAAGAAACATCCAAGACTAAAAGAAAAATATAAAAAAACAGTACTACTATTAAAGAGAGACCCTTTTCATGAAGTACTCGAATGCAAAAAAATGAAGGGATATCCCAATCTCTACCGCATTAAATTAACAATGCACGCCAGAATCGTCATAGAAATAATCATAAAAAAAAGGAAAATAATTCCTGTCAGCATAGATACCAGGGAAAAGATATATTAATGCTCGGGATAATGCGGCAAACGAGTTGCGACGTCGCAACTTCATCTATACGGATGTTCCCCTGTTCGAATGCCGCTGAAGCACCTGCTCGTACATCGCAGTATTATTTAATATACTACGATACATGAAGGATGAAATGTCTATGGTCGAAACCGGAAAAAAGAAGTTCACGTATGCGGATTACGCAAAGCTCCCGGAGGGAGCACCGTATCAACTGATCGGGGGAGAACTAGTCAAATCACCCGCTCCGACGGTCCTGCACCAAGAGATCAATGTCACTCTGTTTCAAAAGCTGTTTCAATTTCAGCGTCAGGGAAAGGGGAAGGCGTTTTTCGCACCCCTCGATGTGTATTTAAGTGATACCGAAACCTACCAACCCGACCTGATGTTTATCACCAACGACCGGCTTGAGATCATAAAAGAAAAGAACATCCGGGGAGCTCCGGATCTGGTAATGGAGGTCCTCTCTCCGGGGACCGCCTATTACGACCTCAGGCATAAAAAAGATGTGTACGCCGAGCACGGGGTGCGGGAGTACTGGATCGTCGACCCCATGGAGCGGAGCATCGAAGTGTATGAAAACCGGGACGGCTGTTTCGAACAGGTCGATTATGTCAAGCAGAAGGGGCGAGTGAGCTCGCGGCTATTCAGTGAATTGAATGTGTCGGCCGCAGAAGTTTTCGGGCTGTAGTGGTCTGTGAGGGAAATAGTACAGGTGTCCGGTCTTTAGTACGGTTTTTAAAACCCCGGCAGTTTAAACCGCATCACCACCTCGCCGGTTTCCCGGTCTATTTCTACGGATTTTTTCTCGGCATCACGGGCGAGAGGTTTTCCCGAAGCCATGAGGGAGAGCGAATTGAGAAACTCCATTCCCTGGTTTAGGACTGTCTCGAGTTGTTCCGCTGTTTTCTCATTTTCCGGCTCTTCGCCTTCTTCGGACACGCCGGTCGTCCGGGTCTCTCTCCGTCCGGCATCGCCACCTTCTTCGTCGAACTCCTCGGCCTCTATATCGATCTCGCTCTCTTTTTCTTTAAATATCTCCGGATTCAGATAATGAGGGGTCTGCTCATCGAGTTCCGGCGGCGGGGTTTTTTCCAATCCCGAGCCCGGTTCAATCTGTTCTCCCTCGAAGAGCGCGCGGATCTGGTTGACAAACTTGTTTTTGTTCTCCCGGCTTAAATCGACCTCGGTACCACTGCCTTCCAAGGCGGCATCGAAGAGCTCCTGTTTGAGGTTGATACCGGCATACACCCTCTCTTCTAGTGAGTTTTTTGTAATAAGATTGATAACGTTTATTGCTTCGCTTTTCTGCCCGATCCGGTGTACCCGTCCGATCCGCTGGTTCAGTTTGGCCGGGTTCCAGGGAAGTTCGAAGTTTATAACGCAGTCGGTATTCTGCAGGTTCAACCCTACTCCGCCTGCATCGCTGGAGAGAAACACCATGCACTCCGGATTTTCACGGAACTCGTCGATCAACGCCTGCCTCTTTTTCACAGGCACCTTGCCGGTAAACTCCACGAAATCGATCCCGAGCTCGGAAAGCGTTTTGCCGATGAGATAGGTCATGGTGGTCCATTCCGAAAAGATGACCACCTTGCGGTTGTTCTCGAGCACCAGTTCTCTGAGAATGGAGACCAGCTCAACGAGCTTAGGTGATATATTGGTCTTTTTATCGATGAGATAGGTGGAATCACAGACCATCCGCATTGCCAACAGGGTTTTCTGCATCCGCTTGATGTCCATGGGAGTGAGCACTTTCTTGTTACTAAGCATAAACAGGGTTGCCATATATCCCTGATGGATTTCTTCCTGTTCCGGCGAAAGGTCCACGTAGTAGTTGTTCTCGATTATCTCCGGGAGCTCTTTTATAACATCCTTCTTTTTTCTCCGCAGTAAAAGCGGCTGGATTTTTTTATACACGCCGTCGAGGTTCCGGTATCCTAAAACTTTGTTTTTTCTCTGTTTACTGAGATTAAAGTGGTGGGCCGCGAACGCCCACAACGGGGTGAGTAACCCTGGATCGCAAAACTGGACGATACTGTAGAGGTCTTCCAACTTATTTTCCAACGGAGTGCCGGTAATAACTAATGAGTGACTGTGGGGAATAGACCGGATGGCCTGGTGGGTCTTGGTTTCGAAATTCTTTATCCGCTGGGCCTCATCGAGAATAACAAAGTCCGGGCCCCAGCGGGAGATTGTCGTGATGTCTCGTAAGACCGCTTCGTAGTTGGTTATTTTAAACAGTGCCGTACTTTCAAAATAGATACTGTGCCGCTGTTTCCTGCTGCCGGAGACAACCACAGCGGAGGCATCGGTATATTTTTGTATCTCCTGTTCCCATTGGCTCTTTAATGAGGACGGTGAGATTACCAGGACTTTTTGAAATCCGAAAATCCTGCTTTTCACTATCGCCGCGGTAATGGCCTGCACGGTTTTACCGAGGCCCATTTCATCGGCTATGATCGCGGAACGGTTAAAGACCGCGAACCGCACCCCTTCGAGCTGGTAGGGATAGAGGGACGTCTGTAAAAACGATACATCAAGCTCCCCTTTTTTAGTAAGCTGTTTTTCCAGCTTGTTCATCTCCTTACGGTAGAGCTCTTCTTCCATCCGCTCGAGCAGTCGGTCGTCGAACTGCAGGGCCTCGATTTCATCGGAAAAATCCGAATAGAGTTTATACAAGCTGTTGATACTCTCTTTTGTATATACCCCTTTCTCGTTGAAGAGGGCTTGCACTCTTTTTCCTGCTTCATCCCCTGAAGGACCTCCTGCGGGAAGAGTTTCGAAATAGCAGCAGGGCCTTCCCAGTCTGGAGTTCCAGGTGATATGCACGAAGGGGAACTGTTCGGTTTCAGCTTGTTTTAGAAAGGTTTTATCTTTGGAGAGTTGGTTGTAGACAAAAAGTAAGTGCTTACAGGTGTCGAGGTGGTTGGTCGCGAAATCCGGGCAGGTGCAGTGACCGCTTTGCTCGGCAGGATTGTACACCGTTACCGTATATTCTTTGCCCTTCGGTGTCTGCACGGTGTGCCGGCCTTTATATGTCTCCCCCCGATACAGAACAAAACCTTCCTTTTTGGCCCGTTCCCGGCGGCTTTCTAAGGCGGCAGCTTTTATCTCTTCAGGGGTGAGATACTCTTGGGGGATGTTCTGCGAATCGGGGGAGTCCGCGAACTTCTTCTCCCGTCTTTTTCGCTCGCCGATATCGAGACATGCCGCCACGAGATGCTTACAGCCCTTGTGGGGATAGGGACAGGTGCAGGTCCCCGTCGGGGCCTCTCCTTTTATGTTTACCGTAACTGTGTAGTCCCCGTAACTCCCGTCAAAGTTGTAGATATACTTCTCCGTATCACCTGCTTCCTCGATCAGGGAATAATTCCCCAGGGCAAAGAGGTTTTCCCCCCGTTTGAAAATCGTATCCGATTCGGCAATATGCTCTTTCACGTATGAGTATGATAAAGTATCCATTGAACTCTCCCGGAATGGTTTCCCGTAAAGCCTATGTGCGTATGAACCTCATGTCAAGTTCTAAGCTCGGGTGCTGAATACAAAAAAGTTCTTCACACGCGGTGTAAGACACGTGTAAGACAATACTCTTGACAATGCGTATTATTAGCACTGTATTAACCTCTGTTGTAGGGCAAGCGATCCATAAGCCTTATCCATAACAATAGCTGTTCTAGTTGCGTTTCAATCCACGCGCCCGTGAAGGGCGCGAC
>CAZQKT010000149.1:0-7400 GCA_964594055.1 uncultured Spirochaetales bacterium
TGCAGCGTTTACGAAGTGACAGTTCACTGAGGAGAATATGCGGGTTTACCACCGTGCCGAGCCCCGCAACGTTCTCCCGCAGGCTCTCTGAGTATGCAGATACTCACATTATTGAGCAATCACTCTACAAAATGGTGCGGGAATATCACCAGGGGCACATTGTCGGTCATGTATCCAGAGATTCGACGGCAATAGAAGCCCGAGAGAAGCCGAAAGAGAAAAAGAGGCTTGATCGCCAACTGTCCATGCCTTCAGGAGGCGCGCTCAAAGAACTCAATAAAGAGTGCACCTGGGGCTGTAAGCAAAACAGTCAAGGAAATGTTCAGTTTTGGAAAGGCTACAAGCTACACCTTGATGTGACCGACATGGGGATACCGGTGGCGGCGGCCGTCACCGGGGCGAATGTGCATGACTCGCAGGTAGCACTTCCGCTGGAAAAACTGAGTGAACGGAATGTGTGCCACCTCTATTCGCTTATGGATGCAGCCTATGATGCACCGCAAATTCGCGGCTATAGTGAAAAGAAGGGCCGTGTTGCCCTTATCGATCAAAACAAGAGGCGTAAAGCGTCTTGTAGTCCCATGGACGGGGCAGAGGCCCGGCGCTTTCGGATACGCTCGACCGTTGAACGGTCTAACGGCCACTTGAAAAACTGCTTACTCCCGTCTAAACTCACCGTACGAGGTTACAAAAAAGTTAATTTTATGCTTTTCAGCGGAGTAGCCGTGCTGGCCTCGATCAAGATTCTCCAATATTTCATTCTACCGGTGCTCGAGAACGCCTCCTGAGCCTCGAAATCCTGCACGATTTCCGGTGTCGGGGGGAGAGGTGTCTTCTCTGGAGCCGCAGGTGGCTATTTTTGCCTTCATTTGAAGTGTAGGAGGACAAATCCGGCCTGTATCGCCATTCAATATTTCACATAAACGGGAAGACCAGATTACCTTAAAAACTCACACGGTTATCTCGCCCGATTTTTGAAAGAGGCTCAGGTTTTTATTGACTTACATTTTTCTTCCTTCTATATTACTAAATAGTAATGATACTGATTTGCAAGTTTTAGAATGAGGAGGAAAAGAGAATGGAAACAACAATGCCGCTATTAGGTGAGAAGTTCCCGGAGATGGAAGTAACCACAACGCATGGGAAAAAGAAATTACCCGAGGATTACAAAGGCAAGTGGTTCGTGCTGTTCAGCCATCCGGCTGATTTCATCCCTGTCTGCACAACCGAGTTCGTTGCATTTGCGAAACGGGCCGAAAAATTCTAAAACTTAGGATGTGAACTAATCGGACTCTCGATCGACCAGGTATTTTCACACATCAAATGGACCGAAAGGATAAAAGAGAACAGTAAAGAGGAGATCAAGTTCCCAATCATTGCTGATGATATGGGCCTGGTCGCCAAGAAATTGGGTATGGTCCACTCCGCAAAGGGGACGAACACAGTGAGGGCAGTATTCGTAGTCGACCAGAAAGGGACACTGAGACTTATGCTCTACTATCCTCAGGAAGTAGGAAGAAACATGGACGAGATACTCCGTGCTGTGGAAGCGCTACAGACAGCGGACACGAACGGCGTAGCCATGCCTGCAAACTGGCCGATCAATGAGATTATCGGTGACCACGTTATTCTACCGCCCGCCTCCGATGAGAAAACGGCGGAACAGAGACGTTCGCCCCAATCCGGGACGGAGTGCTACGACTGGTGGTTCTGTCACAGGGAGCTGTAATCCAGAGATATAACGTAACCGGAGGAGAGAGCTACTGATCTCTCCTCCGGTTGTTTTTTTCCCGTAAGTCTGATTACCTGCTGCGGCAGTGCCGGGCAGTGCCGTGATATCATGCCACACGTTTTTCCGCGGGATAATGGGGCGGAAGCTGAACAGTTGTCTCACGGCCGTGAATGACCGAAGCGATTTCTTTGCGTAATGCCCTCACCCGCCAGAAAATCGGGCCATCATCAAATAATCGGCACCTGGTTCGCTCTGAGCTACTCTTCGACGCCGTACGGGACCGGCACATCTTCCCACCAGATGATGTCATCGGTGAAGGGGAAGTGCATTTCGAGGAGCCGCATCGCTTCGATGGATGTAACAGCACGCGTGAAAACAACGTTCAGCTGCACCGGGATTCCGACCGGGAGGTCGAGGTTCGACCGAATATTCCCGACCGAACGGCTGCCTGCGTCCTCGTACGTGAAGATATTTCCCCTAGTGTCGATGATGCGAGTCTTCGCCCAATCGAGACGCAAAGGAAACTCCGAGTCTCCGTTGTTGACGGCGAGCATTGTAATGGTAAGCTGGTTCGAGTTGATATCAACCTCCACCAGTTTGATCTCGATTTCGGCTACGACAGAGGAGAACTGACCGGTTTCGTCGGCTGCCAGCGGCGCAGCCGCCATCAATAATAGTATTAGTGGTGCGGCAAATGTGATCATTCTATTCATTACTAACTCCAATTCAGATATTTATACCTTTATACCCAGGAAGGCAAAGTATTTCAAGAGATGCACGGGCTTTGGAGAAAGCTATGGGAGAAGGACCTTGTCACGCCCCTCATTGAGGGGCCGAAATCGTTTTAGTGCACAACGGCTTGATATTCGATAGCAAGAGCTGCGATAAGTGATCAGTAGTTAGATGATGGGCACTATTAATTTCAGGTATCATATCTGAAAAAATAGAGGTGCCTCGGCGTTAGTGTCTTTTTTTTGGATTCAGGTGATATGGCGAGTCGACTTTATATGTGTGTACAATAGGTTAATGCCCGGAATAATCACGGGTTCTATTTTTTATGCTGCAGGATGAGGATTCTTCTATTTCCGGTTCATCAGCCGGTTTATTAAGGTTTCCGCTGTATATACCTGGACGGAAACCGGACCAGCCTGAACCCTATGCTGAAGAAGTTGCCCGACGCGGTAGCTGTTGTTCCGATTGGCCGACCGGCAGAGCGAAGCGTTGGTGTAACAACTGCCGCCACGAATGACGCGGAAGGAGCCCGTGGAGGGCCCCGACGGGTCCGTCACCATGCCGGACGGATAATCATCGTACCAGTCCCAGCACCACTCCCACACGTTCCCGCTCATGTCATAGATACCCAGCTCGTTCGGCTGCTTTTGTCCGACCGGATGGGTCTCGCCTCCGGAATTATCGTCCCACCAGGCCACCTTATCTATATCGTTGCTCCCCGCGTAGGTGTACCCCCGGCTCTCCTTCCCCCCCCCCGCGGGCCGCATACTCCCACTCCGCCTCCGTGGGAAGCCTGTACCCGTCGGCAGAAAAATCACAGCGGATGTTATCGCCGCTCCCGCTGTAGCAAGGCTCCAGTCCTTCCATCTCAGAGAGCTTATTGCAGAACTCGACGGCTTCGTACCAACTTATATCTTCTACCGGACGGTCATCGCCTTTAAAATGCGAAGGATTATTTCCCATTACTTCCTTCCACTGCGCCTGCGTTACCTCATACTTACTCACGTAAGCCGGGCTGAGCCTCCCGCAGGGATGGTCCCCTGTCTGTCGCCGTCCAGATAGAGGGTGCCCTCGGTCTTAGTCGTAAAGGAACCATGGCCGTAGGCTTTCTCCACGATAAAGCTGGACTCCTTTGCTTCCGAGGTGCCGGTCCATCTGAACACCTCCGTTACATCCAAACCAGGCTCCCGCAGCGCTGTAAGCAGTTTTTCCGTAAAAAGATCATTCCGCCCTTGCCCGTCTGATACCACGTCCCCGGCGGCAGTGGCATACATAATCACCGATCCCGGCGGTTGCTGCCCCACGACAGCCAACCCTCGCGAACTGCTTCTGTCCCAGGGAAAAGGATTGTCACGACAGGCGTCCAAGACGATCATGTTCAGTTTGTTGCCCGCCTCGTTCATCGAATCGAGAACGAAATCAACCGATGTTGCCCGGTAGCGCAGCTGGGAACCCGCCTGTATCTCGGCATCGGCAGGAATAAGGTAGTTGACCCCCCGCGCCTGCACACCGTGCCCCGCGTAGAAGAAAAAACCGGTTCCTTCTGGGTCCCGCTTCAGGCTCTTTTGCAGCTCGATAATGCCGTTTTCCATCTCCGGTAGGCTTGCATTGGTAAGCACAGCAACATTGAAGCCCAGATTACGCAGCTCCCGAGCAATGTCGCGCGCGTCGTTTTCCGGGTTACGGAGGGAGGTGCTGTTCTCATAATCACTGTTTCCGATCACCAAGGCTGTCTTCGTCTCCGCACCGATACTTATAGCACCAAGCAACACATAAAGTGATACAAAAACGGGTGGAAAAACGTTTCATAGTTAAACCGCTCCTCTTCTAAAACTTCTCAAAAAGCATCGCTTCAGTTATTTCTTTTTCATCAATTCGGGAATCAATTCGGGGATATAAGAGGTGACCGTTTGGTAAAATGCTGCGTAGTTGCCGCTTGCCCCGATTCACGGTCCGATTCGTCCGCGAGTATAACGACGGAGACAAAATTTTCCCTTACCCCTTTTGCATCGAGTTCATTGTGGAACTGTTTGAGATACTCGGCCTGCCTGTGGCAGAACCCGCACCATTCGGTAGAAATCTAGATGTAGATATAGGCGCCTTTCAGCATGTCGAACGATACCAGGTCTCCGTTCCGGTCGACCATTGTAAAAGGGGCAGCTTGTTCTCCGGTATCCGCATCGGCGGCGGGGAACGTGTTGCCTTCCCGATAATCGAGGTTGATGTACGCCCTCCGGGATGAGAAACAGCTGTCCTCATGGAGTGTTTTGAGTGTGTCCAGGAAATCGTCGGTCAAGTCGGCATTGCCCCGGAGATTAAGCCGTTCTATGTTTTTCAAGCCGAGCAGCGGCGTGATGTTCCGCTACAGGAGAAATATCTCGGATTTCATTCCCGTCGAGATATACACGTTCCAATCCGGACAATTCGGAAAGAGGAGATACATCTTCAATCCTGTTGTTTATGCATGAGAGAGTATACCGGTATGGTAGAGATCAAAACAGTATTTCTCTCTCATCGTACAAGTTGTTTGTAAACGGCAGGGATTATTTTCTTTTCATACTTTTGCTCAAGTTTATGGAAAAACCGGAAACCGTCGCCGTATATCGGGTTCTGGTCCTCTAACAGTCTGGTAATCCAATCCTGATCATCCCGTTCCCGGGCCAATTGGCTTTCCACCCAACAGGCAAACCCTTCCACCAGCTTTTTGTTATCATCCCGGATTGTATTCTCAAACTGCCAAATGTGTGCCAGTTCATGCAGTAGAAAATATTCTACATCGACCTCAAAACGTATCTTCACGCCCAGACTAGTCCGGAGAAATGAAAGCATATTTTGATAGAGAGCGAGGCATTGCTCCATGGTCTGCATCCCTTGCGCTTTACAATCCTTGCATACGTATATACCGCAAGAATCTTTTTCCTTTTTGTACACCGGAGTCCAGCACAGCTCACAGCGGTAAATACTGTTCCTGTAACAGCTTTCGCAAATCCGGCGGTTGTGTTTGTTGAGATAATAATTCTGTGAATCTCTACCTCGCTTACCCGTTATCGGTGATTTGCAATGTGCACAGATAGTATCGTTTTGCATCGTCATGTAACCGTATAGTTTGTCCAAGGAAAAATATAAAACAAAGATACATCTTTTTCTACTAATACTACCTGGTCAAAAATTTAAAAAGGTTTGCTGCCGAAGCTTTCGATATGACGTACGATATCGTTTAACGCAACGGCATGAAACATGAGTCCGCCACCGAGCATAACCGTTATAATAATTCTATTGACCATGTTATCAATTTATGATTACATTAGTATGTGTTTAAAGTTTTCTTTAAAAAGAAGGTGGAAAAGCGTGTTATGAAAATGCCGCTTAACGCCCAAAAACGATTTGCAAACGTGGTTGAAGATCTTGAACTAAACGGACCTATCCAGTCCCAATGGCCGAATTTTAGTAAATTGGGTGTAAATGAATATCATTGCCATCTTACTCGTCAATGGGTCGCCTGTTGGCGGGAAACAAAATTAGGTTTTGAAATAGAGGTGTCTTATGCAGGCAGTCGTGAAAACGCACCATATTAAAATAGAGGCAGATACTATTCCTGAAGAATTGTTATCTTTCCTAAAAGCACAGTATGGGGATGTAGAAGTCATTACCGATCCGGACGAGGAATATGTGGAAGTGACAAAGAGCTCGTGGTATAAGAACATCAAAAAAAAGGTGACCCCGGGTGATAATGTAAAAATTTACCGAGAATTGCACGGGTGGACCCAAAACGAACTGGGGCAAAAACTCGGAGGTATTACACGACAGAATATCTCCAATATCGAAAACGGTCGCAGAGCGATCAGCAAAACTATAGCCGTAAAATTGAGCAACCTCTTTCAGGTCAATGTAGGCAAGTTTATATAATCAATCATCCGGTCATCACTATCACGGGCAGGCCAAATGTGTTTTCAAGGTAAAGGACCACCAAGGACAAGCGCCTATGAGGGAAAAGCCTTCTGTCTGAAATTTCGAAAGATGAAGGAGAGGAGCTTAAGAAATAAGAGGGGCGAAGACAGCCTGCATCAGGCTACATGCTCTGTTTTTTTTTAATATATCATATAAGAACTCCGGGGCAAAATCTGCACCATTCGACCAACAGAGTGTGTCTACGTCTACAGAAAAATCTTTGAACTGGTGTAAATTCAGCAAATCTGTTATTATTGGGTGCTGGTCTTTCTCTAGAATTGGTTTAAAATCAATAATCCCCTCTGAGCCGTTATTAAATTTAATCCAAATTTTATATTCTTCTACATATTTTGCTTTTTCTACCCAGACCATTTCTTACTCCTTAAACAAGCGGATCTATTTTTTCGAATGTTCCGGTTTCGGTTAAAGCCTTCCAATTCCTTTTTCGTTCATCCTGATGTAATTCAGCCTATTCAATGACTAAGCCTTGGTCTCTTGGTGGTAACGCACCTTCAATGACGCCAAGTGTTCTTATGTTGTTCATTGCACGGAACTCATTATACTTAACATGAAAATGAGGAGGATTATGATCATTTATGTACATTGCAATTGCAATCCCAAGAAAGCGACTTAATACCGGCACAGAAATATACCATAAGAGTGAATAAGTGATATCAAGCATATTGGTAAAATCGAGAAAAAAATGGGTAGACAACCACTATCTCCTGCTTGTTCACACACCTCTTTTTTCGGTATCATACTGTTGTAGCATACGACCACGATAAGCGGTACAAACGACTATTCTCCCATCCCGTTTTCGTTAAACAGTTACTGCTCTCGTTTGTCCAGGAAAAGTTTGTGCGCTATCTCGATTTCGGTTCCCTCAAACGAGTGGACAAAAGCTTTGTAAGTGAGGAGTATAAGGAAAAAGAGTCGGATATTATCTGGGAAATCTCCTTTAAAGAGAAACCACTGTATATCTTTATCA
>CAZQKT010000150.1:0-7360 GCA_964594055.1 uncultured Spirochaetales bacterium
ATCTACACTCTTTCCCTACACGACGCTCTTCCGATCTCTTGAAACAAATTCAGATCGGGTGTTTGAAAGACCTTCGGAGCAAAGGAGAATCCTATGTTGGGATTGCCGTTCTCATCGTAGGGAACAACCATCGTGGTCTCGTGGGTCTCTCCGTTCCTCCGGTAGCTGACGGTTACTTTTTCAGGATTATTTTCGAACTGTTCAATCAGCTGCAGGGTGTGTTCGACAGGTTTCCCGGTTACGGAAAGAATGCGGTCTCCCGATTGCAGACCTGCGATATCCGCGGAAGAATTGTCCTGCACGTTTCCAATAACGGGGTCTATCCATGAATACACCCCGATCTTTCCGGCCCCCGTGTTTTTATCGAGCCGAGGTGTTATTCGGAGCATTATCGTTTGTTCGTTTCTCCGTACCGTCATTGTCAGTTCTTCGCCGGGCGATTTAGCAACCTGTTCCTGGATATCCTGGTAGTGGCGTACGTCTTTGCCGTCGATTGCGATAATGCGGTCACCTGTTTGCAATCCTGCGCGATCTGCCGGATATTCGACTGACGCATCCGCCTGATATTCCGAGGCGAGGATTACTCTGTTGTCGTAAGTCCGGATAGTGAATCCGGCATACCAGAGAAGAAAAAAGACGAATACTGCAAATAATAAATTGAATACAGGACCGGCGACCACTACGGCGATCCGTCTCCAGGGAGAGACGCTGAAGAATGATCCTTTTTCTTTCGGGATACGCTCTTCATTCTCCTGCCACGCTTTCATCAGCTGTTCTTCCCCGCTCATTTTGCAATAGCCGCCGATTGGAATAAGGGAGAGTCTGTATTCCGTTTCTCCTCGTTGTATTCCGATAAGTTTTTTACCCCACCCGACTGAAAAAGCTTCAACTCTTATTCCGGAAAGTTTTGCTACGATAAAGTGGCCCGCTTCATGTACTATAATAACAATCCCCAGACCGATTAATCCTATAATGATATTGAGTATCATGTTACTCCTTGTACTATTTTTTGAATTTCTGCTGCTGTTTCGGTTCGCGCGCGTTTGTCGATTTCCAATATCTGTTTGAAAGAGGTTATCAGATTTTCCCAATTCCGTTCAAGTGTCGATTCGACTACCGCGGGAATGTCGAAATACCCGATTTGTTCTCCAATAAAAGCGTTTACTGCTATTTCATTTGCTGCGTTGTAGACAATCGGGGCGGCCCCGCCGCTGCGGGCAGCGGAAAAGGCAAGAGGGAGCATGGGGTATTTCTTCTCGTCCACCGAAAGAAAGGTGAGTTCAGAGCACCGCTTAAAACCTTCTGCGAAACCACTTCCCAATTCCAGACTTGCGAATGAAGAATCTATGACATCGGGGTAGGTGAGTGCATTTTGGATCGGGATCCGCATATCCGGTTCACTTATTTGGGCGTAGAGAGAGCCTTCTGCTGTTCTTACCAGGGAATGAATGCTACTCTGGGGATGTATTACCACGGATATTGATTCCGTGGGCATGGCAAAAAGAATGTGTGCTTCGATTACTTCCAACCCTTTGTTCGCCAGGGTCGCCGAATCTATTGTTATTTTTTTTCCCATATTCCAGGTAGGATGGTTTAAAGCATCACGAAAGGTCACCCGGTGCAGCTGTTCCGTTTCCATATCCCGAAAAGCCCCGCCGGAAGCAGTAAGGATAATCTCTTTTATAGATAACGCATCAAATCCTTTAAAAAGAAAAAAAAGAGCGGAATGCTCCGAATCAACGGGCAAAATATTCCTGTTCATCTTTTTTGCGAGTTCGCCGACTAAATTGCCGGCCATGACGATCGTTTCTTTATTAGCAAGCGCTAAGTCTTTGCCCGATTGTAGTGCTGCAATTGAAGGGAGAAGACCTTCAGAACCTGCGATTCCGTTAACAACAATGTCTGCATCCGTTTCCTCGATACATGTGCGAAGCCCCTCCGGGCCGTGGTAGTGAACGGCTTGAGAACGGGGGGGTGCACCGGAGAGGGCAAGCCGGCTCGTATCAAACTCTTCGCTTGCATGCAGCAGTCCGCTCTCATTACCATGAGCCGACAAACCGACCACAGTAAAACGATCGCGGTGAGTGCGAATGATATCGAGTGTGCTCATACCGATAGAGCCGGTACACCCGAGGACTATAACTCGTTTTTTCATAGCGGCATCCTAATACGGTTATCCTAACTCTATCATAGCACGAATAGAATAGAAAAAAACAGGAGCACTGAACAATACCGAATCGATTGAATCGAGAAGTCCGCCCCGTCCGGGAATAGCAGACCCGGAATCCTTTACTTGAGCAGACCGTTTTAATGCCGATTCGATCAGGTCTCCTACAATTGTTGTAACTCCGATCACTGCTCCTAAAACCGTTATGTGAAACAGTGAACACGGCATCAAATCGTTAAACAAAAACCACCCCGCAAGTGCGATCCCGATCGAAGTGAGAAACCCGGCGTAGAACCCGATAAGGCTCTTCTGCGGACTGACCGGAAGCGGTTTTCGCGACCACCGACCGAACAGGTTTCCGAAGATGTAAGCGGCAACATCGTTCATAGAAACCATGACATAGAAAAAAACAATGTAAAACGATGCGTTCGGAAGACCGGTCATCAATATGGTGTAGGAGAGGAAAACCGTCGGGTAGACGAGAAGGAAGAGTCCGCCCGAGATGCGCTCTAATACGGAGTGGATTGTGCTCTCGGTCAATCTGAATACTTCTTTTCCAAAGATAAGAATCGAAAAAAACAAGAACACGATCAATGGTGCGTAACCGGGAAGTATGCCGATCACTACCGTATAGTTTACAGCCGGAAATGTGGTGCCGATTATGGTAAGCAGCAACGGTCCGGCAGGCTTGTTTTTCTTTTCGAAAAAACGTGCGGTCTCGAAGAGAGCAAGAACTGTTATTGCCGTAACGAGAAGGTTGAAAACGAGATGATTGAGATAGGGAAAGAAAATGATTATTGAAAGGATTATCGGAACCGCGATGAAAAACAGGAGTACTCGTTTCCATAAAGATGAAAGTTTTCTAGGCCCCATAGTTGTTTCCTATTTTACACCGCCGAAACGCCGTTCCCTTCTCGAATATTCTTCGATAGCGGCGGCCAAGTCCGTTTTGTCCCAGTCCGGCCACAGTTTTTTACTGAAATAGAACTCCGCGTACGCGCTCTCCCAGAGGAGAAAATTACTCAGCCTCATTTCTCCGCCCGTCCTTATGATGAGGTCGGCTTCAGGCAGGTCGGGAAGGTCGAGGTTCTCCGCCACATCGTTTTCAGTCACCGCTAATCCGCCGGGGGGCTGCAGGTTACCGTTTTCCTTGGAAAGTGAACGAAGATGCCGGTTCACAGCTCGAATAATCTCGTCTCTTCCTCCATAGTTTATTGCCAGATTTACAGTAAGTCCGTCATACTGTGCGGTATCTTTTGTAACCGAGCCTATTTCTTTTTTTACATCATCCGGAAGCCGGCTGAGTTCGCCGGAGTGGAGAACGCGGACATGGTTTTCCCGATAAAAGTCGTACTCTTTTTTTAAGTGGAGTTTGATCAGCTTCATTAAAAATGAAACTTCATCTTCAGCCCTTCTCCAGTTTTCGGTAGAAAAGACGTAGAGAGTGAGAAAACGGATACCAAAATCGGAGGCTGCCTTCACAATACGTTTGGCAGCCTGCAATCCTTCATTGTGTCCCGCCGTACGAGGCAGGTTTTTCTTCTTTGCCCAACGACCGTTTCCGTCCATTATGATCCCGATGTGGGAAGGCAAACTCAACTCGGAGGAGGGCATTATACTTCCATTATTTCTTTTTCTTTTTCTTCTACTGCGTCATCGATTTTTTTTATAAAATCATCGGTCATTTTTTGGATTTCATCCATGCCCCGTTTTAGATCATCTTCAGTAATGTCGCTGCTCTTTTCTTGTTTTTTCAAATCGTCATTTGCGTCACGGCGGATATTTCGAATTGCTACTCTGGCCTGTTCCGCCATGTTTTTGGCCATTTTAACGTATTCTTTTCTCCGTTCTTCGGTAAGGGGCGGAATATTAATACGGATTACTTTGCCGTCGTTATTGGGATTCAACGATAATTCCGATTTCTGAATAGCTTTTTCAATATCATCTAAAACCGATTTGTCCCATGGCTGTATGACGACTAGCCGTGCTTCCGGAATGGAGACGGTAGCAACCTGGTTTATAGGGGTCGGTTGTCCGTAGTATTCGATTTTAATTTTATCGAACAGCGCCGAAGACGCCCGGCCCGTGCGAATAGTGTTGAAATCATCATGCATTGCATCAACACTTTTATTCATTTTTGTTTTTGCCTGCTGCAGCGTGGTATCCATACAAACCTCCCTATGAGGACAGTTCCTCGCCGACACTAAAATAAGCATAATCTGTAATCGATAGTTTCGAGCCTATAGATTTGCTTAATTCGTTCATTATTTTTTCAACACTTTTTTTCTCTTCTTTTACAAAGCCCTGGTTGAGAAAACAGATTTCGGAAAGATGCTTATTCAGTTTCCCTTTTACGATACCCTGCATCACGTTTTCCGGTTTTCCGAGTTGTTCCGCTTGTTTGGTGAAAATCTGTTCCTGCTCAGTAAGGTACTCCTTGTCAACCACTTCTTTTGAAAGATACGTCGGATTGAAAGCAGCGACATGGAGTGCGCAGTCAAAAGCGAAGGTTTTAACCTCTTCTTTCTCTAATGCAGCGCTGTCTTCCGCTTTGATTTTAATAAGAACGCCGATCCTGCCTTCACCGTGGATATAATCAACAATCAGTTCATTGTCTGCCGCTTCTAATATCCTAATTCTGCGGACCTTGATGTTCTCTTTCATGGTACTGACAAGCTCTTTTACTTCCTCCTCAATAGTGGGAGTAATCTCTTCACTGCCGGACTTCACTGCATCGTTTACGATCTTATTACCAAAAGTGATAAAATCTTCGTTTCGTGCAACAAAATCTGTTTCACATGCAAGCTCTACAAGACCGCCTTTTTTGGTTTCTACACTAGAAAAAATTCTGCCTTCGTTTGTCGCCCGACCACTTCTTTTAGAAGCTGCTGCAATGCCGCGCTCTTTTAATATCTTTTCCGCTTTTTTAAAGTCTCCGTCCGCTTCCGACAATGCGTTTTTACAGTCGAGCATTCCCGCGCCGGTCCTTTCACGTAATTTTTTCACATCTGATGCTTGAACTGCCACTTTTTCTACTCCTTACTCTTCGTATAATTTGTCTTCGTCAACCAATTCGGTCTCGATTTCTTCTTCGACCGGTTCTTTGACCGGTTTTTCGACCGGTTTTTCTTCTTCGGCCTCTTTCTCTTCTTCAGGATTGTAGCCGGAATAGTCCGCGTCGGTGAAGTTGCTTTCGTCTTTGCTCTCTTCCGCCTCTTCGGTTAATGAGTCGCCTATGGTCTCTCCTAGACTGGCCGTCTCTACATCTGGAGATGTAACCGCTACCGGTTCATCCTCTTCTTCAGGCTCTTTCGGGGGTTCTTCGGCATCAGCTGCAGCCGGCTCCTGCTCCGCTTCTTCTGCGGGTTCTCCTTCGTCCTGGAGGGTTTCGATAACTTCGAGACCGATTTCATTGTCCGCTTCGACTACCGCATTTGCAATGATTTGAGTAAAAAGAGTAATTGCACGAATAGCATCATCGTTCCCCGGAATCGGATAATCTATTCCCTCCGGATTACAATTGGTATCCACAATTGCAATGATGGGGACGTTTTTCCTCTGTGCTTCTGCTACGGCGATAGCTTCCTTTCTCGTGTCGATAATAAAAATAATGCCGGGAAGCTCCTTCATATCTTTTATACCGCCCAAGTTTTTCTCGAGCCGGGATTTTTCCTTATTGAGTTTTGAAATTTCTTTTTTGGTCAGGCTTTCAAAGGTACCGTCAATCTCCATCTTTTCGAGTTTTTTCAACCGTAATATGGAGCGTTTGATGGTAGAGAAGTTAGTCAACATGCCCCCAAGCCAACGGTTGTTAACGTAATACATGCCGCACCGTTTTGCTTCCCGCTCGATAGCTTGCTGGGCCTGTTTTTTTGTGCCTACAAAAAGGACCGGCTTACCGTCGTGTACCGTTTTGCGGACCACTTCGTAAGCTTCTTTGATTGCTGCGATCGTCTTTTGCAGATCGATAATGTGGATCCCGTTCCGTTCGGCAAAGATGAATTTTTTCATCCTCGGGTCCCACCGCTTGGTTTGGTGTCCGAAATGTACTCCGGACTCCAGTAAATTTTTCATTGTGACAACTGCCAATTGTTCCTCCTTAACGAATGCGGAACTGGTTTTCCGCATCTCCTTCTCTTCTTCTCGCCCCGAATGTATTATTCGGTATCGCGGGGCGGAAAATATATTCCGGCAACGCCGGGATAATGAGTCTGCTTTAACATGCCATAAAACGTATGTATTGGCAACCCTATAACATTACTGTAGCTGCCTTCGATCCGAGTAATAAAACAGGCCCCTCGCCCTTGTATTCGATACCCTCCTGCTACTCCTTGCCACTCGCCGGAATCGAGATACCGGGAAATTTCTTCTTGATCCAATTCCGCCACATACACCTCCGTTCGTACTGCCGCGGTTTCCACTTGTGCCCGGATCTCGGACGGACCGTTTTTAACGGTAAGGACAACCCCGGTGACAACGGAATGTCTGCGCCCGGAGAGGCCGGTCAAAATACGGTGTGCATCGGGCCGATCGACCGGTTTTCCAATACTAGTGGTATCGAGAACTATGACCGTATCGGCACCAACAATCCAGTGTGGACGGCCGAACTCCGTTTTATATCTTCTCCACACTGTATCTACCTTTTTCCGGGCAAGCTCGATGGTGTTCTGCTCGGGAGAATCGTCGGTAATGGTTTCTTCGATATCGGCAGGTAGCACAGAAAAGGTAATGCCCATCTGCTTTAAAACCTCCTGTCTGCGGGGAGAGCCGGAGGCGAGAATAAGTGAGTTGTAAGCATCGTCCGTATTCAAAGTTTTCGAAATAGAACTATCCCTCCGAGCAAGCCAAGAAATGATCCAGGGTTTATTTCCATGTATACGGAGAGGACCGCAATATCGAATCCAACAGGTCCTACAGAAAGAGAAAGCTCGATACCTGCGTAGGAAAGGACCCGTGCCAGCAGTTCCCATCCCAATGTGCCGGCGGCAATACTCCCTACTACAACAGCAAAAAAAGTCCCCTGGTTCCGCTTCGATAATTTCATACGGGGCTTATTGTAGCAGGCAGCGCCCGCAGCTTCAATAAAAGAGGGGTGGATTGACACCAAAAGAGAGAATCGAGTACTCTTAGTACCAGTTGGACATGTAGCTCAGCTGGATAGAGCGCTGCCCTCCGGAGGCAGAGGTCGTGGGT
>CAZQKT010000151.1:0-7338 GCA_964594055.1 uncultured Spirochaetales bacterium
AGATCTACACTCTTTCTCTACACGACGCTCTTCCGATCTGGATGGACCTTGCGGAAATGTTCGAACAGCACCAGGAGACCGGAGCTGATATCACCGTAGCCGCGACAACGGTAAAGAGGGAAAACGCCTCCGATTTAGGTATTCTCCGTACGAACAAAGAGAGTACCGTTACCGATTTCCTCGAAAAACCGGGGGCAGAAAAAAATATCGATGATTACAGAATCCCGAAGGAGCTGCACCCGGATACTGAACAGTACATGCGGGGAAAGGAATACCTCGCGTCTATGGGCATCTATATTTTCAACGCAGACGCGATGGAAGAGCTACTCGACAATGATTATACCGATTTCGGTCATGAAATAATCCCTATGGGTATCGGAAAAAAGAAAGTTTGCGCTTATGTGTATTCCGGTTTCTGGGAAGACATCGGAACGATAAAATCTTTTTACGATACCAATATCAATCTTGCGTCCCTGCAGCCTGATTTCAATTTCTACGAGGAGAAAAATCCCATCTATACACACAAGCGGTACCTCCCCGCTTCAAAGTTCAATTTTTGTACGATTTCGGAATCTCTTACTGCAGAAGGGAGTATTATCACCAATGCATCGATTGTAAAATCCATTATCGGGATTCGTACCACAATTGAGTCCGGTGCAAACCTCGACGGGGTAATCTGCATGGGCGAGGATTACTACGAGACAGAAGAACAAAAACAGGAAAACCGTGATAAGAACATCCCCCATATGGGGATCGGCAGGGCATGTATAATCAAAAAAGCAATTATCGATAAAAACACGCGGATCGGTGACGGCTGCAGGATCGGCATCGATGCCGGAAAGCGGGAAGACGGTGATTACGGCAACTATTACATCCGTGACGGGATAATAATCATTCCGAAGAAGGCGGTCATCCCGTCGGGGACGGTTATTTAATGTTTTTACGGCCGAGTACGGTCGAGCAGGGCGTTTACAATGATGGTATCCGATTCCGGAAAGGGAAGCTCTTGTAACGACGTCGAGGGGACCCACCGGACCTGCTGATGTTCCTGCGGATCAAGCGCCTGCGGATCGAGGATCTCGATCCGGTATGCCTGCAGCTCATACTTGCTGGTGCCGTTTGTAAAAAAACCGGTGCAGAACAGTTCTCCGACAGAAATGGTTACCCGAAACTCCTCAAAAAACTCCCGTTTTAGCGCTTCAGCGGAAGATTCCCCTTTGCGCACCTTGCCGCCGGGAAACTCCCAACGCTCACCAATACTCGAGCCCGGTTTCCGTTGTGCTAAGAAAAAGGTCCCGTTTTTTTCGGCAATTCCCGCTGTGGTTACCCGCATGCAGCCTTAGAGAAAAAGAACAGAAGGCATAATGAAATGAAGAATCGCTACGATAATTGCAAAGAGTCCGATAATCGACTTGTTTTTTATCACAATAGTATCGATTTTCTCTACCGTTTCGGACTCCACAGTTGATCTTGCTTTGTAGTAGCTTAAAAACAGGGTAAACCCTACGAGAAGACCACATAACGCAGGCAGCAGATCTCCGACAACAGGAATATCGCCCCTGGTAACGCTGAGTAATTTCAAAATGCCGAATATAAAGGTGAGAATTCCAAGAATCAATTGGAAACTACTGTTGGTTAGTGCTTCTCTCAACCGAGTTAACCCGCTGAACTTCTGCTCGAGGTACTCAAAGGATAGCACTAGTCCGCCAAGCAGCAACGTAATGATAGATAAAAAATAAAATTGTACCATTGTTCCCTCCGCAAACAGTCCTTACATATAGGATATATAATTACGCACCTGCGGTCAACAAATATTCGGCATATATTCGGTACATAATGGGAAAACCGGTTATTCTACCGATTGTCACTCCACTTCGGGGCGCAATTTCGTCTCTACAACCGCTTTTTTATCACCAAACGAGATTTCAGCAACGGCCTTTTTCTCCTCTCCGTTGTAAGGAATAGATGCACGGATAATCCTCGATGCCCCTTTCTCTTGGGGAAGGACATCGATTGCACGCACCGTTTTTTCCGTACCCTCGACCGAAAATACGACCGTTATCGTCTGCCCTTCTCCTGCATGTGTCTCGTTTGTCTCGGACATGTCGGCCCGTTCGATACTGAGGCTCAAAAGGGACTTCTCGTCGAAAACAAACCCGTTTAGCTCGAACGTATAATCGTCTATCCGATCCAACGAGGGGCCTCCCCCTAGACCGAGCAGCGGGAGTATGATAAAGTAGAGAAAGAGAATAATGATAACATCGAGTAATAGAATCATTAGAGAACGGTTTCGTTTAAAAAACGGTTTCTTCAACCCCTGCTTTCCCGCGCTTTCATTTCTCTCCATCCGTTCCCTGATGTTCGGGGAGAGATAATGCAGCCGATCTTCTCTATCGTAGTGATAGTGCAGTTTTCCGGGGTCCCGATATTCCTCCTGCCGCATTTATCCTTCCGTCTCTTCTAATAATTCCCGTTCCCGCTCGAGAAAGGTATCACTTCGCCACCACACCACCTCAGCTTTGTCCTGTTCACAAAGCAGTGCACTGAGTATACCTTCCGGGGCCAAATAAAAAGTTCTATACAGCATTTCCGTGTCTTTTAATATAATACGGGCCCGTTCAACAACGCCGCCGCTCTTATCGAGGATAAGCAACTGGTAATAACTGCCTTCATCCCTGCTCAAAAAGAAGAAATACCCGTCTGAGGCAATTCCTAGAAACTCGTACAGCAGTTCATCCTGCTCGATCTCGAGCACGTCGAAATCGTCTTGATCTATCATGTGGTGAGGGAGTGTTATCGGTTCGGTGTATTGTTCCGTCCGGATATCAAACGTGTGGATCTGAGAATTGTAGTATTCGATTCCTGACGTCGTCGTAGTCGTTCGGGCTTTTTCATTGATGTAATAGTCGAGTTTGACATAGAGCTTGTACGCGTCGAGGTCCGGATAGATCGTATCGAGATGGGGAATGGCCTCCTCTTCATCCGCAGGCAGAGGGAGATTATCGTAGCTGATTTCGACCGTATACATATGCCGGCCTTCCCAATTATACCAAAAGACTATCCACGATTTCATTGTGCGAGATACGACAATGATATCGTCCCTCGAAGAGACATGGAGCCGCTCGATAAACGGAAACGGAGTGCCTCCTACCCCTTCCTGTCCTAAAAAATCGATCAGTTCTCCGCTTTTATCGAAACGAAGAACAATTTGGTCGAGCATGGTAGTACGCTCATTGTCGAACTCGCCTCTCCCCTTAGGGACCGTTTCCTGCACTAACAGTTCCCGTTTATCGGTAACGGCGATTTCTCCTACTTCATTGAATGGGTAGGGATACGCTTCTCGATTGGATACGGTCCCTTCTTCGCCTTTCATGGAGAGAAGCACCGGCTGTGGATTTTCCCGTTCATTGAAATAGAGCGATAAAATATCGCCGTACGAGTTGAACTGCATTATCTTATGAGCACCGCCGTTACTGATATAAAACAGTCCGTCCCGCATAAAAAGTCGGATTTTTTCCCGAAACGGGTTTTCTTCTAATTGGAAAAAACTCAGTTCATCTTCCATTTTCCCGATTGGGATGGAGAAAAGCAGCTCTTTCTGCAGGGTTTGTTCACTGTCTCTTTTACAGCCCGATATAAACAGGATTGTTACCGGTACGATGACCAGGAGAAGGACCTTTGTTTTCATAATCTACTTCATTACCAATAGTATAGAGAGTAGATATCGTTGTCAATTGTCGTGGTTTTGTAGTATATTCTAGGCGATGGCGAACAACATTATTACGGCTATTTTCGGCACCCAGCACGAGCGGGATGTCAAACAACTACTTCCTCTTCTTCACGAAATTAACGAGAAAGAACAGTGGGCCCTCGGACTTACCGAAGAGCAGTTCAAAGAACAGACCGAAGTGTTCAAAAAACGGTATCAAAACGGAGAATCTCTGGATTCAATTCTCCCGGAAGCTTTTGCCTTAGCGAGGGAAGCGGGCCGGCGGATCCTCGGAGAGCGTCCCTATGATGTACAGCTTTTAGGCGGTATTGTGCTGCATCAGGGAAAAATCATGGAGATGAAGACCGGAGAAGGGAAAACGCTCTCCAGTGTTACCGCCGCGTACCTCAACGCACTTACAGGAAAAGGTGTGCATATTGTCACGGTAAATAATTATCTCGCAGAGCGGGATGCCGCCTGGATGGGTCCGGTATTCGAATATCTCGGAATACGTGTAGGGGTCGTTCTCTCCGAAATGGACAACGAAACGCGCAAAGAGGCCTATAAGCAAGATATTACCTACGGGACAAACAACGAGTTCGGTTTCGATTACCTGCGTGACAATATGAGGTGGGAAATTCAGAACAAAGTGCAGCGCGAGCACCACTACTGCATCGTTGATGAGATCGACAGCATCCTCATTGACGAAGCGAGGACAC
This sequence comes from uncultured Spirochaetales bacterium, assembly GCA_964594055.1. Taxonomy (GTDB): domain Bacteria; phylum Spirochaetota; class Spirochaetia; order SPDA01; family CAZJBZ01; genus CAZKZZ01. The sequence goes on from CAZQKT010000151.1 coordinate 4,429, forward strand.
CGCTTATTATATCCGGGCCGGCCGAGGATGATACGGAAAAGTTCAAAGAAGTAGACAGATTAGTACAGCAGCTCGCCGAATGCGAAAAAGACCCCGAAACCGATGAATATCCCGAAGAGCCCGATGGCGACTATAAAATCGAAGAGAAGAACAAACGGGTCATTTTTACCGATGAAGGAATAAATAAAATTGAGAATCTCCTCTTAAAACGGGGGCTTATCCACGGTTCGCTCTTCGACCATGAGAACTTCGAATATATCCACTACTTTACCCAAGCCCTCAAAGCGCACAAGCTTTTCCATAAAGATGTTGATTATGTAGTCCAAGAGGGGCAGGTCCAGATCGTCGATGAGTTTACCGGCCGAATTCTCTACGGCAGACGCTACTCGGAAGGGCTGCACCAAGCAATCGAAGCGAAAGAACATATAAAAGTTGCCAAACGAAACAGGACATTAGCTACCATTACCTTTCAGAACTTCTTCAGGATGTACGACAAAATATCCGGTATGACCGGAACGGCAGACACCGAAGCAAAAGAGTTTGCGAAAATCTATAATTTAGAAGTGGTCGTTATTCCTACCAACCGGCCTATTATCAGGGATGATGATGATGATGTCATCTTTTATAATGAAAAGTTTAAATATGACGCTATTTGCGAAGAGATAGAACACGTTCATAAAAAGGGACAGCCTGTTCTTGTAGGGACCGTCTCTATAGAGAAATCTGAGTTACTCGCTAAACTGCTGCATAACCGGGGCATAAAACATGAAGTGTTGAATGCGAAAAACCACGCCCGGGAAGCACTGATTATCGCAGAAGCCGGTGCAGCTGGTGCGGTAACGATTGCCACTAATATGGCAGGACGGGGAACGGACATTAAACTCGGAGGCAGCCCTGAGTACCGTGCCCGCAAAAACGTGGGAAGCGAGGCGGACGAAGAGGAATACTTGAAATCGTATGAGGCGGAACGGGAAAAATGGAAGGGTGATTACGAACGGGTAAAGGAGGCCGGAGGGCTGTATATCCTCGGTACCGAACGGCACGAATCCCGACGCATCGATAATCAGCTTCGGGGCCGTTCCGGACGGCAAGGGGACCCGGGGAAATCGAGGTTTTTCCTCTCTCTCGACGATGATCTGATGCGGTTGTTCGGCGGAGAGAACTTCAAATCCATGATGGGAAGAATCGGGATGAAAGACGGTACTCCTCTCTACCATCCCTGGATAAACAAAGCGATCGAACGGGCCCAAACCCGTGTGGAAGAACGGAATTACGAAATTAGAAAACATCTGCTCGAGTACGACGATGTGCTCAACGAGCAGCGGAAGTTCATCTATTCACAGCGTGATCTCATACTCGAAGACGATGATCTGCTCAAACGGGTTGTAGAGGCGACCGAGGACATTGTGCAGGAGATCGTCGAGACGTTTGAAGCCTCGAAAAAAGAAAATACTGTGGACAGTGCCGGTCTGCAGGAAGCTCTGAAGGACAGCTTCTTTTATGAACTCCCCTTCTCCTTCGAAGTGGCCGAAACCATTAGTCCCAAAGAATTGAGCAACCGGATAATCAGTGACCTCAAAGAGAGCATTTACGAAAAAGTAGAGAAAATCGGCAAAGCCCCGTTTAATCGTTTTATTCGATTTGAATATCTGCGAGAGATCGATTCCCGATGGCAGGACCATCTGGAGAATCTCGAATCATTGCGGGAAGCTGTGTATCTGAGGGCCTACGGACAAAAAAATCCGCTCTTGGAATATAAGCTCGAAGGTTTCGAAATTTTCGATAAACTTATTCAGGATATCCGCACTACGATTGCAAAGAAAGTGGTAAAAGTCCAGATCAAAGAATCTCCCCAGCCTACTCACTACCGCGCATCCAGACTCTCCCGGGCCCAGACCAATACAACGGAGATGGGCCAATTTGCGATTGCCGCACGGAGCGGCGGTTCCTCGGGCAGTGGAGGTGGAGGTGGAGCTGGTACCGGAGGTGCCCCGGCACGTGAATCTCAACCGGACAAAGTGCAGGTAAAGCGGGCCACTCCGAAAGTGGGACGAAATGATCCCTGCCCCTGCGGGAGCGGTAAGAAATATAAATACTGCTGCGGTAGTTAACTGTTCGGGAACCCTCTTATTTTTTATGTCTTTTCTAAAACAAATATGTGCTCGGATTGACCGGTTTTTGATATCTATAGATCGAAAAATGAAGATGCGGCCCGGTAGACCGACCGGTATTCCCCATCTCTCCGATTACCTGTCCTTGCCGTACTTTCTCCCCCTTTTGTACTGCCGCCGTATTGAGGTGCGCATAAAGAGATTGAAAACCGCCGGTATGATTGAGAATAATATACCGTCCATACCCTTTATGATTTATTCCTACGGTTGCAACCGTTCCGGCCATTGACGCCTTTACAGGAGTACCGATTCTATTGGCCAGGTCGAGTCCGTAATGCATCCGCCACACTCCGGTAAACGGGTCGTTGCGCATCCCGTATCCGGACGACAAACGTCCTACGGTTGGATAAATAAACAGCTCTCCGGTTGCTTTCTTGAGTGTAAAATCACTTATTTTTCCACCGGGGAGAAACAGTTCCTGCCCAGACCGGATAACGGAGCTGTCCAAACCGTTTGCATCGAGAATATCATTGAGGGAGACAGTATTGCGGTAGGCAATCAGACTGAGCGAATCTCCCGGTTTTACTGTATAGAGAATACCGTCAAGAGGAGGTATACGCAGTTGTGCCCCGATTCGGATTTTCCGCACATCAGTAATATTGTTGAAACTTAAAAGCGTGCTCAAAGAAACGTCATATTCTGCAGCTATTTCGGAGAGGGTATCTCCCCGCTTTACTTCATACGTTTCCGGCCTAACTGAAGAAAGTATTGAGGCAGGGGGAATCTTGATATCGGCCCC
>CAZQKT010000152.1:0-3820 GCA_964594055.1 uncultured Spirochaetales bacterium
GTGGACTCACTATGAGTAACCAGAGTAATCATCACATAACAGCGAGTACCCGGCTACGCTTCACTCCACCCAAAGTGGCTCCCGTCGGTCGCCAACTTCGGGTACTCGCGGGACGTTATTCCTGAGGACCGTTTGGACGAATGGAGCAAATAAATGATGTAGTAAAAAAAGATTGACGGGGGTTAGCAATTTTGCTAACATTATTACGATGAGAAGAGCCATCAAATTCTATAGATCATCTTCCACTAAATGTCCTACGGAAGAATTTTTAGAAACATTACCAGAAAAAGTTATTGTAAAGGTCTTGGCAGTTTTCAAACTGGTTGAGGAGTTGGAAGTAATTCCTATTAAGTTCTTTAAGAAGCTGTCCGGAACAAAACTCTATGAGGTGCGAGTAGAGTGGCAGTCAAATATATATAGATTTCCGTGTTTCTTTTATAAAGATGACATAATTATTCTTACACACGGATTTCAAAAGAAGAAAACAAAGACATCTGCAAAGGAAATACAGAAAGCAGAAGCGTATTGGCAGGATTACATGAGGAGGAACAAATGAGTGATGTAGAGAAATATATAAATGGAAAAGAAACTGAATCTCCTGGTTTTAGAAGTAAGATCGAAGAAGAATATACAAATCTAAGAATAGGGGAAATAATTAGACAACTGCGATTATCTCAAGGCATGACTCAAGAGGAATTGGCCAAAAAACTATCGACGACAAAAAGTGCTATTTCAAGATTAGAAAATCATTCAGAAAGTGTAAGATTAGCAACAATTGAAAAAGTAGCAAAGGCTTTGGGAAAGAAGATTAAGATAGCGATAGTGTAATTTGAAATGAACCTATGAAACTCTACTGGAAAGACACCGAAATCGGCCCGGGCTCTCTGCTGCGGGTCGTGGAACACGACTATGAGGTAATCACCAACTTCGGCAGGCGGGCAGAGATTACGTGGCGGATTACTGAAATCCGCACCCGGGGGAAGAACGAAGACTACCTCGAGCCGAAAACGGGGAAGACGTTTCCACTGAAAAAAGTGATGAAAAGCAGAAAGCTCCACCATAAACAGCAAAACGGAGAGCTCGTCCAAGTACCGCCCTGCACCAACTATCTAGTGATAAATGAACACCATGACGGGGAGCCCGCCCTATGGCGCTGCTTTAATGTGGATATGCTCGGGCTTATCCAAAAAGTGGAAGTAATCGAATAAAACTTGACAAATATTGCATATACGTATATAATTTTTATATACGTAGTGAGGTTCCTTATGGCACTGAGTATTAGAAACAAGAAAGCAGAACGGCTGGCTCGAGAGGTCGCCGAGGGGTGTGGTACGTCTATGACTCAGGTAATCATTGATGCACTCGAAGAGAAAAAACAATATCTGCAAAAGAGCACCGGTAACGGGTCAGAGAAGGCCCGGCTTCTGGAAATACAAGCAGTCGGAAAACGGTGCGCCGCTCTTCCGGACAAGGACACCCGCCCCGCTGACGAGATTCTCGGATACAACGATCGGGGTGTATTTCATGGTCGTTGACACCTCCGCTCTTTTGGCTGTTCTGTTTCAAGAAGAAGATGGGGACTTTTATGCAGAAAAACTCGCAATTACAGAAAGAAAACTGATAGCACCATTCAATGCTCTCGAAGCGGAAATTGTACTTGAAGCCCGTAAGGGAGATGAGGGGCGGAGAGAACTGGACCTGCTTTTTTACCACAGTATGATCGACATCGTCCCTTTCGATCGTGCTATGACCAGCTTAGCTGCCGAGGCGTGGCGGCAATTTGGGAAAGGCTGCCATCCGGCGGGACTGAACCTCGGGGACTGCTGCGCGTACGCGCTTTCCGTTTATACGCGGGAGCCGCTTCTTTTCAAAGGCGATGATTTTGATCAAACTGATGTGAAAGCGGTCGGATAACCATTAATCGACTACATACTTTAGTATTGTCAACTTTGTGTCAACTTTTATATTCAATTAATTGTCAACTGGTACATGTGCTTCTTGCAAACCGAATGGTAAAGGTCGTATCCGGATTGCGTTCGAGCTCGATCGAACCGTCGAGCTGATCAACGAGAGCGTTAACCAGCTGCAGACCGAGGGTCGCCGGGTTACGGAGATCGACATCTTCCGGGAACGGTCTCCCCGTATTAGAAAGGGTAAGCAGATAGTCTCCTCCCGATGTGTCTTCATGGAGTGATACCGTAAACCGTGCCGGTTTTTCTGCAACAAAACCATGTTTTACCGCATTGGTTGCAATTTCATTTATAATAAGGCCGAGAGGAGAAGCGATTTTTTCAGGAACGGTAAGATCTTGCACCTCAATATGCCGTTCCACCGGTTTAGCGGCCATAGACCCGAATACGAAAGAAAGGAGATCTTCAATATAATCTTTGACCCGCATTTCCAACGTGCCTTCGGTCCGAGACAGTTTATCATGCACATACTGAATAGCTCGAAGCTGGTTCCTTAAATCCGAAAGATCGACCGACCCGCTGTCGGCCGCTTCCTTGAGATTGATAAGTGAAGAGACCATAGCCAGATTGTTCTTTACCCGGTGGTTGAGCTCCTTCATCAGTTCATCTTTTTCTTGTAACGCCTTCCGTAACTGCTCTTCTGCCTTCTTTTGTTCGGTAATATCCATCGATACACCGATAATTCCAACCAAATTACCGTCATCATCAAAGACCGGCGTATCCGTAATAAGCACCTCAAAAGAGGTGCCGTCATGTTTTTTTACAGTAAACTCCCCGCTCCAGCTTTCCCCCCGCCGCAGACAGTACATAATTTCAGCTGCTTGTTCTCGGGAACTCGCCGTAGGGGTCACGGACATAATATTTCGTCCCACCACCTTTTCCCTTTTCCAGCCATACAGTTTTTCCGCTGCCTGGTTCCAATAGGTAATCGTTCCGTCGATTGAAGTTGCTATTACCGCCTGGCCGACCGCATCCAGGAGCCTGGCCTGGAATTTCACCTGCTCTTCGGCCTTCTCTATACTGATATCGGAAAACATAACCATCCCCTCCTCTTTGATGTATTATAGATAATTGTTTAATTGTAGTCAAATTAGAAATTTGTTAAAAAAAATAATTTACAGAAGCCCGAAATCGTGATACAAGTCTGTAACATCATAATTATGCATAAATGATGGAGGGACACATGGTCGGCAAGGTAATTCTCATCATAGTAATCGTTATTCTCGTGTTAGGCGGGATACTGTTTCTGTTCGCAACGAGAGGGCTAAAGAAAGTCAAAAACTTACCGCTCGAAGACATCGACATCTCTTCGATTCCGGACGGTGAGTATGAAGGATCGTTTACCGGTTACCGCTGGTCTAATACGGTCCGAGTGAATGTCAAGGGTGGAAAAATCACCGACTTCGAGGTCGTCGAAGAGAAGATGCAGGGCGGCGATGAAGTAATTAACGCAGTGCGAGACAAGCTTATCGAAAAGCAGGACATTCACATCGATGCTGTCTCCGGAGCTTCGGCAAATACCAGGGCGTATCTAAAAGCGGTCGAAGATGCCTTGAAAAAAGCAAAATAATCAAGAAACCCGAGTAAAAACTTTTTCGGCAGTACCGACACAGTCAATAGCACCTTTCTTCGAGATAAACACCCCTCCTGTATGAGAGAGTGCGGAGATGAAGGACGCTCCGGCCGCTTTGCCGAGTACAAACGCCGCGGTAGAAAGAGCGTCCGCCTCCGCTGCCGTCGGTGCCAACACTGAAACAGAGGCCAACTCACTTTTTGCAGGCCGTCCGGTCCGCGGGTCCCAAATGTGCAGCCTGCGTTCGTAAAGCCCGGAGGTCGATACCGACCCCTCC
>CAZQKT010000152.1:3920-7234 GCA_964594055.1 uncultured Spirochaetales bacterium
CCCCTCCGCTCAGTTCGGTCCAGTCACGAGAGGCCCGGAGGAGTTCCGCCGTTTCGTGAGACACCGGTATCGCTTCTCTTCCGGCCGCATCATTGACCCTCGAAACTTCACTCTCCGGGTCAAACCTGCTCCACAAGCTCTCCAGCCGCAGTATCTCAGTTTTTGCTTTGGTGATGAGAGAATCTGCATCCGCTGTATCAGCCGAAACAGCTACAGTGATAAGGGTGTCCATGGCGAAAAAAGAGCGGGACCTCATGGGCGGGGAAACAGTTCTTCCAGCACGCTTTGAAGCGTTTCTTTGTCTATAGGCTTCGATACAAACCCGTTCATCCCTTCAGAGAGAAAATGCTCTTTTTCATCACTCAAAGCGTGGGCGGTGAGAGCGACAATGGGGATATCTTTTACCTTTTCTCCTGCCTCTCCGTTTCTGATTGCATGTGTCGCCTCGATCCCGTCCATGACCGGCATCTGGGCATCCATAAGGACCAGATCGTAAAACCCGTTCCCTACCTCTGCAACCGCCTGCCTCCCGTCCTCTACCGAATGGATTCGGTGGCCCAATTTTTCGACAAGCTTTTCGGTTACCATCCTATTTATCTTGTTGTCCTCCGCTAAGAGTATTGAAACACCCTGATCCCCATTCCGCTCTCCCTCTCCGCCGCCGGCTTCGTCCGGCAGGGACGTCTTAGCGGAGGCGGGCCCTTCGACTTCTCCGAAAGCCGCACGAAGCGGAACAGTAAAATAGAATGTAGAACCTCTATCGGGGCTGCTTTGAACACCCACCTCTCCCCCCATCAGTTCCACCAACCGCTTTACAATGCCGAGTCCGAGCCCTGTTCCCTGATATGCTCTCGCGTAGGAACTGTCGACCTGCGTAAATGATTCAAAAATATCTTCTAGATTTTCCTTCGGGATACCGATACCGGTATCTGCGACGGAAAAGAGGACCGAGGCTTTCTCAGCGGGCCCATTTTCAGCAGGTGAGACTGCTACTTCTACGGAACCGCGTTCAGTAAACTTGACTGCATTCCCGATCAAGTTGAATAACACCTGCCTGATCCGGCTTTCATCACCTAAAACCTGTTCAGGTAAATTTTCATCACTACGCGTTCTAAGTTCCAGTCCTTTTTCTGCTGCTGCGAGTTTGAAATTTTCAACGGCAGCCCGGACCGAACTTTTGAGAGAAAACGGTTGTTGGGCTATTTCTATTTTGCCCGATTCAATTTTGGTGCTATCCAGGATATCGTTGATGATTTGCAACAGACTCCTTCCCGATTGCAGGGCGGTATTCACATATTCTTTCTGCTCTTCGGTCAAATTCTCGCCGAGGAGAATATCGAGAAACCCCAATACTCCGTTCAGAGGTGTTCGGATCTCATGACTCATATTAGCGAGGAAGATGCTTTTCGCCCGGTTGGCCTCTTCCGCCTCTTCTTTCCTTTCTCGAAGCTCCTCCTCGTTTTGTTTCCGTTCAGTAATGTCCGTGTGGGAACCGGCCATTCGATACACTTTTCCATGTTCATCCCGAAGTGCATCGGCCCGTGCCAATATCCACCGGTAACTGCCGTCTTTATGCCGAAGCCTGCATTCGACCGAGTAGACTTCTGCCTCTCCCCGAAGGAAAGCTTCCAATGTATTACGCACAAGCGCTGTATCATCCGGATGTATCCGGTCGAAAAATTGCTCGGGGTGATTTTTTAACTCATCATCCTCGTAGCCCAGCATTTTTTTCCACTGGGGTGAGAGAAATATTTTATTTGTGGTAAGTTCCCAGTCCCAGATACCGTCTCTCGACCCTTCTACCGCAAGCCGATACCGCTCTTCACTTGTTTTGAGTGCCATTTCCCCTTTTATGTGGTGGATCCCAAAGGAGATGTCATCAGCCAATTCCTTGAAAATAATCCGTTCCTCTTCGGTGGTGTTAAATTCCCGAGGAATACTGACGGTGAGAATTCCATACCGGGCATCGCCAACTACTAAAGCTGTACACATCGCCCCAACCGTCTCTTCCTCCGAGGCAAGTGGACATCCCGCACACCGTTCCACGTCCATATCGATGACAAACACTTCCTCTTCCGCCATGCTTTTTGAAACACACGCAGGCAATTTGTCCTCTTCGAGTCTCTTTCGAAAGAGGGCGGTCCTCTTTTCATCCATCCCGGATGCTGTAGCCTTTACGACCCCTCCGGTTTCATCCAGTAAAACGATCCAGGCGCAGAAAAACCCTCGTGTCTCGGTGAGTGTTTGGCAAACGTGCTCAATAAGCTCACCTGTATTGTCCGCATGGGTGATGATGTGATTTACATTACGGGCCGTCCTGAGCAGTCGGTTTAAGTACTCTGTCTGCTCAGTGATGTTTCGAAACTGGTTTCGGCTGTCCATTCTGTAATGAAGTGTAATACACTAGTGCAAAATTTTCCAGCCGGATTGATTTTAAAAAATCAGAGTTGGAGTATTAAATCCGCCAGCTGGTCCGCTCCGTTTTGCTCGAACCGATAGTCCTGGCATTCGGCGACCCTCTGATAAGTATCTTCGAATCTTCTTCTTATTGGAACGAAGAATGCTTTTTTCTCAAAAAATACTGCTTCCCAGAATGCATTGTATCCGGCCCCGCAGATGAGGAGATCTGCAGCATTGAAATAATCGACAATTGGGAAAATACCGTCACCGATATTGGTCGTATATACCATCTGATAGCCTTCATCTTCGAGATATGAGTAGGACTTCTTTATTTGCTCAAACTCGCCGGGGTTACCAGTTACAGTAAAAAAACAAATAGGATGTTTCGAATCAAGGTCCATAAACCGTAAAGCATCAGCACGAGAATAGATTTCTTCTCTGTTTTTAATAATGAGAGGATTTATTTGATCCATTTCAACTGCTGATGTGAAAGGTTCCGTTTTGAATACTAAATCGTATTTGTCAGGTCTAAACCGTATGGTCCCCCAAGAAAGATCAATGGAAAAAGCTTCATCCGCAATGCGGCGAAACAGAATGATTTTTTTCGCGGGCAGTTGATCAATAAAGGAATGGAGCATAAACCAGGAAAGGTCCACGATGAGTATATCCGGATCTAAACTATTCAAGGTGGTAAATAAATGAGATTGTTGATACCTTTCTGCCTTCAAATCAGTTGAATCTTCAAGCGGGATCTCAAGATGCGATATTGCACAAAAATCAGCTAAATATGCATATGAACTGCTGGAAAGAATGCTATATTCTGCGTTTCTCTGTTTTCGTTTTAAAGCATTGCCAATGGCTATGCCTGTAACGATATGCCCCGATCCAGAGACTGCTGAAGAATAATAGACTAT
>CAZQKT010000153.1:0-7172 GCA_964594055.1 uncultured Spirochaetales bacterium
ACCGGGTAGACATCTCCCTGTTTATCAGAATGACTTCCGGTGCGGTTGCGGGGCTGGCCGGGTCGGTTGGGGGTGGAACGATCTTAAAACTTCTCGAACTCTCCCCGGTAACCGGAATGGATATCTACCGGAATTATTTCCGAATTATCATCCTCCTCCTGGTGCCTTTCTTCATTGCTGTTCTGCGGTTGGAAAAACTGCAGGAATGGAAAGTCAAATCTGTTTTGAGTCTGCTCTTTTCGATGCGGGACATCCGAGCGCTGTTTGTCTTAAACCGCATCGAACAGAGTCCGGATTTTATCACCGATGTCGACCAGCTGGTAAAATTGGGAAAAATACGGTCCCGGCTTTCCGAATCTACCCTCCGCACGTACCTCGACTCTCCCCGCTTAGCAGTCCGGGTCCAGGCCATCCAGGCGTTACGGGAAATCGAGTTCGGAGAGGAAACAGCGGCCCTGCTTCGAAGAGAGGTCCTGAAGGGGGAGTTTACCTCCGGATGGATCGCCGCCCAGCTTTTAGGTGAACGGGGGATCATCGAAGCTGTTCCCGAGCTGCGGGAAGGCCTCGCATCCGAAGACCAATTTCTCAAAGGCAAATGCATGGTTGCCCTCGCCCGGTGCGAAGATATGGAATCCTACCGCGACATTCTCGATATCTTTCTCAAAACAGATAACCCCCGAATTACAATCCACGGCGCCTACGCCTTAGTCGAGATGTGCAATCAGGAGAATATCGAGCATCTGCTTAAGAAAACGACCGGTCCACGACTTCCCGATGCGGCGTACGATGAGATTCTCATTTCCATTGCCCAGCTCTGCGGGAACGGAGAGACGTGCTATCAGTTCCTCCGCGAATACAGGACCGATAAAAACCAGGCGTTTTCTATTGTCCAACCGTTTATTGAGACTCTTTTCGGAGCGGAGAAAACAGGGCAGTACTTCTCAGTGGAGACCGATCCGGTTGCCGGCTATTCCGGTATTCCGGAAGTGATTACAGGAGAACCGATCACCTGGTTGAAGAAACAATGTCGTACATACAGCGGACTTCCCGCAGCGCAATTCAGTATTTTTCTGGATTCTCATGGAAACAGTGGGATTAAAACAAAACTGTTCTGCTGCATGGCGGTTGTATTGGTCCAATGCCGGGAGATATGATACTATCTACCCATGATGACACCTAAACAAGAATACTATCAAACGAATGCAGAAAAGTTGATCAAAGCGTTTGAGCGGCGGAACATCGAGGCCCAGTACTACCCTACCCAAAGCCAAGCCCTCGATGAAATCTTGAAAATGGTCCCCGAAAACTCCACCGTTTCCTGGGGCGGGTCCATGACCATTCAGGATATCGGCCTTTTAGACGCCTTACGGCGGGGCTCATACACATGCCTGGACAGAGACACGGCAAAAACCCCGGAGGAATCCCGGGAGCTTTTTCGAAAGACATTCTCTGCCGACTTCTTCTTCTTGAGCAGCAACGCTATTACCATGGACGGAAAGCTGGTAAACATCGACGGGCGGGGGACAAGGCTCGCACCGTTTATCTACGGACCTTCCCGGGTGATCGTGGTTGCGGGGATGAACAAGGTGGTAAAAGACGAAGAAGCGGCCATCTCCCGGGTCAAGCATTACGCATCTCCGGTGAATGTAAAGCGGCTTAAGCAGAACACCCCCTGTGCAAAATCGGGAGAATGCGAGGATTGTCTCTCAAAAGAGTGTATCTGCACCCACACTGTCGTTACCCGACGAAGTCACGAACCGGGCCGGCTCACCGTGGTCCTCATCGGCGAGGAATTGGGGTACTAGTCGGATACCCCGGCAATCCCTTACACGGCCCTAAACGCCCGCTTTCTGCAGCAGCCCCATTCGGTCATACAGCTCGGAGGGCGCATCGTGTTCCCGCATCAACCGGGCGATGTGTTCTTTCATCTTCTCTTCGACCGCGGCATCTTCTATCGGATGCAACTGTTCGGGGTCGTTTTCAAGGTCGAAGAGCAGGGTGTGGTTAATGTCCCTGATTAATTCTCCGTCCGGCCCGCCGATACGTCCTTCCCAGGCCGCGAACTTCATCGTCTTACACCCCTTGGTAAACGAAAACGGTCCGGCAAGCGTTGCCGTACGCATCTCCTCGAGGGAAAACAGCTCCCGCATGTGGGTGGGCATCACCGTGTACTCGAATAAGGGATGCTCACCGTCCATATTGGGTTTGAGCATGTACACGTAACGGCCGTCGGTGCAGTTTATGTGCCCTCCGTGCATCCCGAAGAGAGCGGCCTCCCGCACCGGTGTGTCCTTCTCAATTGTTTCGCGCAGCGGCTTCCCCGTCATATCTTTCGGGACCGGAATGTCGAAATAGTCGAAAATAGTCGGAGCGAGGTCGATGGTCTGGACGAGACTCTTCCGTCTTTCACCCGATTTCCCGGTTCGCGGGTCCCAGATAAAAAGCGGCAGATGGGACACTTCGTTGTAGAAAGGCATTGAGCACTTTGCCCACCAGTCGTGCTCTCCTAAGAGATACCCGTGGTCGGTATTGACGATGAGCATGGTATCTTTCCACATATCGTAGCGGTCCATCATATCCAGTACTTTACCCAGGTAGGCATCACACATACTGATCATCGCAGCGTACTGATACCGGAGGTGGTCGACCTGTTTCGGGCTCTCCTGCACTCGGTCGTAGTCGGGCCAGTAGAACTCAGGCCCGTCGTAGCGGTGCGGATAGAGCGCTTTGTACGCCTCCTGAGAGAAAAACGGCTCATGCGGGTCGAACGTTTCTATCTGGAGGAACCAGTTGTCCTCATCCTTGTTCTTTTCGATAAACTCCATCCCCAGCTTGAACGTCCGCCGCTGGGGCATATCTTCTTCCCGCTGCATATATTCCCGGTTTACCCGTTCCTGTCGCCAGTAACGACCGAGCATCTCCGGGACTTTCGGGTCGGCCACACTTCCTTTCCATTGGTCGCCTTCCTGACCGCGAACGATCTCCCAGCTATTATAGCGATTATGATAGGTAGCACCGCCGTCTTCCCAGTAGTGATAGTGATCACTTACTAAGTGGCTGTACACCCCGTTCTTTTTCAGTATTGTGGGCATAGAGTCATCAAAAGGCTCGATCGGCCCCCAGCTTCTATGTAAAAAATTGTACCGTCCGGTGTGGATCTCTCTTCTCGCCGGCATGCAGGGCAGGCTCCCGGCGAAACAGGTATCAAAGGTAATACTCTGCTCCCCCAACCGCTCGAAATTGGGCGCCTTCGTCCATTCGCAGCCGTAATTGGGAAGCATTCTGCGATTGAGTGAATCATACATAACCATGATAGCTTTCATCGTTCCACTCCTATAAAAAAGATTTTTTTACATAAAATCGATCTACCGATTCGTCTACCTATTCGTACCATAGCGAATTCCGGTCTCGATCATTTGCTTATAGTTCTCAGCGACCCGTTCATTCAACGTATCACCAAAGGGAGTACAGGATGGGGAAAGCACGAACCGTTCTCTTCCACCCTCGTCAATGCCATTTTTAACCAGTGTTTCGATCTCCCCCGGACCCTTGCTTTCCAAGTCCATATACTCGATATTGCCGATCAGTATAACATCGTCGCCGAGTGCGGACCGCGCCTCCGTTAGGCTGCAGTCACCGAACGGCGGCGGTTCGATCGGGTGCAGTGCGTGCGGATTGAGATCCTTGATACCGGGGAGCACATCGCTTATCATCCCGTGGCAGTGGAGTATCGTTTTCTTTCCTTTTTCCCGAATCATATCGAAAAGCGGTCGATCAAAGCCCGCTCCGAGTTCGTTGAACGTCTCCGGTGAGGCAAACGGGGGACAAAGGTATTCCGGGCCCGAGACCCAGAAGATCTCTCCTACACTCGCATCGAGAAACTGCGCATATACTGCTTTTACTCGCGGTGCCACAGCTGAAAGGAACTCTTTTACTAAATCCCGATGGGTATATACCCACATTGTAAAATCGACCTCACTGCATATATCGTGGAACACCGAAATCGGATCAATACATTGGATACCGTGGAGGCCGTCTTCTCCGAGCCGTTCCGCCCTGGCCCGATAGGGTCCGAGGTCGATTGCAGGTACTTCATAGGGCATCTCAACTATCCGTTCCACATCTTCGATCCGCTTAAGGTACGGTTCCACCCGCGTACTCTCCCCGGTCGTAGCAATCTTTTTTTCGAGAATGGTGTCCCGGTAACGCACTCGGTGGACTGTAGTGTGGGTTTTCCCGTTGGCATGATACTCAGTGGTCTTTTCGACGTCCGAATGATTGAATAAAAAATCAACATTGGCGAGACCCGTTTCTTTGCCGACCAGGAAATCGGTATTCGTCGCATTCCGTTCGATAAAATCGGTCTCTTTTCTTACCAATTCGGCCACGTCCCGATAGCTTTCCTCATTATACACATCCGCTGCAAACGGCTCAGACTCGTAGGGAAACATCATCCAGATCGGGACCCTGTCCGGGCGATGACCTGAGAAAGCGGCTTGTAATCTCTGTTTGCTTGTCATTGTCGCACCCTTTACGATTGGTGTATCAGCTTGAGATATTTGTTCACCACTAAAAAACATCCGCCTTCTATCAACAATTCGGTATTCACAACACTCTTAATGAGGTTAACATCCCGATAAAAATCCGCGGATGCCTCTTCGAGTATCCGGTTAAAAGCTCGTTCGATGACTGCAGGAAGCTGTTCCGGTGTCCGGCCGGCATAGTAGATCGTATTGGCATTAAACAATTGAATAAAATTGATTAGGGAAGAGGTGACGGCATCCTCAAGCTCCTCGATAAAGGCTGTAACCTCGCGATTCGGATTCTCGAGCACCCGCCCAATCTGGACCAATTCCGGACAGCAGCGCCAAACGTTGTTTGAACAGTATTCTGCCTCTTCGGCGGTAAGTGCCGGAAACACGGATATTCGTTTCTCGAGGTGACGATACATCGATTCGATCGAAGCGTACGTTTCCAAACAGCCCCGTTTCCCGCACACACATTGTTCTCCCTTGAAATCGATGACCATATGTCCGATGTTCGAACTGACATCAATACTGCCGAATCCGATCGCGCCATTCGAATAGACAGCACAACCGATACCACGGTCCATCCAGAGATAGGCCACATTCCCGGTTGATTCCTTGATTTTAGGATACAACTCTCCTAAGAGCGCGATTTCTGCCAAGTTATCGATAAACGTCGTAATGCCCGTTTTCATTTCGACCAGGTCCTTAATTGGTGTATTGTTCCAGACTGAGGAATCGAGGTGATAGGGATTATAGATAATCCCCTTGTCCTTGAGAATAGGGCCCAATACTCCGAGGCCGAACCCGAGAACATCGCTTTTGCTGAGATGGTGCTCCCGGAGGGTTCGCTGAATAAAGGTGTTAAAAAACTCAATTATTTCATTCGGATTTTTATCGGGGCGCATTGGTATTGTTTCCAATTCACAAATACCGCCGTTTATATCACACAGGCCGATCCCGCACACTTCAAAACAGATAAACCCGCTGAAAAGGACATGCTGTTTATCATCAACCTTATACTTGAGGGCGACCCTCCCCCCTGCTTCTTCTTTGTTGAGCGGGGCCACTACGTTTTTCTTCTCGAGGGTATTGATGACCCGGGAGACTGTTGCCAGAGAGACATCGGCATGAGAAGCGATCTCATTTTTTGATACGGGGCCGTGCTTGTAGATAATCCGGTAAATCGACTGCTCAACAGGATTGAGATTTCTGATATCCGACTCGGACATGTTTTTATTCCTTTATCCCGCTCATAACCATACTATTAATAAACCGTTTTTGCAGAATAAAGTAAACGACTAAAATCGGTACGGAAGAAAACATGGCAGCGGCCAGCAGTTCATTGTAAGCCGTTTCATAAACACCCTGCATCATGGCGATACCCAACGGCATGGTGTAGTTGAGCTGAGTTTTTAAAATGATCAATGGCCAGAGAAAATTGTTCCAGTTGAATGTAAAACTGAAAATACCCAGTGCGGCAAATGCCGGAACAATGAGAGGTACGACGATATTCCAGTAGATCCGAAACTCGCCCGCCCCGTCGATTCGGGGAGATTCGAGGAGGCTGTCCGGAATGGAGACGAGATACTGCCGCATGAGAAACACACCGAACGAAGTGGCCGCGAACGGCAGAATGACTGCCCACAAATTATCGACCAGTTTTATCGACTGCATAATCAGGTAGAGCGGAACAACGATACCCTGCCGCGGCAAAAGGAGAGTCACCAGTACAAAAGAGAGGATTACATGTCTCCCCTTGAACTTGAACTTAGCCAATCCGTATCCGGCCATAGAAGAGAAGAAAAGATTCGCTCCTGCTGTTACTCCTGCTACAAATACACTGTTCAAGAAATATCTGGCAAACGGGTGCTTTTGAAAAATTGCTATATAGTTCTTCCACATGAACTGTTCCGGAAGCCATTTGATGGGGATGGCGAAAATCTCCTGGCTGGTCTTTACCGAGGTTATGAACATAAAATAGACCGGAACAAGAATGATAAGGCAGATAAAGAGGAGCAGGCCGTAGGCAAGCACATTCGATCCGTACCGACGGAGTCTCGATCGCAGATTTGAACGTAGATTCGTTCGAAGAAAAGCTGTTGATCTCATCTCGTCTTCTCCCCTCTGTTAAGCGTATACACGATAATCACCCCGATAAGCAGCAGTACGACCGACATTGCGGACGCCTTTCCCATGCGAAGATACTCGAACCCCGTTTTGTAAATGAGCAGGGAGATAACCTCCGAACTACCGGCCGGCCCTCCGTAGGTCATCATATAAAACGGGGCAAACAGATTGAGAACCCGGACAAAAGTCATGATAACGGCGAATACAATAGTCGCTTTTATCAAAGGAAGGGTGATATGATAATGTTTCTGCACCGTATTTGCCCCATCGATGATAGCAACCTCGTAGTACTCAGGGTTGATGGTCTGCAGTGCGGCGAGAAAAAGTACCATGAAGTAACCCACATCCTTCCAGGTAGCAAGGATGATGTAGACCAACAACACATACCGTTCGTCCCCAAGCCATTTTACATATTCCCGCATAATACCGAGATTGACCAGAAACTCATTGACCAAGCCGTAGGGGTGAAACAGATAACGGAAGATGACCGAGGCAACTACCTGGGAGAGAATGACC
>CAZQKT010000154.1:0-7095 GCA_964594055.1 uncultured Spirochaetales bacterium
GAAGATACTCTTAGACAGCGTAACGACCAATCTCACCCGGTTTTTTCGCAACAATGCCCATTTTCAAACGTTTGAGCATTACGTCGTCCCGCATCTAGTCGATTACAAACGAAAGATCGGAGATAACAAGCTCAAAATCTGGAGTGCGGGCTGCTCGACGGGTGAAGAGCCGTATTCCATTGCCATCATGCTCAAAGAAATTGTCCCTTCCGAAATCAAGATCGAAATAACCGCCTCCGATTTGAGTTTGAAATCTCTGATGACGGCCCAGGAAGGGTTTTATCCGGAGACACGGATAAGCGGGGTGCCGGAGAAGTACCTCAATAAATATTTTGAAAAGAAATCCAACGGCTATCAAATCGTTGATGCTATAAAGAATATAATTACATTTGATTATCATAATTTAAAACATGACAGCGGGCAGCGAAATCTCGATGCGGTGTTCTGCAGAAACGTTATCATCTATTTTGATGAAGCGGCCCAAAAAGCGGTAATCGATCAGTTTTGGCGGGCCATGGGTAACCACTCCTTTCTTTTTATCGGGCATTCGGAATCGCTGTTCGGGATGAAGACCCAGTTCGAGTTTTTGAAAACCGATTGGGCGGTAATCTATAAAAAATTCGTAGACCACTAGGGGTTTTCATGAACCGGGACACCGTATCTGTATTGATTGTTGATGATTCCGCTTTGATGCGGAATCTGGTAGGTAAAATCGTCGAAAGCTGTGAAGGGCTGGAAGTCGCGGACAAAGCGATGAACGGCAGGTTTGCTCTGGATAAAATTCCCCGGGTAAAGCCCGATGTTATCGTTTTGGATTTGGAGATGCCGGAGATGAACGGTATCGAATTTCTCAAGGAGCGAAAGAAGCGGAACATCGATATTCCGGTGGTCATTCTCTCTTCCCTTGCAAAGAAAGGGGCCAAAATTACCATGGAGGCCCTTTCTCTCGGTGCCTCCGATTTTATCTTAAAGCCTTCAGGGTCCGTTTCCCAGGACATTCACAAGGTAAGCGGGAAGCTTATCGAAATGCTTCAGGTCTACGGCCGAAACTACCGGAAAAGCAGAAGGCCGCTTCTCGAGATAAAACGGGAAGAAGAAAAAGAAAAACCGAAAATTATCGATAAAGAGTACGTCGCCGTAGAGCATCCCCGGATGCCGAACGTGCTGGCGAAAAAAAGTGCAGGCAGTAAGCGGACCGAGAAGGCCCGGATTATTGCAATCGGTATTTCCACCGGAGGGCCGAACGCTCTGCGGGATGTGTTCATGGCAATCGATAAGGACCTCTCCCTCCCTGTCGTGGTTGTGCAGCATATGCCGGCCGGCTTTACGGAAGAGTTCGCCAAGAGTCTCGACCGGATATGCCCGCTGTCGGTCAAGGAGGCGCAGGACGGTGATCTGATACAGCCGGGGCGGGTGCTGATTGCCCCGGGAAACTACCATATGGAACTGGAAAAAAAGAACCTGTCTACCGCAATACGGCTTTCGAGCAGTGATCCGGTCAACGGCCACCGGCCCTCGGTGGACGTGCTCTTCCATTCGGTTGCAAAACTGTACAGTGCAGCCTCCATCGCGGTGATCATGACCGGGATGGGAAAAGACGGGGTGCGTGGTATCGGGGCCATCAAGAGTATGGGAGGCATTACGGTTGGTCAGGACCGGGCAACCAGTGTGGTATACGGTATGCCCAAAGTTGCTATTGAGAGCGGATTTATCGAGTACATCGTCCCTTTAGACAAGATGGCGGAGACAATCGGAAAGCTCGCCGCAGAACAGCCTTCTTAACCGGTCTTCTCGTTTACCTTCTCGATTACCTCGGGCATATCGTTCGTTTTGCGAAAGGTCCTCAAAAGAATGCTTGTCCCGAACCCGACGGCCAGGCCGGCGAGTCCCGCTAATGCCCGGGGTCCTTCTCCGCTTTCGGGAAACACATTCCCGGCCCCCAGAAAAAACAGGACAAACAGAAGCAGCGGGAAGATAAGGAGCATGAAACTCGCCCCAATGGTCTTGCCGGTAGGAATGTAGACGGCAACGGTCTCCCCCTCCGATAGAGGCAGGGCCCTGCTGTTTTTTGCCTCGAAGACCCGGTCCTTGGTAGCGCAGAAACTGCTCCCGCAGCTTTCGCACGATTCTGAGTGCCGGAATTTGAGTGTGACGATGTCACCTTCTATTTTTGCTATGGTCCCTGTTTCTCTCATGCTGCCATATTTCCTCGTCTACGGGTTGTTTGATCCGTTCGATATGGATCGCTTTTCCGTTCGTATCGATATCGATAAGTACTCCCTGCAGTTCGAGCTCGTCCCACACCTCTTCGGAGCGTTCCGGGATGCCTGAAACGTACTTCTGCACCTCGATATGGGGGGCAAGCCCCATCACGGAGTTGTTACTGCCGGTCCTTCCCGTGTCCGTAATACTTGCCGTCCCCTTAGGGGAAATATTCTCATCCGCGGTAAGTACTTTGAAATGGGACCCGATTACCGCCGATACGGCGCCGTCGAGATAGTAAGCAAGGGTCTTTTTTTCGGCGGTAGTTGCAGCGTGAAAATCGACGATTATCCGGTTGGTGTCCTGTTTGATCCTGTCGATAAGATCGGGCAGAAAGAGAAACGGATTGGCAAGATGCAGCCGGATAAACCCGGACTGTCCGAGCACGGAGATCACTGCAATTTTTTCTTCTCCCGTTTCGTAGATCCACCACCCCCTCCCCGGCGCCCCTTTCGGATAATTGACCGGCCGCAGTATATACGGGGCTTTTGGGATGTGCGGTACCATGTCCTTTTTATAAAAGCCGCATTCTCCGATCGTAATGGTATCGAGCCCCAATTTATGCAGATAGATGGAGTGGTTTTTCCCGATCCCGAACCCGCCGGTAGCACCTTCTCCGTTAGCAACGACAAAATCGATGCCCTTCTCCTCCTTCAGGCCGGGGAGGAGGTTCTTCACACAAAATACACCGGCTTTTCCGACGATTTCCCCGATGTAGAGTACTCTCATACCGTGCACAGTAGCAGAAAAGAACTATTGTTGCCATCCCCACCCCTGAGTAGTATATTACTAGTGATGCAGCGGCGTTGTGCCGAAAACGGACACGCCCGAAGAGGCCGCCTCGTATGAGGGGCCGAACTTTCAATACAGGAGTTATGTATGAAAGATAAAATTGTGATCGACATCGGACGGATCATGGACGAAATTTTTGAAGCGGCCCAGGATTTCGGCGAAGCGTTCAAAGACGAGTTCACAGAGAAGGGAAAACATCCCTTCCATTGGGACGAAACGGTAGATTTCTATCCTACCTATTCCTATCCTCCTACCAATGTGTACATGACCAGCAATAAAACATTGGTCTTCGAGTTTGCACTTTCCGGATTTCGGGAAGAAGACGTTACCCTCGAGTTTCACGGTGATCACATGCTCTTCTCGGCCAAAGTCCCGGAAGACGCGAAACAACAGCAGGAGGATGTCAAATACTTCAAACGACGGCTCAAGCTAAAGGACATCTCCGAGCAGCGGTACTACGTTCCCGCAGACAAATTCGAGCGGGACAATGTCAAGGCCGTTTTCAAGCGGGGAATTCTCACGGTCACTGTTCCCCCGAAAGAGGAAATGAAAACCGAAGGCGGTGTGAAGATCGAAATTGTCACAGAGGAGGGAGAATGATGTTTTTCTGGCTGTTCGTAGGAATTGCACTAGGTTATTTTTTTAAACCGCAGATTGACAAACTGCTTGGAAAAGTGGTAGAAATGTTACGAGACAATCAAGACGAAGACCGGGGCTAGTAAGCCCCGGCCCCGGTTCCTTCCTGCAATTGAATCATCGACAATAGTGAAACGTGAATATTTTCGTATAATAAAGTATAACATTCGAAACTTATCTCCATTTTATCTAACCGCTTAGCAAATAAAGTATTACAATATAAAAAATTATTATGTTTCCCATAGCCTGAAAAAGTTGGCAAGGTTTTTGCATATTTGTATGAGGAGTAACAGCCTTAGAGGGAATACAATATGGAAAAAAGTCTTGCAACAATGATAGCCGGCGAAGTTGTTTACAAAGCACCTTCTTCAGAATTAACAACGGAATTAGTTCGAAAGGGAATTCACCTTCTTATCGCGTTCGTTCCCCTCTTTGCATCGGTCAATATCTATGCCACCCTCCTTCTGCTCGGTTTCGGTATTATCGTTTACTCCTGGGCGGAGAAACTGCGGTGCGAGGGAAAATCGGTGTTCATTATTACCCGGCTCACCGACCTGGCGTCACGGGAACGGGACAGAGGCACCTATGTGTTGGGACCGGTCACCCTCGGATTGGGGGCGATGGGGGCTCTCTTTTTCTATCCGGAACCGGCGGCCTCTATTGCAATTTACGCCCTCGCTTTCGGGGACAGTTTCTCCAGTATTATCGGTAAGGGAGTCGGCGGGATACAGCTTCCCTTTACCGGCGGGAAAACCGCAACAGGCAGTATGAGCTGTCTGCTGGTCGTCTTTGTCGTATCGTATCTTTTGACCGGTTACTTCGGTATATCACTTCTAATCGCCTTCGCGGCGACCCTTCTCGAGGCATTACCGCTTAAAGACTTGGACAACATTGTGATTCCGCTCGGGACCGGCTTGACCGCTGCCGTTCTTCTCTTGTAGGTTAGCCTCCCCACATGTAGAGAGCATGGACCCTGTTACTGTAGAGGAATATCCCTCCTATAAGAAGAAAAAACCCGGGAATGATGAAACACAAACCGAGAGAGTGGATGAGAAGCTCGACACCTACGAACGCACAGGCGGTACTTGCACCGATAAAAAGATAGTCCCGGTTATTGTGCAGTATTCCTCCTAAAACAAAATTGAAGACGGTGGCCCCGCTTAATCCGATCAAGACGACTCTTACTTCGGACCTGTTGCCCACCTCGTAGATCAGCTCATCGAGCATCCGGGAAGTATCAACCGCGACGGTGCCGGCCAAAGTAAAAGCAATGAGGACAGCAAGCCCGATAAACAGTTCGTATTTTTGATAGGTAAAGCCGGTGGCGAAAAGTCCCGCTGTAAACAGGCAGAGGACCCTGAAAATTCTGGCAAAAAAGATTATCCGTGTGATAATGGCCCCAAAATAGACGGGCTGTTTGTTCAGGTGCAGCAGGAGCAGTTCCACCCGCAGTGCTTCGAAGCTCAAAGAAATGACGAACAGAATAAAAAAGAATATTTCTACGGAAGTACTTTTCTTGAAGTAGCTTTTAAGAATGGTCCCTGCGATAAGGGAGATAAGAATGAGGGCCGTCGACACCGCAATATTTTTAACGACACCGATGTCGGTAGGAAAAATTTCCCCATATTCGGTCAAAATCCGGTACAATGTATAGGAGAAAAGGACCGCTATGACGAGTACGATGATAATTCCTAAGACCAGGACGGTATTCCTATAGGCAATGGTCATAGTGCTATTTAAAACTAGTTTATGGAAAAGGTCAAAGTGTTTGAATTTTCTCTACAGTATTTGAGAAAATGATCGATACTGATAAAAGGGAGAGGAACGCAGATGATTAAAAAAATTATTGTTCTGTTGGTATTTCTTTGTTCCGCGTCAATACTGGTCGCAGGAGATATTGCGACCTTTGTTAACTGCGGATTCTCGAGCAACTCCAGGTATTACATGTTTGCTCTCTACGGAATCGACGATACATCATCCCCCTATGCGGAAACCTATATCGTAGATGTGCCCGCCAATGATTTCGTACCGGGCGGGGTCCGCCGAGCTTTGTACAATGAGCCGGTCCAGCCGGGACAAGAGGGGCTGGGTGCGTTTCTCATGCTGTTCAAAGACGTCATCCCCATCACAAAAAAACACAGCATCAATCATATGAAAACCGGACGTATCCTCTACCTGCTCTTAAACGGAGAAAAACCAAAGGCAAGCCTCGAATTCCGCGACTTTAACACCGGAAACCGCTATGATATCTCTCTGCACCAGTCACAATACGGGTCCGGCAGCAACGTAAGTGCCTCTTTTTTTATTGATGTGACTATCAAATTTGCAGACGGATTGTACAAAGACTACACTGTCGGCCGTCCCAACTACAAACGGTCCGGGGTGTTGAGCTACCGGATATCACAAGTAATTCTCAGCCCCGACGAAAAATCCCTCGTCTTTGTGGTAGAAAAAGAGGAACAGGACCGCGACGGGATGAACATCCGATACATGGTGGAAACCGTTACAATTCGCCGGTAAAACATTGTTGACACGCCCTTTTTTTTCTCTTTATAATTGGGCTTCTTGAGGACCGCATGGCAGAAAAAATAACACCAAGAAGTGAGAACTATTCTCAGTGGTATATTGATATCGTACTTCAGGCGAAGCTCGCCGATTATTCACCGGTGAAGGGGTGCATGGTCATCCGCCCCCGCGGTTATGCCCTGTGGGAGCGGATGCAGCAGACCCTCGATACCATGTTCAAAGAAACCGGACATTCGAATGCGTATTTTCCCCTGCTCATACCGGAAAACTTTATCCATAAAGAAGCGGAGCATGTGGAAGGGTTCTCTCCCGAACTTGCGGTCGTGACCCATGCCGGGGGGGAAGACTTAGACGAACCCCTCGTCGTGCGGCCGACCTCCGAGACCATCATCTGGAGCATGTACAAGAAGTGGATCCAGTCCTATCGGGACCTGCCTATCCTCATCAATCAGTGGGCCAACGTGCTGCGCTGGGAGAAGCGGACCCGGCTGTTTCTCCGGACTACGGAGTTTCTCTGGCAGGAGGGCCACACCGCCCACGCCACCGCCGAAGAGGCCGAAGAAGAGACCCTCAAGATGCTCGATGTGTACCGCCGGTTTGCCGAAGAGTATATGGCCCTGCCGGTCATTACGGGAAGGAAGAGCGAGAGTGAGAAGTTCGCCGGAGCGGTAGAGACCTATGCGATCGAGGCGATGATGCAGGACCGCCGCGCCCTGCAGGCGGGGACCTCCCACTTTTTGGGTCAGAACTTTGCCAAAGCGTTCGATGTTACGTTTCAATCCAAATCCGGCACAATGGAATACGTATGGGCCGCATCGTGGGGTGTTTCGACCCGACTGGTGGGGGCGTTGATTATGGCCCACTCGGATGATAAGGGGC
>CAZQKT010000155.1:0-7050 GCA_964594055.1 uncultured Spirochaetales bacterium
AGAAATGCAATAATAAAAACCGCCAAATTAAGCGATATCCGGACAAATATCTTTTTCATCTCATTACCCTCATCGAGAACAAGGAAAAAATCTCCCACAAATAATTATATCACCACATTGTCGTTATATCAATTTTATTTCACCCCAGATGTAAGAATGTTTGCCCCTGATACAGATTTTTATTATTTTTTCTCTGATAATGGAAAAAGAGCGGAAAAACTTCTGTTTTTTCAGTAGACTCAATAAATTTATTTTCTGTATGGTAAGCGCCAATACAAGCTTTCCGGCGACAACGACCGGAGGAAACCAAGGAGTTACATCATGGAAACGTACCAATTTCAAACCGAAGTCTCA
The DNA here is from genome assembly GCA_964594055.1 of uncultured Spirochaetales bacterium. Taxonomy (GTDB): domain Bacteria; phylum Spirochaetota; class Spirochaetia; order SPDA01; family CAZJBZ01; genus CAZKZZ01. Next base: position 355 of record CAZQKT010000155.1, read on the forward strand.
CAGCTGCTGCATCTCATTATTCACTCACTCTATTCGCACAAAGAAATCTTCCTGCGGGAATTGATATCGAACAGCTCCGACGCCCTCGATAAGCTCAAATACCTGACCTTGACCGATGATGCGTTCAAATCGATGAAATTCGAGCCCCGAATCGACATTTCGTTTGATGATAAAGATAAAAAAACCATAACCGTATCCGATACCGGGACCGGTATGAACAGTGAGGACCTCAAAGAACAACTCGGGACGATTGCCCGTTCCGGTACCAAGAGTTTTCTCTCCCGGATGACCGGTGATGCCAAGAAAGATTCGAACCTCATCGGCCGATTCGGGGTCGGCTTTTACTCCTGTTTTATGGTTGCCGATACGGTCGAAGTGATAAGCAGAAAAGCGGGCGAAGAGAAGGCGTATAAGTGGGAGAGTGACGGAAAGGGGGACTTTACCATCGTCGATGCCGAACGGGAGGAGCCCGGTACAACAGTTACCCTCCATTTGAGTGAAGATGGAAAAGAGTTTGCCAACCGGTGGCAGATCGAGAACATCATCAAGAAATATTCGGACCACATCGCCTTCCCTATTTTCCTCGAATACGATGATGTGAAATACGAAGGCGAAGGGGAGGACCGGAAAGAGAAACGGGAACATAAAGTAGAACAGATAAACAGTGCTTCCGCTCTGTGGAAACGGCCGAAATCGGAACTCACCGATGATGACTATCATGAGTTCTATAAGACCGTTTTCCACGATACGGAAGATCCGCTCCACTACATCCACACCCAGGCTGAAGGGACCCTCGAGTATACGACATTGTTCTACTTTCCCAAGAAAGCTCCGTTTGATCTCTATCAGGCGGATTACCGGCCCGGTGTACGGCTCTACGTAAAACGGGTGTTCATCACCGATGATGAAAAGGAGCTGATGCCGGTGTATCTCCGCTTTGTCCGGGGAATTATTGACAGTGAAGACCTCCCTCTCAATGTAAGCAGGGAGATCCTGCAGCAGAACCGGGTCCTCGCCAGTATACGGTCCGCCTCTGTCAAAAAAATACTAGGTGAGATCAAAGAACTTGCGGACAACAATAAGGAGAAGTTTACCGAGTTCATTCAGGAGTTCAACAGACCGCTCAAAGAGGGGCTCTATTCCGATTTTTCCAACCGGGACACACTCTTAGAGATTATACGGTTCAAATCTTCCGAGGAAGAGGGGTTCGTAAGCCTCGCAGACTACAAGGAACGGATGAAAGAGGACCAGAAGGCGATTTACTACATCACCGGTGAAAATGAAGAGATGCTCCGTAATTCACCCCTGCTCGAAGCGTACCGCGACAAGGGGATCGAAGTACTGATTATGGATGATGAGATCGATGAGATCGTGGTCCCGTCCGTGGGAAACTATCAGGACATCGAACTGAAATCCATAAACAGGACCGGGGCCGATGAAGAGCTGAAAACGGAGAAGGACAAAACCAAAGAGAAAGAGGTAAAGCCGCTTCTCAAAAAGATCAAAAAAGCGTTAGGCGACCGGGTCAAAGATGTGGTGCCGAGCAGCAGGCTAAGCGACAGCCCTTCCTGCATCGTGGCGGACAAAGACGATCCGACCGTACAGATGCAGCAGATGATGAAGGCAATGGGCCAAAAAGAGCTCCCCGCGTTTACTCCGATCCTCGAGATAAACCCGAACCATCCCATCGTGACCAAGCTTAAAGACTCAGAGGATGAATCGCTCATCGAGAATGTGAGCTTTCTGCTTTTAGAACAGGCGGTCCTCGCCGAGGGGGCGGAACTGAAAAAGCCGTCCGATTTCGTGAAACGGCTCAATTCTGTTTTGGAGCGGGCCTTATAACGACGGCCTTATAATAACGAAGTGGTGCTGCTCTCTGCCTGCGTGGTAGATGAGCAGCCGTTGATTCTTGGGATCTTTCTGATAACTACCAGCCGAAATATTGACCTCGTACCCGTCGGGGTAGTGCCGGCGGGGTACGAAAATAACTGTCGGCTCTTCGATGTCGAGAGCGGGCTGGTAGGAAAAAAGAAACTCTTTCGAATCCATAGAGAATTGCATCTCGAGGGGGGTCCCGCTCACCTGCTGGGCATACGGTCTGCAGAACCCTGCTATCGCCCGTCCTCCCGAGTTTATGTCTTCCGGCACATGCTGCTGGTCTTTACTGAAAATGGAAAGGTCTTCCTCGTTCCATTTGTCGCCGTGCCGGTTTGTATTGTCCGGGGTGTAATTCCACAAGGTGCAGCTGAGCAGATTGGCATCCATCGCATTGAAATACTGGTCGAGGGCGGCCTCGTGTACGGAAAAATCCTCGCGCCTGAAGGCTTTCTTTCGGTTTAAATCGAAAGGAAGACCGAACTCGCCGATCAACACAGGAGCTCCGCCGGTTTTTTCTTCTCCCTCCCGTTTAAGCTCGGATAATTGCCGGATAAAGAGTTCCTGCACTCTTCTCTTGCCGAATACCGGCCTTCGTTTTTCACTGTCTATCGTGAACCAGGGAATGTAGCGCTTCAGCATAAGTGTGGTTGCATCGTACCAATGGGATGAATCGACTATCCGGTCTCCATCGACGGGATACCAGGGAGGAAGCGCCCCGCCGGGTGTGCCTTCAAGAAAAATATGTGTTGAAGGGGCGATCGAAGTGATTGTTTTGTAAAAACGTTTAAAAAAAGGTTTGAGAAAATCGGCACTGAAATCTATTTTCTCACCCCGATAAACGGAGAAATAATCGGGCCGGACCAGTTTCGGAGTAAAATTTTCGATGTCCCAGACACCGTTTTCTTTCCAGACGCAGTCTGCCCCGACTTTCCAGAGTCGGGCCCCTTCAGGATTGAGCGTTATCTCCCCTTTCCGTTTCGGGCCCAGCATCCCGAACGAATAGGTATCAACAGTTTGGGGAATGCCCGAACAGGCGAGCATTGCCTGGAAGGGGGTCGGGGTCGGCCCGTTTTTGAGGATCCAGGGACTCGGACGATCGAGATGCTCCCACCCGATGAAGCCGGGATGCGGTTCGTTCATTGCCCCGTATCCGATGACGTGGGGAAACCTGCGCAGACGGAAGGCAATTACCCGGACTGCGTTCATGTAGTGGTCCTGGAGGAACTCTTGGACGGGGGCCCCGTTTATCTTCGTCCGTGGTGCGAACAGGTTGCCCCCGAAAAAAAGAGTAAACATCGTTGCAGCCCCGAACCTGGTGTAATTGGTCGGCCAAATCATCGTCGGGTACGCCCCGTCGTGCTGATTGTGAACGACCGCCGCCCCCGTTGCATGGCATTTCAGCGGGTCGATCCCTATTGCCTCCATGGTCCAGCCCGGAGCGCCGTCACCGCCGGTCCATCTGCTCCATACGTCCTGGTGCAGGTCAATAATCAATTTCAGGCCGTAGGCCCCTGCCTTCTCTACCAAAGCTTCGAGGTAGTCGAGGAAATCCCGGTCGTATCTGCCCGGGCCCTTATGTTCTACCGCCTCCCAAGTAACGACAAGCCGGATACAGGTAAGGCCCCACGTTTCGAGCCGCCTGAAATGGTCGTCCGCATCCTCCAAGGGAAACGGTCTTCCGACAAAAGAGACGTTTTTGGGATCTAAAAGGCTCTGCATGCTGTTTGTAGAGCCGTCCGGAGTGGCGGGGACCTTGGAACTCCCTCCGAGATTTACCCCGCGCAGTATCAGTGTCCGCTTATCATCATCTTTAAAGCAGCCGTGTTCGCAATACATATTTTTTCCGTTTACATCCTGTGTTCGTTCAAAAGCGAAAAAAAGGTGGGAAAGGTGATCGAGACCGCTTCCGCGGTTTCAATCGTAGTCTCTCCGGTTGCGGCAAGGGCGGCCACCGCTAAGGCCATGACGACCCGGTGGTCTCCGCGGCCGGATACCCGGGCCCCTTTGAGGCTGCTCTTCCGGATGAGAAGGCCGTCGGGCAGTTCTTCGATGTCGGCCCCCAACGTGGTAAGCTCTTCGTGCATGACCGTTATCCGGTCGGTTTCTTTAAGGCGTGCCCCGGAAACGTTATACAACCTGGTTACACCCTCCGCAAAGCAGCCGGCAACGGCCAGGGCGGGAAGAGCGTCGGGCATGGTGTTGAGATCGATTTCTCTCCCGTAAAGCCGGTTTCCTTCTATTATAAGTTCTTTTCCCGCGCCCGTTTGCGTGCCGGAGATAGTGCACCCCATGGAGCGGAGGACCTCTACCACCGCTTTATCCCCCTGGGAGTCGTCCATGTCGAGGTTTGCAAGATGAAGGGTGGAACCGGTTACAGCTGCCGCTACGAGGAAAAACGTCGCGGAGGAGAAGTCGCCGGGGATGGCCCGCTCGAAGGGGCGGTAGTGCCGGCCTCCCGAAATCGAAAAGCGGGAGAAATCAGCTTCTCTCGTATAGGATATGCCTTGGCTGTCGAGCCAGGAGAGGGTCATCTCTACGTAGGGCCGCTCATGGAGAAGCGGCACCGAGATGACCGAATTCCCCCCTGCAAGGGGGCAGGCGAGGAGAAGGCTCGAGAGATACTGGCTGGTCGGACATTCGATCGACGTTTTTCCGCCCTGAAGCGGGCCGCGGACCATCACCGGGGCGGTGCCGGTATTGTGGATGCTCTTCGCTTCCGCACCGAGATCGCAAAGGGAGGAGAGAAGCGGTCCGATGGGCCGGTTTCTGATCTGCTCGTCTCCGGTCAAAATGATCGGTGTATCTCGGAGTGCGGCGAAGCCCGCAGTGAGGTAGAGGGTCGTCCCGGAGTTGCCCACGTCTATTTCGGCCCCGGTTGCCGCCCTTGTGCCGGTCCCCGTCCCTGTCCCTGTCCCGGTTACGGTAAGCCGGTCGTCGCTCCGGCCGACCCGCGCCCCTAAGGTTTCGCATGCGGCAATACACGCCTCGGTGTCGGCTGAAAAGAGCGGATTGTACATCACACTCTCTCCGTCGGCGGCGGAAGCGATAAGCAGGGCCCTGATGGTGTGGGATTTGGAACCGGGGATGGGGACCGTGCCCTGCAGTTTGGCCGGAGTAATGGTTATTTCCATACTGAGTACGATAGCAGGGGAGTGGTAAAAAGTCAAAGCGGGGGCGTACGGGGTCGGGGGAGTATGGTCTTTAGTTCCGAGTTATTTTTGATGCTACTTCTTTCAATTCGGTTTGCTTAAATTGAGGTAATTCCTGTGAAACCTTGTTAATTTCATTGGTAGAGACCATGTTGAATTCAATCATTTTCTTTACGAAATCGAGGTCTTTTCTCCTGCCGGCTAACAGCTTGGAGACAGCGATATCAACCGGGGCGAGACAAAGGCCTTCTATATTGTTTGTATTGTCGTTTTGTATATTAATCAATCGGGACTTCCAATTACGGGGCAGAATAGCAGCCTCCGGACTTACCCCATGCGCATAATAACCAAATGTCTCGTGAAAAAAAGAATCTTCACCGATGGACCCGTCGATTAGATCGGCCCGTTCTGTTTTATGCAATGGAAAAACATCGGCTTCCATTGATGAAAGAAGATCAAGAGGAGCTTCGGGGTATGGACCTAAGATCGCCTGACTTCCGATGATTACCAATTTTTCTACTTCTGCGATGGCCCCGGAGGCCCTGATGATGTGTTCGAGTTGTGATCGAGTCATTGGTCTCTAAACGTTCTGTAGATTGCCCATCTTTCTTTTGGACTGAGGATACCGCAAAATGGGTTGCATTGTCTGAGAGCAGCGCCCTTTTCCGAATTATCAAGGAGGACTTTTTTAATGTCGGGCCATTCACCTTTCAAAATTCTGTCCCACTCCTTTAGATAGGGATTAGTGTGTATTTCCAGCCACCGCCTGCAAACGGATCTTGCCTTATCCAACCCATTTTTCCGGGGATCATTTTCAATTTTTTTGATGATCTCCTTCATCATAGCTAAACTTCGGTTATCGATTTGCTGATGGGTTTTCATAGGTTAACTATAGTTTCGTTATTATCATGTGTCAATGAAATCGCACTCTGAGATTTCCCGAAATAGTTCTCCCACAATTCCCCGGTGCATCCGATGCGGATATCAGACTATTCTCTTCATATTCGCGACGGCATCGTCGAGGTAATCAATTCTCCGTTCCAGAGTTTTTTAACAAAGCTCCGATATCCAAGGACCATTATCCCGTCATCCGTGGTGTAATCCCGCTCTACCATGCTTACCAGGACTTTTTGTGTAACCTCCGGGTGTTCCAGGCGGCCCCGTCGGGCAAGATGGTTCACCACTCCTACGTCGACGATAGGAAGGGAGAAACCTTCCAAGAAGGGTATCTTTGAGAATTTCAAAATACCCGCGGATGGTTTCGGCGGAAACACCGGTTTCCCGGGCGATGGTAGAGTAGTTTACAACTCCGCCGTCGGAAGCGTCAGGTTTCTTGTGTAATTCTCAACCATAACTTGCATATTGCATGTAATTTCCAAGTTGTTAATGAGAATTGGGGCGGAAGATCGAAACTTTTACCCGAACACGCCGGATAAGTCCAGCGTAAACTCTTCGAGGACGCTGCTTGCAAACGTGTCCTCCGGCCCGTAAACCGCCGGCTTGCCGTAGCCAGCCGTTCCACCTATTGTGCATGAATCCAGTTAAACATCTGCGGGATAATAGTAAAATACCGCAGTATAGTTGCGGAATTATGTAAAAGGTGTTATACTATGTTTCATGCAGTACCTTCCCAGGCTTCTGCCCTTACAGGAAGAAGCTTCGAAAAAAT
>CAZQKT010000156.1:0-7041 GCA_964594055.1 uncultured Spirochaetales bacterium
CGTACATATATTAAAAATCTCCGGGAGCTGTCTCCTCCGAAAGACCCTGTAGCAAAATATCTTGTTGATCTAGACCCTCATGAACGTGATTTATGGTTCACACTGCTTCCCGCTGCTGCAGCTCTCCAAAGAGAAAAACCGGATTGTCGGAGTAAAGGAAGCTTAATTCTCGATGAAGTCCATTCATGGAGTATGTCCGTTTTAGGTCACTATCTAGAGGATTCTGTGTAAACAATGCCCGCATAACCGACAAATGATTCTGCTTTGTGCTTCACTCTACTGGTATAATAATCAACGAGAATACTTCCCCCGTTGTACCGTTCTCGCGCAAACGCTCCTGCGGCCACTGCTCCTCCTGGTGAACATGCAGCTTTGTTGGTAACAGCATGATCGATTGCGCTTTCAAAATCAAATGAAAGCAGTAAATCAACCATTTTCTTATCATTATCTTCCGTTACCCATCTGTACGCCTCTTCTCCATTTCCTTTCGGATTGAATCCGTATGAAAGACCGTAATGGGTAAGATCGCTGCTCCCGATGACCGCAATTGTCCGATTTAGTTTATCTGCTGTGTGTGCCAGCGTTTTACCAAGATCTACGGCTTTCATAGTCGGCTCAGCCCGCAGCCACAGCAGTTTCGATTCGGGAAAAAGATACTTTACAATCGGCAATTGTATTTCAACCGTATTGTCCGCAAAAACATCCTCTTTTATCTCTAAATCAGCAGATAACGATTGCAATAACGTCTCGTCAAGGAGAATGTTACCGAGCGGTGTCTCATATTCAGCATCTTTAGCAGCGAGTATCCCTCCGTTTTTCGGTAAGTGGCCCCCAATAATAACAACTGTCGAGATTTCTTTATCGAGACATTGAAAGGCACGAAATGCCAAACTCCCCGAGAAAAACCATCCTGCATGAGGAACAACTCCTGCCACTCCGTTTGTCACGGGTGGTGTGGATTCTTTATCCCACTCTTTTATCATTTTTTTTGTTTCATTGTCTGTATCAGGATACCAACCAGACGGTAGAACTCTTTTTCGCACCATAAACCATCTCCTTTAAAAAATACTATTCACAAAGCCCATTATTTCCGTATAATTATTATATGAAAGAGAAAATTTCCCGATTTTTTATCCTTCTGTCGTTCATTCTCCTTATCGTAGTCGTCCTGTGGTCAGGAAGCAGACTCTATACACTGAAAACGGAGAACAGCACCGCCGTTGAAAAAAACTTTACCGCACTTCGTGAGACTGTTACTTCGTCGTACTTAGCACATAGTAGTTTCGATTCACTCCATTTTAGAAGTGCAATGGAGTCTTATTTTAAAAAACATGACCGATTTCGCGCAGTCGTCATTTTTTCAAAACCCGGTGTCGACTATTTATACGCCGTACATCCCGCATACCTCTCCGTATTTCCAGGCAGCAGCTCTTTTTCACCTCTTAAAAGCGGAAACAATACAATTCTTGCTCCTAAAAGTTTTTTCGAATCTGATTTTACAGCCCCCCTTCAAATTCCGAAACATGAGGATATGGTTATCTCCTCTGTCTATAATATAGTAACAAAAGGTGAATTATATCAAGTTTTGCGGGATTCCGGTATCGCATTTTCCGCTCTCATTCTCATCATTGTTGTATTTCTTATCATTACTCCCAAAAAGAAAACAGTTCAGGCCCGGTCTGAGGAAACCCACCCTTCACGGAGTACTGAAGTGGAACGAAGTGCACCCCATGAAAAAGTGGAAGAGGCCCCGGCGGTCCAAAAAAAAGAGGCTAAACAAAGCCAGAACGGCTCTCAAGGATTATTTTCGCCCCACAGCGGATTGGGCTGGGAAGCATACCTCGAGAACCGGCTAAACTTTGAGTTGCGAAGGGCCGCTTCTTTTGATCAGGACCTTGTTTTAATTCTCTTTACTTCTTCTCAATTAAAAAAAGAGAAGCCGATTTACCGCCAAACAGCTGAGAGTATTGTTGATTATTTTACATTTCAGGACATGACATTTGAGTTTAAAGATAACGGTTTTTCAATTATTCTGCCTAACACCGAATTAGATGAAGCAATTAAAAAAATGGAGTTTTTTCTCAAGAAGTTGTCTTCACTGGATTTTCAAACAACACCGGTTTTCTCTGTAGGGTTGAGCTCCCGTAATGGCAGATTGTTGAGCGCACAACGTCTGATACACGAAGCTACAAAAGCAGTTGAAAAGGCACAAGCTTATAAAAAAACAAGAATCGTCGGTTTTCGCTCCGACCCCGTTAAATATAGAAAATACATCGCCTCTAAAATGTAACGTTTTACCGTTCATCAGTATACAATCCCTCACCGTTTCTTCCTCCTAGTAAGGTGAGCAGCTCATCTTTTTGTGTAATCCGGTTTACAGCCCCTTCTAATTAATTTACGTTAGAGTTTCAGTATGTGGAATAGAAATCCCCTGCCCGTCTTTTGTAATAAAAGTATTAGGAAATATCTCTCGAGCTTCTTTTAGCAGCTGCTTTAAGTCCCGTTCCGTGTACCGGGGACTGAAGTGAATCAGTCCCATTTTTTTCACTCCTCCGGCAGAAGCCGCAATCGAAGCCGCCTGCTTTGCGGTTAGATGTTTTTTCTCTGCAGCACTTTCGGTGAGATCGTTCGTAAACATACCCTCACAAATCAACAAGTCGGAATTGGCAACATGAGGGGCTATCGTGTCCATATAGGCTGTATCAGTAATATAACCGAACTTTCTTCCCGGTCGAGGCGGACCGAGCACATCTTTCGGTTCCACGGTCCGTCCGCCTTTACCGGCCACTGCTTTTCCTGACTGCAATTCAGACCACTTCGGCCCTTTCGGGACACCTAAACGAACAGCATCCTCCGGGTGGAATATTCCCGGACGAATATCTTCCTCGATCGTATATCCGACACACGGCTTAGTATGATTAAGAGGAAAACAGTGTATAGAATATCCATCGCCATGGAATATCGTGCCCGGCTTTTTGATTTCGGTCACCACAATTTCATAATTGATGTACATATCGAGGATTTTTCTGCTGAACTCAACATATTCACGGATCTTAGGGGGCCCAAAAATATAGAGAGGCTCGCTTCTGTCCACCTGTGAAGAGAGCATAAGCATTCCCGGCAGGCCGGTTACGTGATCGGCATGGGTATGAGAGATGAGGATAGTATGTATTTTTTTCCACCGGAGATTCAGTTTTTTAAGCGATACCTGGGTCCCTTCACCACAGTCGAATAGAAACAGATCACCCTCTCTCCGTAATAAAACGGAGGTCAAATGCCTTTTTGGTAAAGGCATCATCCCTCCGCTGCCAAGAACAAATGTTTCTAAAACCATGTATTACTACTAGTTAATCCGCTACTCCCGCCGGTTCCGGTTCCGGTTCCGGTTTTTTGGAAGCTTTCTTTTTGTGTCGAAACTGTATTTTATTATTTTTTATACCTACGGTAACGGCTTCACCCGACTTAAAGCTCCCCTTCAGGATCTCCATTGCCAATTGGTCCTCTACTTCTTTCTGGATCAATCTTCGCAGGGGCCTTGCCCCGTACTTTACATTATAACCGTTATCGATAAGATACTCTTTTGCCGCTTTGGTAAACTCTATCCTGATATCGAGATCGAACAACCGCTCTTTGACTTCGAGTATCATTATTTCGAGGATTGAGCGCACCTCGTCTCTGGTCAGGCTGTGGAACACAACAATTTCATCTACCCGGTTGATAAACTCAGGTCTAAAAATCCGTTTCAATTCGTTCATAGCCGAGTTTTTGATCTCGTGATATGACATGATCCCTTCTTGGGCCTGAAAACCGAGCGATGATTCTTTTGATATCTCCCGAGCTCCTGCATTCGAAGTCATAAGGAGCACTGTGTTGCGGAAAGAGACCTTATGCCCTAAGTTATCCTGCAGTTCTCCTTCTTCGAGTACCTGGAGCAGCATATTGAAAACATCCGGATGTGCTTTCTCTATTTCGTCGAGAAGTATCACACTGTAGGGCCGCCTTCTGATTTTCTCAGTGAGGAGGCCGCCCTCTTCGTACCCGATATAACCCGGCGGCGCTCCGACGAGTCTGCTTACGTTGTGCTTTTCCATAAAATCGGACATATCGATCCGCACGAGTGCATCTTCATTCCCGAAGAGAAACTCGGCCAATGTCTTGGCGAGCAGCGACTTACCGACTCCCGTAGGACCGAGGAAAATAAACGATCCCATCGGACGTTTCGGTGAACTCAAACCGATTCTAGAACGGCGAATAGCAGACGATAGTGCCGTTATGGCATCATTCTGTCCGATGACATTCTTATGGAGTTCTTCCTCTATTTTGAGCAGTTTCTCACTTTCACTCTGGGCGATTCGCGAAAGCGGGATTCCGGTAATATCGGATATTACAAGCTGTACGTCCGCCTCTTCTACAATATTTTTCTCATTACGGAGCGTCATCTGCCAATTATTCTTCATCTCTTCGACGCGCATCTTTAGCTGCCTGACCGTATCTCTTACCGCGGCCGCTTTTTCATAGTTCTGATTGTTTACTAAAGAGATCTTCTCTTCAGTGAGCCGCTCGATCTCATGCTCGAGATCTGCGAGTTCCTTCGGGCGGATGCTGTTGTGAATCCGCTTCCGGGAACCTGCTTCATCGATTAAATCAATCGCCTTGTCAGGGAGAAAGCGGTCGGAAATATACCGATGAGAGAGTGAGACCGCTAACTCGAGCGACCTATCGGTGTAGGTTACGTTGTGGTGTTCCTCGTACCTCGTTTTTATGCCTTTGAGAATAGATACTGTCTCTTCGGTACCGGGCTGGTCAACAAAGATGGACTGGAATCTTCTTTCGAGGGCAGCGTCTTTTTCTACGTATTTTTTGTACTCATTGAGCGTAGTTGCACCGATACACTGCAGTTCACCCCGCGAGAGTGCAGGTTTGAGCATATTTGATGCATCGATTGCACCTTCGGCCCCGCCTGCCCCGATTATGGTGTGCAGTTCGTCGATAAACAGAATGATGTTTCCGACACCGAGAATCTCCTTCATCACCCGTTTGAGCCGCTCTTCGAACTCGCCCCGGTATTTCGTACCTGCAATAAGTGAGGCCAAATCAAGCGTCATCACCCGCTTCCCGATAAGTACTTCCGGTGCATTGCTGTCGGTTATTTTCTGGGCCAACCCTTCAACAATTGCCGTTTTTCCTACTCCCGGCTCACCGATGAGGACCGGATTGTTTTTTGTTCTCCGCGCTAAAATTTGGATGACCCGTTGGATCTCCCGCTCTCTCCCGATAACCGGATCGAGCTTGTTTTCCCGCGCATAGCGGGTCAGATCACGTGAGAACTCATCTAAGGTCGGGGTTGATTTTTTGGAACTGTCCTGCTGCTTCCGTTTTTGCTGCTGGCCGAGGCTGGTAACTTTTTTCTTTGGTTGGTCACTGCCTGCACCGGTGCTGCCGCTCAAGTCCATTACCGTTTTTCGCAGTGATTCGATTGTAATGTTGTGCCTGGACAGAGAGCGGGCCACAATACTGCCAGGCTCCCGTGCAGAGGCGAGCAGAAGGTGTTCAGTCCCGATGTATTCGTGACCTAAGTTCCTCGCTTCTTCCGCAGAGCCCTCTAATATCTTCTTGCCCCGCTGGGAGGGAGGAACATCACCTAAAATAAGACCTCCGGTCTTCTTGGGAATACTTTCTTCGACCTCGAGCTGCATCTCGCCGGGATCGATATTTAATTTTTTAAGAACTTTGTATCCCAGCCCTTCTCCGTCCTTTAACAAGGCCAGTATGATATGCTCAGGAAGGAGCTGTTCGGAATGGAACCGTTTCGCTTCTTCTTGGGCCATGATTGTCAATATCTTTTGCGCACGTTGCGTTAAGCCTTTAAACATTATTTTCCTCCATGGAACCGGGATTTCCCCGGATGGATGCCTGTATTAGTTTTGCTCTTGTATAATCAAGATAAATTGAGTCAATTTCCGCTTCTTCACTCTCCATATGTTGTTGAATATGCGATTTTTGAGAGAGAAAGAGCAGACCCGTCACTCTATCTATGGGAATATCGATAATACCCATGGCAACACCGGTTCGTAAGTCTAACAACAGTTCAATAGCCTCCTTGGAGGTAATCGTCTTGCAATGAGTGAGAATTCCAAAGGCCCTGTGGACTTTGTCCTCGATCTCAATCCGTCTTTTCTTAAGCAATTCATTTCTTGCTTTCCTCTCATAATTTACTATCTGATGGGTAATGTTTTCAAGTTTTTCTCGAATTTCTTTCTCGCTAACTCCTAACGTTATCTGATTAGAAATTTGATACATATCCCCGAGTGATTTTTCTTCATCACCAAAAAAACCCTTTATGTTCAAACCGAGTTGTACAATTGCTTTAAACGCCCGATCAATAAGAGAAGTCTTGACTAAAGCCGGAAGATGGAGCATGACCGAAGCCCTCATTCCGGTCCCTATATTTGTTACCTCGGTATTAATATAACCCCAATCAAGGGAAACTGCAAAATCCAAATTCTTTTCTAGAAGAGAATCTAGTGCGTTGACCCGTTCATACACCCCTTCTAAGGATAGTCCTCCCTGCAGTCCTACTGTGCGCAAATGATCAATTTCATTGATTAGGCCCACATATGTCGGTTCATCGCCCAAAACCACTGCCCGATGGGTTTGAAGGGAGTAATCTTGACTTATCAGGTTCCGTTCGAGCAAAATACGCCGTTCTGTAGGTTCAATTTCATTTAAAAAGTAGGTTTCCAGTTCTTCTTCTTTTCCAATCGTGGAAAAAGCATTAAGAATCTCATCCTGGACCTCGTTCTCTTCGTCACTGTCCATTGTGCCGGGGAACAAATGACCCGATAAATTTCTCGAAAGCCGTACTCTGCTTGCGAGGACCACATCGTAATCAGGCCCTTCCCGGTTGAACCATCCGATTGATTGTGCAAGCTTTGAAGAATTATTCACTTTTTTCTCCAATAGCGTGATCAAGTTCGCGAATTCTGTCCCTGATAAGTGCTGCAGCCTCGTAGTCTTCTTCTTCTATGGCTTTTTTCAGCT